>JACZRH010000103.1 GCA_022574815.1 Planctomycetota bacterium | reverse complement strand
GCAACTGCCCGTCGCGGACGATGAAGATGTTGTCGCCCGTGGCCTCGGCGACGAAGCCCAGATGGTTGAACATGATCGCCTCGGCGACGCCGGCGTCGAGCGCTTCGATCTTCGCCAGGATGTTGTTCAGGTAGTTGAGCGATTTGACCCGCGGGGGCAGCGCGTTGACGAGGTTGCGCGTGATCGAGCTGACAATCACCGGCATCCCGTTCTCGTACATCTCGCGCGGGTACATCGCGATCGTCGCGGCGATGATGAACAGGCGCGGCTTCCACGTGCGCCGCGGCGAAATCCCCAGCACGCCCACGCCGCGCGTCGCCACCAGGCGGATATACCCGTCCTTGTCGGGGGTCAGCAGCCCGTTGGCCTCGAGGGCTTCGTCCATGGCGCGGCCGATCTGTTCGGCGGTGTACGGCAGGGTCAGCGAGAGGGCTTTGGCGGAGTTGAAAAAGCGTTTCAGGTGCGCCTCGCGCTCGAAAACGCGCCCGTTGTAGCTGCGTATGCCTTCGAAGATGCCGTCTCCGTAGAGCATCCCGTGGTCGAAGACGCTGATGCGCGCGTCCGCGACCGAGACGAGCTCGCCGTTCATCCAGATTTTCAGATTGGGGTCGGGGTCGTAGTTTTCGTTGCCGTACTGGCTCGCGGACATGTCGGCCTCCGCTGAACGATGCTTGAAACTGCATCCATGCTCCTAACCTAGCATATTCGGCGATGCCCGACTGTGCAAGCCGGTGCCGCGCTGGCGGGCGCTGGTTTTTCGCTACGGCGGCGCTAAACGCTGAATCAACCACCAAGAACATTGAGGGCAGCAAGGTGGGCAAGGGCACCTATGCCTGTCTCTCTTGGTGCTCTTGCTGACCTTGGTGGTTACTCAAAGACCGCGGTCCGTGCGCGGTCGTCGGCAGCCCGCTATACTGGTGTAATGAGCGTTCGTGTGCATACCGCCGTGGACCCGCCGAGCGAGGCGTCAGCGGATGTGAAGTCGTCGGGCTCCTCGCGGCATCTGTTCGCAATGACTCTCGATGAGCTGCGCACGTGGCTGATTGCCGCGGGCCGGCCGCGCTATCGGGCGGAGCAGATCGCCGATTGGGTCTATCAGAAGAAAGCGTCGGGCTTCGACCAGATGACCAATCTGTCGAAGGCCGATCGCGCCGGACTCGCCGAAGGACTGGATGTGTATCGCTCGCGCGTCAACCACGCGTCGGTCGCCGCCGACGGCACGCGCAAGCTGCTGCTGAGCTGGCCGGATGAAACGTCGGTCGAGACGGTCTGGATTCCGGATCGGCGTCGAAACACGGTCTGTGTCTCCTCGCAGGTCGGCTGTCCGGTCGGTTGCCGCTTCTGCGCGAGCGGGCTCGGCGGATTGACGCGGAACCTCACGGCCGGCGAGATCGTCGAGCAGGCCGTGCGCGTCGCGGCGCTTGTTCAAGAGCTCGACCGCGAACCCGACGCCGGACTGGGCGCGGCATCCGCCCGCCTGACCCATATCGTATTCATGGGCATGGGTGAGCCGCTGGCAAACTACGACGAGGTGGTCCGCGCCATTCGGATTCTCAACGCGCCGTGGGGGCTGGGAATCGGCGCCCGCAAAATCACGCTGAGCACGGTCGGGCTGCCGAAACAGATTCGCCGGCTGGCCGGCGAGACGCTGCAACTCAACCTGGCCCTCTCGTTGCACGCCCCCGACGATGCCCTACGGCAAGAACTGATTCCCTGGGGCCGGGTGCCGATTGCCGAACTGCTCGACGCGTGCTCGTTCTATTTTCAACAAACGGGCCGGGAGATCACGCTCGAATACGTCCTGCTCGACGGCGTGAACGACCACCGCGCGCATGCCGATCAACTCGCGCGCATCTGCAAGAGGCTGCGCTGCAACGTCAACCTGCTGCGCTACAATCCGGTCCCGGGCCTGCCGTACGTGCGGCCGTCGTCCGAGGCCACCTACGCGTTTCAACGCCGGCTGCGCGAGGCCGGCGTCAATGCACATGTTCGTAGGTCGCGCGGCCGTGAGATCGACGCCGCCTGCGGCCAACTCCGTCGGACGGCCGGGCTTGACGGGCGAACCGGGTAGGACGTGTTCCGTGACCCGGTACGAGCCGGGAGCGCCAGCGACCGGTCATGCCGAATGAGACGCTCTGCGCGGGAACATTCGCTCTCTCGCGCTCGCGGCTCGTTGCCGCGTGTCGCGAGAGAACGTCCGAACTTCGTCGCTTGAGGATTTCATTGCCCAGGTTGCCCAGGATACTGCTTGCCGAACCGCTCGACGCGGACGCTGAGCGCCGCCTCGAAGCGGCGGCCGAGGTCGTGCGGCCGGGTGCGACCGATACAAAAGCGCTGCGCGAGGCTGTTTCGGACTGCGTAGCGTTGATCACCCGCACGCACATGCGCGTTTCGCGAGACTTGCTGCTGTCGGGCAAACATCTGCGCGTCGTCGGCGTGGCGGGCGTCGGCACGGACCGCGTCGACCTCGACGCCGCCCGCGAGCTCGGCATCGTGGTCCTGAACACGCCCGACGCCGCCGGCGACGCCGTCGCGGAATTCACGCTGGCGCTGATGCTGCAACTTCTGCGACCGGTGCCGCGTCTGGCCGAAGACCTCAAACGCGGGATGTACCGGGAGGCCCGTGCCGCTCCGCACGGGGTCGAGCTGCGCGAGCTCACCATCGGGATTGTCGGCATGGGGCGTATCGGGGCGCGCGTCGGGCGGATCTGCTCGGCGGGGTTCGGCGCCAAAGTGCTCTACAACGATATCGTCGACGTGGGGCCGTTCGACTTCGCCGCCGAGGCCGTGGACAAGTCCACGATCTGGTCGCAAGCGGACATCGTTTCGCTACACGTCCCGCTGACTGATCGCACGCGTGGGTTGGTCGACGGGCAGGTGCTCGCACGGTTGCAGCCGCACGCACTTCTCATCAACACGGCCCGCGGCGCATTGATTGACAGCGACGCACTGACCACTGCGTTGCTCGAAAACCGCATCGGCGGCGCCGCGCTCGACGTGACGCACCCCGAGCCGCTGCCGCCGGGGCATCCTCTGTTCAACACCAAGAACTGCATCCTGACGCCGCACGTCGCGGCACGGACGTCCCGCGGGCTGAGGCGGATGTTCGCGATCGTAGATGCGGTGCTGGCACACCTCGCTCGCCCGGCGGCAAATCTGGATTGAGGGCTATTTCGGAGGGTTCGCGACCTTGGCGGGCCGGCTTGCAACCGGCGCACCGTCGCCGGCTCCGATTTTGCCGAGGGTGGCTTTCGCGGACAGAATGCCGGTCCAGGTGAAGAATACAAGCGTGAGCACGAGCACCGCGTTGATCAGCCACCCGTTTCGGAAAGGCCGCCGCACCCAGGCCGGCCGGTTGTTCAGGATCAACAGCGTCAGGGCCAGCATCGGCAGAAAGGCCGCCCCCAGCAAGGCGTAGGTGAGCTGGACCAGACTGATCTTGAACCACAAAAGTACGATCGGTGGAACCGCCAGATAGAACAGAAAGGCCTTGTACGGCCGTGAATCGGTGTGATCCGCCGCCGGTTCGTTCGGCGAGCCGCGCTGGCGCACCTCGTGGAGGAAATCGGCGAACAGGTACGGCACGCTCTGCCAGACGCCGAGTAGACTCGAAAAGACAGCTCCCCAGAATCCCAGCAGGAACACAAACGCGCCGACCGGCCCGACGAGCGGGCGCAGCCGTTCGGCCAGCGTCAACGCCAGGCTCGCCCCCCTACCTTCCAGATTTGGAATGGTGGACGCGATGATGACCATGCCGACGCCGAACACCGCGGTCATGGTGTATCCCAGCGCCAGATCGAGGCGGCAGTTTCGCAGCCCGGCGACCCCGTCGCGCTGCTGTTCGCGTATCCAGTAGCCGTACGAGAGCAGCGTGACGGTGCCGCCGACGCCGCCGATGAGCGCCAACGTCCACTGAAGAGGGTCTTGGCCCCCGTCCCCTGGCCGGACGGCCGCCGCGCCGCCGTACTGCCACGAAACCTCAGGGAGAATGCGAACGGCGCAGTACACGACGGCGGCGAACATGACGGCAACGCAAACCGACATGAATCGCGCAAAGAGCTTGAACCCCCCTACCCGCACCAATACGACGCCGGCGATCGAGTGCGCGATGCCCCAGGCGATTCTCGAGCGCGTGGCCGGATCCTCGTGCAACCACGAGAGGAACGCGACCTTGTCGAGCGGTAGCAAGGCGTGGCCGGCGACGCCACAGGCACCGATGAGCGCGCCGGCGACGCTGAAGCTCCAGATAACCAGGTAGGCGAGGAAGAGCCAATGAATGCGTAAATGGCGGGTCCAGCCGGCCAGCAGGGTCGTGCCGGTGCCCATCTGCCAGCGGGCCAGCCCTTCGGTCAAGGCCCATTTCATGCCGGCCCCGACGATCACGGCCCATAGGACGGTCACGCCCAGGTTCGACCCGGCGAAGCTCGCGGTCATCAGATCGCCCGCCCCGACGCCGGTGGCCGCCAGGAGGATTCCGGGGGCGAGGGTCGCGAACCAACCTCTCGGCCGGTGTTTGTTCATGGAACTGGTGGTGGCAAGAAGAACGGTGGCTGGTTTCGGCGAACCGGGGCCACATCGCGCGAATGCGACACCGCGCGGGGCGTCACTGTCGGCTCGACAGCAGCCGCAGCACCTCCTCGCGACAGGCCTTTAGCGACAGGCCCATCTTGGCGAGCACGCGCTGCCCGGCGCTGCCCTTTTCCCGCAAGAGCGAGAGCAGGAGGTGCTCGCTGCCGATGTGCGTAGCCTCGAGCTGGATCGCCTCGTCGATCGCGATCGCCATCACGTTTTTGAAGTGCGGGGTCCCGGGCAGGCGTCCGAAGACCCAGGTGTCTTCCTTGTCGTGCTGCAACAGCAAATCGATTTCCTTGCGAGTGCGGCTCTCGTCGATCTTGAAAGCCTTCAGCACCTCGGGGCCGAGCCCCTTGTTATGCCGCAAGATCGCGAGCAGGATGTGCTCGGTCCCGACGTACTCGAGCTCGAACTCATGGGCGATCTCGTTGGCGAGCTTGAGGGCGGCGTCGGCGTCATTGTCGAGACGCGGCATCGGCATTGCAGCGATCCTTTCGCTAATCCCGGTATTGGACGGGCCATTTATACCTAAGCGGCAACACGGCGACAAGCACAGCGAGAATCAGCACCAAGGCCGGCGAGGTCTAGTGAGCCGGGTGCTCGTCAATCCGCGGTCCGCGGCGCGATCGGCACACGAAAAGTCGCGCCGTGCGCCAATCCCTCGTACAACGCCGAGCCGATCCGCACCAGCGTGGCGCCTTCCTCGACCGCGACCGCGTAGTCTTGGCTCATGCCCATCGAAAGTTGCCCGCAGCTCCGCCCGACGACGCCGCGGGTCCGCAGGTCTTCGAGCAGCTCGCGCAGCCGCGCGAAGTGGGGCCGGGCACGCTCCGGGTCGGGCGCGGCCGGGGCCATGGTCATCAAGCCGCGCAACCGCAGATGGCGGGATAGCACCGAAGACTCCGCCAATGCAATCACGCTCGCGATCGGTGCGCCCTGCTTGCTCGCTTCGCCGGAGACGTTGACTTCGAGCAGCACGTCCACGACGGCGTCGAATCTCTCGGCCTGCCTGTCGATCTCCTCAATGAGCCGCTGCGAATCGACGGAGTGCAGGGTGCGCGACCGGGGCAGAAGCGTCTTGACCTTGTTTCGCTGAAGATGGCCGATCATGTGCCAAGTCGGCGATTGGGATGGTCCGCGCTGCGCTTCATCCCAAGCCGCTAGCGACGCGCCCAGCTCCTCGGCCCGCGAAACAAGCTGCTGCACGCGGCTTTCGCCGAGATCGGTCAGACCCAGGGCCAGCAACGCACGCACCACGTCCAAACTGGCGTATTTGGTCACCGCGACCAGGCGGACATCGGCGGGCCGTCGTCCGGTACGGTCGCAGGCCGCGGCGATTCGGCCGCGCACCATCTCGATGTTTCTCCGCAACGCCTCCAACCAGTCGTCTGGCACCATCTCGATCGCGACTCCGCCGAAGCCGGCTGATCCCTGACCAATTACGCGCGTGGAGTCATCACGGCCCCCATTCTATACTGTGCCCGCCATGATCGACATCGCCAGCCTGATGGATCGCCTGTTCAGCGACGCGTACAACCTTGTGGAGGTGCTCGTCGAGCTGGTCTTGATCGCGATCGTGATCAACTGGTGCGTCAGCACGCTCCAGGGGGCTCGGGGGACGCGGCCGCTGAAAGGATTGTTGATCCTACTGCTGGCCGCGACGGTTTTCGTGCGCATTCTCGCGGCCCGATTCGACTGGTCCCGCCTGCAATTGCTCTATCAATACTTCGTGATGGGGCTGGCCGTCGTCACGCTTGTCGCATTTCAACCCGAACTGCGGCGAGCGTTCATGCGGGCCGGCGGCGTCAGCTTCATGCGGCGCCGCGCGCCCAAGTCGAAGCTCATCGCCGCCCTGGTCAAGTCCGCCGGGTTTCTCTCGCGGAACAAGTACGGCGCTCTAATCGCGATCCAGCGCGACGTGGACCTGCGCGGCTGGGCCGCCAACGGAACCCTGCTGGGTTCGGAAGTCTCGGCCAACCTGCTGAACACGATATTCTTCCGCAATTCGCCGCTGCACGACCTCGGCGTGATTCTCCAGGGCAACAAGGTCCTCGCGGCCAACTGCCAGTTCCCGCAGGCCGAGAGCGATGAAGTCGACATCGCGCTCGGAAGCCGCCACCTGGCGGCGGTCGCGATGAGCTACGAAACCGACGCGCTGCTGCTGGTGGTGTCCGAGGAAACCGGAACGATTTCGCTAGCCGAGGACGGGAAGCTCTCGCGATTCCTTTCGCTGGATGAGCTGGAGCAGCAGCTCGAGAACCGCCTGATGCGAAACGGGTCGGCGGGCGGCAAATCGGACCCGGCCCGGCTGCACGCGGCGTGGCGTGTGATTCGGCGTGTGCTCGTGGTGGTCCCGCTCACCCTGGTCCTGTGGTATCTCGCCGATCAGGCCAGTCTGATTCGGGAGCCGGGCATCACCGTGGAGCTGCACGCGAAAACGTCGGCCGCGCTCGAGCGTGACGTGCAAATCGAGCGGCCCAACCCCCCACGCTTCAGCGTCACTTTTGAGGGCACGACGCGGGCCATCGAACGCCTGCGCAAGCTGGCCGTCGATCGAGCGCTGACCCTGGACTGGCACGTGCCGAGGACGCTCCCGCTCGGCGGGAACTCGCTCGACGCCGCCAACGTCCTGCGGTCGATCAAGGAGATCGCGGAGCACGGCGTCGTGATCGCGAGCGTGGCGCCGCTCTCAATTTCGCTTCAGGTCTACGAATTGCAAACCGTGTCGTGGCCCGTGCGCGCCGACCGCGGCAGTGTCATCATCATCAACGAGCAGTTTCAACCCGCCGAGGTCCGCGTGACGTTGCGCAAGAACGACTTGGCCGCGATCCCGGAAAACGAGCGTTTCGTCATCGCCCGGCTCCAAGCTAGGCTGACAAACGCGGCCCCTGGCGATGCGGTGTCGGAGCTGCGCATACCCCTCCGAGCCCGGTTTGGCCGCTTCGAGGCGATCAAGCTGCAACCCGAATGGGTCACCGCGTCGGTGCAGGTCGTCGGACAACCAACGAATCGCCGCTTAACGGGCATCGTCGTTCATACGGCACCGAGCCTCCAGGTGGCCAAGCGCTACACGCTCGCGGAGCGCGACCCGAACGAATGGCTGATCGAGCTCGAGGTGGCCGGTGAGCAAGCCGAGATCGATGCCCTTCGACCTGACGATCTGTTCGCTTTTGTCAGTATTACTATCGCCGACACGTCCAGCGCGGACATGCGCTCCTGGGACGTCACCGTGCGGCTGCCCGCGGGGGTTTCACTGGTCAGCCCCACGCCCGTCGTAAACTTCCGCCTGATCGATCGCGAGTCCGCGACCCCATAATGCCTCGTCGCGACCGAAATCGCAAAGTCTCCATCGTGCATGCCGACGAGGCGATCATCGTCGTGGACAAATCGCCGGGCGTGCTCTGCGTGCCGGGGCGCGGCGGCCATGCCAACCTCGTCGACCGGCTGCGAGACCGGCCCGAGTTCGCCGACGACGAGCCGCTGCGCGTGGTCCAGCGACTCGACAAGGACGCAAGCGGCGTCATGGTCTTCGCCCGCACGCGCGCGGCCCAGCAGCACCTCGTTCGCCAGTTCATGGAACGCACTGTCGAGAAGACCTACCTCGCGCTGGTCACCGGTTACGTGGACAGCGACGGTGAGATCGACTTGCCCATCCGCTACAGCAAACGCCGCGCGTGCTTCGAGGCGACGCAAGAGCACGGCAAGCCGGCCTTGACGCGCTACCGCATTCTCAAACGGCTGAGCGGCAACACGCTGGTTGAGTGTCGGCCCGTCACCGGCCGGACCCACCAGATTCGCGTCCATTTCGCGGCCATCGACCATCCCCTGACCGTGGATCCGGCTTACGGCGGCGGGGAGCAGGTCATGCTGTCGAAATACAAATCCGGCTATCGTCAGGGGATCCGGCATGAGGAGCGCCCGCTGATCGATCGGTTGACGCTTCATGCCGCCCGAATCGCTTTTGCGCACCCGCTCAACGAAGAACCGGTCGCGTACGAGGCGCCGCTGCCCAAAGATCTTCGCGCCACGCTGAAGCAACTCGAGCGATTGTGTGGAGAATGAGCGGGTCGGCGCCTCCATTGGGTAGCATTCTGCGAATCCGTGCCGAATTCGGCTAACATGCGTTACAATAAGGAGATGAGCACAGCGCGGCGAAATGTGCGAATCCTCGAATGGGCCGCGCGCGCGACCGGCAATCGGTTGCTCGCCCAACCCCGGCCGGGGCGCGTCGCGCGGGGAGCTTAGTGCTGAAGAACCCCGACGACACGCCAATGTCGAAGGCCCACACCTCCGACAAGGGTCCGCCACGGGCTGGGCGCCTGCCGAACGACCAAGAACCGGCCGATGCAGCGCGGGCGAGAACCCCGACACCGACCACGCCGCCGCGTCTGGGCGATCCGGATTCGATCAGCCCCTACGTCCTGGAAATCCGCGAGAAGCTGGCCGAGATCGCCGTGCGCGAAGCCGCGGTGCGCCGCCGCGAGCGCGAGCTGGAAGCGTGGGCCGAGCAGGTGCAGGAGCAGGCTCGCGGCGCAGCGCAGCGCGAACTGGCCGAAGTGCGCAGCCGTTTGGCCGAACGCGACGCGGAGCTCGAGGCCCAAGCCGCTGCACTGGCCGCCCGGGCCGAACAACTCAGGGAATTGAAAGAACGCATCGCGACCCGGCAGGCCAAGCAAGACCGGCAGGCGACGCAGGTGCGCGAATCGGGGATCAAGCTGGGGCGGCAGCGCGAGCAGGACCAGGCCGCGATCGAACAGGCCCGCCAAAACCTGATCCGCCGCGTCGCGGTCATCCGGCACGGCGAAGGGGAATTATGCAAACGTGTCGAGCTGGCCCGCGATGATCTGGCTCAGCAACGGCGTCAGGCGGACGAACTGCGCGGACGGCTCGACCAGCGTGACGCCGAGCTACAACGAGCCCGCGACGAGCTGGGCGCCAACCAATCGCGTTGGGACGGACGCTTCGCCGAGCTGAGCGCGCGGGACGACGATTTCGCGAGCCGCAAGGCCGATCTGGATGGCCGCGGGGCCGAGCTCGACCGGCAACGCAACTCGCTGCGGCAATGGGCGCGCGAGCTCGAGCAGCAACGCCGCGCGATCGTCGACAAGGAGGGGGCTTTCGAGACGGAAACGCGGCACGTCCACGAACACGAGCAGGCCTTGGCCCGCCAGAGGGAAACGGTCGAGGCTCGGTTCAAGGCGTTGCAGGAGGAGCAGGCCAAGCTGGACGGGCACGTGCGGCGCCTGCAGCGCGTCGAACGGGAGCTACAGCAGAAACGGACGCGGTTGGATACTGATCAAAGCTCGCTGGCGGAGCTGCGCGACGAGCTCGAGGCCCGCCAGACGAAGTTGCGTGAGCTGCAAGCGCGGGCCGAGGAAATTGAGAGCGAAGCGCAACGCCATCGCGCCGAAGCCGAAAACCTGCGTGAACAGATGGACGCCCGCGACGCCGACAGCCGCCAGTCGGCGCTGGCACTGGAAGTCGAAACCGACCGGATCGAACAGGAGCGGACGGCGATCGAGCTGGCGCACGACGAGTTGGCCGATGTCCGCAACGAGCGCGAGCGGGAATTTGATGGTCTGCGGACGAACCTCGCCAGGCGAGCCACGCAATTGGAGCAAGCCGAGCGCTCGGCCCTCGCGGCCCCCAAGCTCTGGTGGGCCCGCAGCAGCGCCCTGGCGGCGGTGATCGCGGCGGCGGCGGCGGCGAGCTGGTTTCTCCACGACGCACCCACCTATCGCGGCACCGCCCTTCTCCGTATCAGAAACGAAAGCGGGTCGCAAAAACCCCTGGCCCGCGAACACGCCGCCGCGCTCCAGTCGCCCGGCCTGATCGAAGGCGCCTTGAGCGATCCTGTTCTCAAATCGGCGTGGGTCGCGGCGCTCGAGGCCGGTCGCGTGCGTGTGGTACCCGCGAGCGATGGTGCCGAAATGGTTCTTGCGATCGACCAGGCCGACCGAGCCCTGGCACGAGCCGTCGTCGACGCGGCCGCCGACGCGTACATGCGGCGCGTCAACAGCGTCCCGCCCGGAATGGCGGACCCGGACACCTACCGCGATCTCAGCGCCCGCGACGCGGCGGTGCATGCCGAGCTGTCCGGCAGCGAGCAGCGATTGGCAGAATGGCTGCCGAAACTGGAGCAGAGCCCCATGCCGCAGGAGCACGAACGATTGCTGCGCGAGGTGACCGCTTCCCGCCAGGCGCTGGACGACTCCATCGCCGGCTTGGAGCAGGCACGGGAATCGCGAGCTACGCTGACCGCGCGCGGCGTCCCGCGAGGGATGATTGACCCACAGGCGTTTGAGCAACGGCTGAGCTCCGACCGGAGCTACCGCGAGGACCGCGCCGAATTGGACGGCGTGAAACGCTCGTACCGCGACGAGCTCGCGGTCGCGCTGGTCCCGCTCTCGAAGCCGCTTGATGAAATGATCGCCGCCTTGGAAGCGTTCGAGCAGGCCGCGCAGCAGCAGCTCGAGCTCAACCCGCCGGCACAGGTCCGCCCGGCGGTGGAAGAGTGCGCCACCCTACTCGAAGAACGCCGCGCCCGGCTGACGCACTTCGCCAGAACGTGGCGCGGCTGGCGCCAAAAAGTGAAACGCCCCGACGCGGCCGACGACGTCGTGGGGCTCGTCACGCTACAGACGACCGCCTCTGAAGGGGCCGGCCGAACGATCAACCTGCTGCGGGCCATGCTGGTTGACATCGACAAGTCGATCGGCGGTCTGGCCGAGGGCGGCGGCGGGCGCACGCGCGGCGTCGTGGTCGCAACGGAGTTGCGGCGGCACTTCAACGACCTGTCCGATCGCTTCGACGCCCTCGCCTACGCCGGGCGCAACATGGACCTGACCAGCAACTTCCGGCTCGACGCGCAGGACCGCCGGCTGCGCGGCGTGCGAAAGCGCATGAACCATCGCCGTGAGACCGTCCGCGCGCAGATGCAACTCGAAGCCGATCAACTGGCCCGCCGGCAGCATGAGCGTCGGCTCGCCGAGCTGCGCCGCACGATCGACGCACTCGAACGGCGGCGCGGGACCCTGGTCGTGGGTTTGGTCGATCAGGCCGACGCGCTGCGCGAGCTCGACGGGCAGCTCCGCGTACGGCGCGGCCTTGAGTCCCAAATTGAGGGCGAGCGGCGCCGAGAGCAGCGCCTGCAAAGCGAACTCGAGCAGATCGCGGCCGCTCTGGCCGAGGCCCGCCGCTCCGGACCGAAACCCGACCGGATCGAGATCGCGGCGCTTCGCACCGAGCCGATCGCCGGCATGAACCGCGGGCGCAATACGGCGCTGGTCGGCGGCGCGTCATTCGCCGCCGCCTGGCTGGTTTGTCTGCTGATGATCATCAAGAATCCCCTGCGCCGCAGTGGCAAGCCGCTCGGCGAGGCCGAACCGGCGTCGTTGCCCATGTCCGGCGTGCTCGGCGCCCGTTCACAAGGCTGACCGCGCCGCCCGCGGTGAAGCTTCGGGGGAGCGTACGGTGGATGTCATGCTGAGCGGAACGAAGCATTTTGCCTCGAATTCGGCAGGCGCCCCCGCCTGCCACGCCTGCACCTCTCACAGGTCCGTGGCACCGTGGGCAACTTGCAGGGGCAACTGGCTGTCTACCATTCCGGCGCCCCGTCGTAGCGCCCGTAGACCTTCTTGAGCGTGCTCATCATTTCGCCGACCGTCGCGAGGGCCTCCGAGGCGTCGACCAGGGCCGGCATGACGTTTTCGCCGGCGCGGGCGGCCTCTTCGAGCTTGGTCAGCGCGGCTTGGTGGCGGGACGCGTCGCGGCGGGACTTCATCTGCTTGAGCCGTGCCACTTGTTCGGGCTCGACCGACGCATCAATCTTCAGCGTCGGTATCCGCTCGTAGTCGTCCTCGACGTGCTTGTTCACACCGATCATGACTCGCTCGCCGCGGTCGAACTCGGCCCCGAAGCGGTGCGACGCGTCGGCGATCGAGCGGCGGAAGTAGCCGGTCTCGATCGCGGGCAGCACGCCGCCGAGTTGGTCGATCTCCTTGAAGATCTCGAGCGCCCGCCGCTCGACCTCGCTGGTCAGCGCCTCGACGTAGTAGCTGCCGCCCAGCGGGTCGACCGTGCGTGTGACACCGGTCTCTTCGGCCAGGATCTGCTGCGTGCGCAGCGCGATCTTGGCGGCCTGCTCGGTGGGCAGCGAGAGCGTCTCGTCCATGCTGTTGGTGTGCAGTGACTGGGTCCCGCCCAGCACCGCCGCCATGGCCTGGTACGCGACGCGAATGATGTTGACCTTGGGCTGCTGCTCGGTGAGCGAGACGCCGGCCGTCTGGGCGTGACAGCGCAGCCACCAGCTTCGCTCGCTCTTGGCGTCGAACTTGTCGCGCATGGTGCGGGCCCAGATGCGCCGCGCCGCGCGGAACTTGGCGATCTCCTCGAAGAATTCGTTGTGTACGTCCCAGAAAAAGCTCAGCCGCGGGGCGAAGTCGTCGACGCGCAGCCCGCGCTCGAGCGACTGCTCGACGTAGCACATCCCGTCGGCCAGCGTGAACGCCAGCTCCTGCACCGCCGTCGAGCCGGCCTCGCGGATGTGGTAGCCGCTGATGCTGACGGTGTTCCACTGCGGCAGGTGCTTGGTGCAGTATTCGATCGTATCGATGACGAGCTTGACGCTCGGCTCGGGCGGGAAGACGTATTCGTTCTGGGCGTGAAACTCCTTGAGGATGTCGTTCTGCAGCGTGCCGCGCAGCTTCTCGAGCGGCACGCCTTGCTGCTTCGCGACGCAGATGTAGAACGCCAGCAGGATCGCCGCCGGGGCGTTGATGGTCATGCTGGTGCTGACTTCGCCGACGTTGATTCCGTCGAACAGCACGCGCATGTCCTCGAGCGACGAGATCGCGACGCCGCACTTGCCGACCTCGCCGAGCGCGAGCGGGTCGTCACTGTCGCGGCCCATGAGCGTGGGCAGGTCGAAAGCGGTGCTGAGCCCCGTCTGCCCGTGCTCGAGCAGGTACTTGAAACGCTCGTTGGTCTGGGCTGCGCTGCCGAAGCCGGCGAACTGCCGCATGGTCCAAGGCCGCCCGCGGTACATGGTCTCGTGGATGCCGCGCGTGTAGGGGAAAGCCCCCGGCCGGCCGACGTCGTCGAGGAATTCGATCCCGCCGACGTCGTCGGGCGTGTAGACTCGCTTGAGCGGAATGCCGGAGATGGAGGTCGGATCGCCGCCCTGGGGCGCGTGCGAATGGACGGCATTCGGCTGGGGGGCCACTTCCGTGCTCATACGAATCTCCCGATTCGGGCGCGGCGGCGCCCGTCGTCAAGCCTGTTCGGTGCTCTCAACGTATTGTAGCGGATCGCAGCCGTTTTGGGCGGCCCCTCCGGGCGCCGTTCGGATCGGGTTCACGCGCGCGGCGCTGCGCAAAACAAGCCCCGCGCGGCCACGGGGCAGCCGCGCGGGGCGGATGTTGCGGATCCTTGCGTTCGTGTGAGACCTGCGTACGGCCGCCTACTCGTACTTTTGTCGGCCGAAGTTGTCCTGGTAGTTGGTGAACGGCCAGCCGGTGGGCATCGTCCCCGTTCCGTACGGCCTCTGCCAGACGCGCACCCCGGTCACGCGGAACCTCGGAATGAACGCACCGCCGGTCGGGTAGCAGTCCGTCTGCCA
>JACZRH010000369.1 GCA_022574815.1 Planctomycetota bacterium | reverse complement strand
CTCCGGGCGCGACTCGAGCCCGCCCAGACCGGGAAGTTCGTCGTCATCAATGTTGCGACCGGCGAATACGAAGTAGACGCCGACGACACGATCGCGGCTAGGCGCGCCAAAGACCGCTTTGGAGACGCGCCCGTGTACGCGATGCGGATCGGCCACGCGGCGGCGTATCGCCTGGGCGGGCGGTTTCGGGCGGGTACACCGGGATGACGGGGAAGGTTTCGGACGAGTTGGAAGCCGTCGTCCGGTTAGAGATCCCCGCGCCTGACGGGACCATTCGAGCCCTCGAAGCCGTAGTCGACACCGGGTTCAACGGCTATTTGACGCTTCCGCGCGCTTTGATCGACGAATTTCGTTTCGAAGCCGCGGGCCAAACGCTGGCCACACTAGGGGACGGAACGGAAATCAGGCTTCCGCGCCATTTTGGCACGATTCTCTGGCTTTGAGCAACGCGGGAGGCAGTCATACTTGAGGCCGAAGGGGGGCCACTACTGGGCATGTCCTTGCTCTTGGGTAGCCGTATTCAACTGGACGTCGTTCCCGGCGGTCAGGTCACGATCGATCCAAGGTGATCCCGATCGGGTAACGGGCGACGCCGAGGCGACGGCCCGGGCTTCCGATGTGGCACATGGATTGCCGTGGGGTAGGATAAGAGTAGGAGGACTGCTTTCGATCCGCGTTGCCGCGCTCGTTGCTTGCTTGGTGACTCGGCAGAACGTGGCGACGCCGCGATAGGAATGGAAGGTGCGTGATGGTGGTCAGCCCGAAACGGATCCTCTGGCCCACGGATTTTTCGGAACTGTCGTTGCAGGGAGCTCGCTACGCGCGCGGCTTTCGCGATGTGTTCGGGGCCGCGCTGCACATCGTACACGTCATCCGGCCGATGTGGTCGCCCGATGTCGGCGTGACGGTCCCGCTCGACGTGCCGACCTCGCTTTCGGAGCCCGAGTTGATTCAATCCTGTCGCAAAGGGCTCCAGCAGTTGGTCGACCAGCACTTCGAAGGCGACGAGAGCATCGTGTACGACACGTTCGTTGGAAACCCCTGGCACGGGGTGTGTGAGTACGCACAGACCAACGACATCGACCTGATCGTCGTCGCCACGCACGGGCACACCGGGCTGAGGCACGTCCTGATCGGCGGCACGGCCGAGCGAATCGTCCAGCACGCGCCCTGCCCGGTGCTGACCGTCAAGAGCCCCGAGAAGGAATTTGTGATCGAATGAGCGGCGCGACGCGGCGCGACGACACGCGGGCGGACCCGCACGTGCATTCGCGTCGCCGCGCCGCCGCGCCAAGCGAAGGACCCGCGCGGGCGGGCGTTTTCCCGGGAGTTGATGTTTGAACGCGGCGTTCGAGCTGCTGCAACCGGTGTGGCTCGCGGTCGCGCTGGTGTGTGTCGCTGCCACAGCGGTCTTGCTGCGCCATACGCCGGCGGGAGCGAGCGGGCCTGCCGGGGACATATCCGAGACGCGCGGCGAACGCCGAATCGTCGGGCGCGGTCTGCGTAGCTTGGCGGCGGTCGGGGCCGCCGCGCTGGTCGCGGCGTGGCTGGTGCATGAACGGACGCCTCTGGCGCACGGGCTGCTTCTGGCCGCTGCGCTGGGCGGGGCCGGTTGGCTGTTGTTCGAGGTGTATCGAAACCGCCCGGCGGGGGTATCGAAGCCGCACGCGCGTGTCGCGGCGGCGGCGCGGCTGATCGCCTGGACCGCGTTGATGCTGTTGATCGCGCGGCCGGTGTGGGATTGGGTCGTGCTCGAGTGGCAAAAGCCGCTGCTGGTCGTCCTGCTCGATTATTCGCGCTCGATGGGCATCGCGGATGTCGCGAAGGACAGCAGCGAACGCCGCCGGCGGGCCGATCGCGTACAGGCCGCCGTCGCCGACGCGCGGACCGAGATCAAGCGGCTGAATGGGTTGTTCGACGTGCGGCTGCACCGTTTCGGTGATCAGACTTCGCCGGTCGAGGATTGGAGTATCGTGCCGGAGACGCCGATCTCGTCACTGGCTGCGGGCCTGCGCTACGCGGGCGAGCTGCGATCCGGGCGCTACGAGCCGGCGGCGACCGTGCTGCTGCTCAGCGACGGGGCGGAAAACGTGGAGCGTGCCAGCGACGTTCGGGCGGCGGCCTCGGCGCTGGCGGCGCAGGAGTCCGCCCTGATCGCGTTCGGCGCGGGGCCGCCGCCGGGTGTGACACCCCTGGTTGAGCTCGAGCCGCTGCTCGTTCCGGTGCGGATCGGGTTGCGTGATCGGCTGCGCGTCGCGGTGCGGGCGCGCGTCCAGGGGTGTGCGGAGCGAATGCTCGAGGTCGAAGTCCTCTGGAGCGACACGCCGGTGTCTTCGGACGTTGTTCGGATCGAAAGTAAGGACGAGCAACTGCGTGAGGAGTATTCGGTCGCCCCGCCGGCTCCAGGGCCGCAGCGGCTGACGGTCCGCGTGACGCTGCCGCAAAAGCTCGGCGGCGGCGTGTTCGCGACATCCACGATCGTCGAAGTGCAAGAGGGCCGCGTGCGGGTGCTGTTGCTTGAGGGGCCGCCGCGCTCCGAGGCGGCCTTTGTCACGCGGGCGTGGGCGTCGGACCCGCAAATCGAGGTCACGCGAAGATTCCTGCTGCGAAAAACGAGTCGGCTCGATTCGCGGATGGCGACCGGCGATTCCGCCTGGTCCGATTTCGACGTGGTCGTGCTCGGCAACGTCCCGAAATGGCGGCTCACTACCAGCACCCTCGCCGCGTTGTTCGACGCCGTTTCCGAGCGCGGCGTCGGGCTGCTGCTGATGGGTGGATACGATTTCTTCAACGGCGGCGCGTTTCGCGGCGGCGCGGTCGAGGATCTCTGCCCAGTTGCGCTGATTGATGAATCCTCTGAGCGGGACTATCAGCCGCGCTTCCTGCCAACAGAAATGGGTTATGAGCACGCGATCTTGCGCGGCGTGGCGCACCGAGAATCGGGC
>JACZRH010000102.1 GCA_022574815.1 Planctomycetota bacterium | reverse complement strand
CGGCGGCAGCGCAGCTCGCGCTGCACGCGGTCCACATTACGGCGCTTCGAGGAAAGTGAGGGGTGGCGAAGGGTATTTATGCGTTCCAAGTCGTTTGTCACACTAAATTTAACGAATTTCACGTGCGCGCGGTGTGAAATGTGAATATAGGTAGTTATGAGGCCTGTCGGTTGAAGTCGCGGGGTCGTTTCACGGGCGAAAGAAGTGCGCCCGGGCAGGTTTTCTTGACCGATAACAAGAACAGGCCGAGTCGAAACGTCCAAGGCCCCGTCATCAGCTCTGCTTCAAAATGAATCTTGCGATTGGGTGCCGCTTCGGCTCGCGCCGACTGCGCTGATCCGGAGGGCATCGAGTGGCCCGGCCCACCCCGACATCGGCGAGAGCTCAAAAAGTGACCGCTTCTTCCGAAGGGAGCATCGTCCCGCGAGCGTATTTGCGGTATAAGGCACCCTTTCGTTGCCGCCAACGGTGCGCGAGGTTGAGCGTGTATGGCTAGCGCTTCGTGCCCGGTTTTCGGGACGGCGGAAGATTCAGGAATGTGCCGGAAGGGAGTACCCCAGCTTTGGAAATGAACGGAACGCACTGCATCGCGGAGCTGTATGACTGTCCCCCCGAATTGCTCAATGACGAGAGCTTCATCAAAGACGCGCTGCGCGGCGCGGTCGACCAGGGCCGTGCGACCCTCTTGCACGAAGTGTCGCACCATTTTCACCCCCAAGGCGTTACCGCCCTGGGGCTGATCGCCGAGTCCCACATCGCAATCCATACTTGGCCCGAGCTCCGTTATGCCGCCGCCGATGTTTTCACCTGCGGCGAGCGGGCTAACGCGGAGAACGCCTGCCGGCACCTCGTACGGGCCTTGCGGGCCGGCCGGCACGCGATCCGAACGTTGGCGCGGGGCGGGGAGCTTGGCGCTCCGCTCGGGACGGGGCCGGTCGCCGCAGCTCTGGTCGACCACGCTTCGGTCGGCGTTTCCGGTTAGGGGCCGGGCGGTGCCGGGCAGCGAGATTCGCGCCGACTTCTGGATGAACGAGTACATCACCCCGTGGGACATTTACGCTCACGGGATCACTAGCGTGCTGGCCTACCGCAGAACCGCGTTTCAAGAGATGTACATCGTCGAGACGGGCGCCTACGGAAAGGCCCTCGTGCTCGACGGGAAGTGGCAATCCTCGACCGGGGACGAGTTTCTGTATCACGAGCCGCTCGTACAGCCCGCGATGCTGCTGCACGGTGGGCCGGGTCGGGTGCTGATTCTCGGCGGTGGCGAGGGCGCGACGGCGCGCGAGGTCCTGCGTTGGAAGTCCGTCGAACGCGTAGTCATGATCGACATCGACGGCGAGGTGGTCGATGCCTGCCGCGAACACCTGGCAGAGATGCACCAGGGTGCGTTCGACGATCCGCGGGTCGAAGTCAGAATTCAGGACGCGCTGGACTTTCTTGACGCCACTACGGAATCGTGGGACGTGGTCATCTCGGACTTGTCGGACCCGATCGAGGACGGGCCGTCTTTCAAGCTGTTCACGAAGGAGTATTTCGAGCGGGTGCGGCGCGTCATGGCTGCGGACGGCGTCTTCGTGATTCAGGCGGGCCCGGTTGGGCCGGTCGAAATGCGCATGCACGTTCGGCTGGTGCGGACGGTGATGGCCGTGTTCGAGCACGTGCAGTCCTACACGTCCCACGTGCCCAGCTACGCGTCGCCGTGGGGGTTCGCGCTCGGCAGCTCTCGGCCGATCGATGCCCGGCCTGATCCGGACGCCATCGATCGGCAGCTCGCGGAGCACACGAATGGCGGACTGCGAATGCTGGACGGGTCGGCGCTCCTGGGCATGTTCCAGATTGCGAAACACATTCGGCGTGCGATCGCCGAAGAAACGCATATCTACACGCTTGCAGCGCCGCCGAAGTTCTTCGGGAAAGGCGCCGCCGGGCAGGCTTCTTCAAAGGGCTGACGGACATGCGATGGGCAATACCGAGCGTGGCGCGAACTCGTACAGCTCGCGGGCCATCTCGGTAGGCGACGACCGAGAAAAACCGCGTTGGCGGGGCGGGGGTGGAAGGTGATCAAGGTGCGCAAATTTTTGCGAAGAGTTTTTGCGCACCTTGGTTTTAGGGACGCGGGCGGGTGAACTTGGTGTGGGGACGCGGGCCTAGCGGGCTCCGTTAGCTAGGAATTCTAGGATGCCGGAAGCGAAGGGTCAAGGGGCGGGGAGAGATTAAGGGAACGGGGAGCGAGGAGCGGAGAGCGGCGCTGGGAAGAGGGGGGTCAGGCGGCGTGTTGACGCGAAGGCCGGGGGGATGCCGGACGAGTTTCAATCCTCGGGCTCATCCGCACGACGCTCCTGCAGGGCCGCCTCGAACTTCGCGAGGGCGGCTTCGTAGTCGCCGCGCCCGGGGGCGCCGGGGGGAAGCAGTGACAAGGCCTTTTTTTCGGTTTCGATGGCCGCGGGCGTGTCGCCGGTCAGGTGCTGGGCGAGGGCGAGCGTGTCGAGGATGGCGGGATCGCCGCCGCCGGCCTTGTCCACGGCTCGTTGAGCCAAAGGCAACGCCCGCGCGGGGTCACGCAGCTCCGCGTGCTCATTGGTCAGCAGATCCCAGGCCGCTGCGTTGAGCACTTGCGCCGAGGCGTCCGGGTTCTCGACCTGCGCGAGTTGAAACTCCTGAAGCTCACGCCAGAGCGGGAGCGCATCGTCGCCGCGATCCAGCCCGTCATAGGCTTGGGCCAGTCCCTTGAGCGCGTACCGCGTCCACGGATGACCCATCCCGAGCACACGGCGCTTGATCGGCAGGCTGCTCTCGAACATGTCCCGCGCGTCGTTAAAGCGCTTCATCGACAGATACAGGAGTCCCAGGTTGGTGATCGACCCCAGCGTGCTCGGATGCTCCTCGCCCAGGACGCGCTTCTGGATCTCCAGCGTCTTGACGTACAGCGGCTCTGCCTCGGTGTAGCGGCCTTGATTCTTGTACAGGAGCGCGAGGTTGTGCATGGCGCGGAGCGTCTCCGGATGTTCCTCGTCCCGCACACGGTCTAGTACTTCCAGTGCTCTGACGTACAGCGGCTCCGCCTCGATGTAGCGGCCCTGACCCATGTACACGAGCGCCAGGTTTTGCAAGCATGCACGCGTGAACTGATGCTCCTCGCCCAGCACCCTCGTCATGATCGGAAGCGCCTCGACGAGCAGCGCTTCGGCTTCAGCGTGCCGGCTCTGGCGGATGTGCAGTAACCCCAGGTTAACGATGGATCCCAGTGTGTTCTCGTGCTCCTCTCCCAGCACGCTTTTCTTGATCTCCAGCGCCTCGACGTACAACTGCTCCGCGTCGGTGTAGCGGCGCTGATCCATGTATATCAGTGCGAGGTTGTTCATGGAGCCGAGCGTGTCCGGATGCTCCTCGCCCAGGACGCGCTTGCGGATCTCCAGCGTCTTGACGTACAGCGGCTCCGCCTCGTCGTAGCGGCCCTGATCGATGTAAAGGGCGGCGAGGTTGGTCACGGAGAAGAGCGTGTCCGGATGCTCCTCGCCCAACTCCCCCCGCCTCAGCAGACGCGCCCGCTCCAGATGCGGCTCGGCAGCGGCGTATTCCCCGAGCAGGTAGTACGTCCAGCCCAACGTCGCGCGGATCGACGCCTCCACCAGGGGCATCTCCTCGAAGCGTCCTCCGACGCGCGACGCCTCCTCGATCCGCTCGGCCGCCTCGTCCAGAACGTCGCGCATCAGAACGTCCTTGCCCTTGCCGGACTCGGGCGACGGCGCCACGGCGGCCAGCAAATCCTTGGTCAGGAAGTCGCTCACCGCCTCGGCAACCGCCCTCTCTTCGTCAGCGCGCGTGGCTTCGGCCTGGGCGAGCGCCTTCTCTTGGTCGGCGCGTGTGGCTTCGGCATCGGCGATTCGGCGCTGCTCGCCCTCGCTCAGCGCAAAGCCCAACGACACGGCCGTCGCGGCGATGAGCACCGCCGCGATCACAGCCGCCGCGGCGACACCCGCCCGGTTTCGCCGAACGAACTTGGCGAGCCGATACCCAGCGCTCGGCCGCCCGGCCAGGACCGGCTCGTTATTGAGGTGTCGACGAATCTCCATCACCAGCGCGTTGGCGGTATCGTAGCGCCGGCCCCGGTCCTTCTCCAGGCACTTCATCACGATCCAGTCGAGATCGCCGCGCAATAGCCGGTTGAGCCGGCTCGGCTCGCAGCGGCGGCGCTCGGCGATGGTCGAGGAGCTGTCGTGGTCGTCGAGCCTGCTCAGCCGCGTGCTTGGCTTGGGCGGCTCGACCTCGCGGATGATCCGCTGGATGGCCGCGAACCCCTCGCTGCGGAGCGAACTCGGGTCGAACGGCAGCGTGCCGGTCAGGAGTTCATACAGCAAGACGCCCAGCGAATAGATGTCGGAGCGCGTGTCGATGTCCTGCGAGGTCATCTCGGCCTGCTCGGGGCTCATGTACTCCGGCGTGCCGATGAGCTGGCCCTGCTCGGTGAAGAGGGTCTTCTCGGTCAGCCGCTGGTTGGTCGCTTTGGCGACGCCGAAGTCGATCACCTTGGGGACGGATTGGCCGTTGGCGTATTCGACCAGGATGTTCGACGGCTTGATGTCGCGGTGGATGATGCCCTTCTGATGCGCGTGCTGGACCGCCTCGCAGACCTGCATGAACAGATCAAGCCGCTGGTCGATGCTCAGCTTGTGGCGGTCGCAGTGCTCGGTGATCGGCACGCCGGGCACGTGCTCCATCACGAAGTAGGGGTGCCCCAGCTCGGTTGTGCCGGCGTCGTAGACGCGCGCGACGTTGGCGTGATCCATCAATGCCAGGGCCTGCCGTTCGGCCTCGAAACGGGCGATGACGGCGCGCGAATCCATGCCCGGCTTGATGACTTTCAACGCGACCTTGCGGCGCGGATTCTCCTGCTCGGCCAGGTAGACGATGCCCATGCCGCCTTCGCCGAGCACCTCGCGAATCGAATAAGGGCCGATGCGCTCGGGCCGCTCGCGGTGCGGCGATACGAGCGGAGGTCTCTTGGTCGTGGCGCCCAACCCAAGCGCGTCCGCGTCGGCCTTGAGCTTTTTGGAATCGAGTAGACCCGCCTCGTCGAGCTCTTGCGCCAGAAGCGCTTCGACTTCGGCCCGCAACTCGGAATCGCCGCCGCACTCGCGCCTCAGGTAGCCGGACCGTTGCTCTGTCGGCAAATCGCAGGCCGACAGAAAGAGCTTTGATACCTGCTCGTCTCTTTCGCGTGATTTCACGATTCAGTCCGCAGTGCGGCCTCAAGAGAACTTGCTCGCCCTTGTTATCGTATCGCGCCGCTTCGATCGGTCCCATCCGGGAGTGCAGATGTCTCCGCAAACACGGCGAGGCAGGTTTCGCAGCCATTCGAACGGCCCGCGGCGAAAGGTCCCGACCGACCGGATCGGCGACTGGTGGATTTGGCCTTTGGACCGCGTTGCGGGACTTGGTCGCTCGACTATCGGTCCGGTGTTGAAATTGCCCTGCCCGCCCGTTAGCCTCGGTAGCGATGAGCGGTCGACCGCTGCTGTGCGGGCACGCCGCCTGGTCAAGTCATTCAAACGGAGCGGAGTCATGAAGAATCGAGCTTGGCTACTGATCCTGGTCTGCTGGTTGGCGATTCCCATTTCCGCGATCGCCCAAGTGCAGGAAATTCCTTGTATCGGCGATATCGTCGACGGCACGATGGAGGATTTCGAGTCGCTGTGGGGCACGCACGATCCGGTCAACGACGTCCTGGTCAATCACGACATGCTGGCCGAGCCCAACAAAATCACCACGACGATGGTGCCCTGGGTTGTGGGAAACCCCTGCGCCCCGTTGCAGGGTCAGGCCGGCTTCGGCGAGGGCTTCCGCATCCGCACCACCGGCGAGCCGTGGGACCAGATCGGCCTGACGGCATTGGGCACGCTGCTGTTCGTGGATCGCACGTTTACGCTGAACGCTTTTGACGCCAACAACCAGCTCATGGGAAGCGTCACCAAGCTCTTCGAAGCGGGCTTCGATCAGAACAGCTACAACGCGGGCGTGGTCTTCCTGGGGCTGCGCTCGGACGAACCTATTTATGCGTTCGAGTTGCTGGCCGACAACGGGAACGTCGCCTGGGACAACGTGACCTATCACTGGTTCGGCCAAGCCGGCACGCTGGGCGATCTGAACTGCGACGGGACCTTCAACGGCGGCGACATCGACCCGTTCTTCCTGGCGCTGGGCGACCCGGCGAATTATGTGGCTCGGTTTCCGAACTGCGACATCATGCTCGGCGACATGAACTGCGACAATCGTGTGGACGGCGGGGATATCGACGAATTCTTCCGCTGCCTCGGCGCCGGCGGCTGCACTTGCCCGTAGAGAAGAAAAGGAGAAGAAAAGGTGCCAGGATGATTTTGCGACCCTAAGAAATTCTTCCTGACACCTTTTCTCCCCCCGTTGCTGCTCGTTGATGCGGTTTTTGATGTCGTCACGCGGTGGCGGCGTAGCGACCGGCGTCTCGCAAACCGTGGTGGAGCGGGAACGCCGTTGCGGGATTACGGCTTGCAATTCGCGGAGCGCTACAGGACTTTGGCGGCGGGCGGTTGGCCGAAGTCGTCTCCGATCGGGCACCGGCCGGCGAAGCCCGCGTCGAGCTCGTGCCAGTGAGCGACCGTCGCCTCGCCGAGACGCCAGCAGAGCCACACTTTTCGGCCTTGGTGCATTGCCGGAAAGTCGATCAGCCCGCCGGCCCAATCCTTGAGGTCGCAACCAATCTCGCGCAGTTCGGCGCAGGGCTTGTTCAAGGCGTCGGTCGCCTGCTCGATGCGCTCTTGCAGCCTTTCGAGCTGGTCTTCGGTCGTGATGGCCGCCGAGAGCTCCTCGCACTCGGCGCGGAGCCGCATCAGCTCGCTGTACCGGTCGACGATGTCCTGAACGACCTTGCGGACCAGCACCAGCGCGCGGTTGGCCGACTCGATTGTGAACAGCCGTTGGCGCCGCGGTTCGGCGTTTGGCTCGGCGGTTGCTGCGTTTTGGGAATTCATTCGGATTTCAAGCCCTTTCGGCTCGCGGGTCGATGAACAAGCGTAGCATTCAGGGGCTCGGCGTGTCAACCGGGGTTGCGGCTTTGTCAATATCGGACGAACGCAAAGCGGCACCTCATCCCAAAGCGATTTGTATAATCATACCGCCGACCCAGCAAAACGACGTCATTCCGCAAATCACCACCGTCACGATCGCGCGCCAGTTTGACTTCCGCCGACCACGCAAACTCGCAATACCCAACGCCAAGCCGACGATCGCGAAGAAGCCTGCCCCCAATGGACCCGCGGCCAGCCACAGGTGCTTTTTCGCAACCACCTCCTGCGCGTGGCTTATTTCCTCGCGTGTCGGCGCCGATTTGGATGCGGTAACGACATCCACGCCGAGCTCGCGGAGGACCAAAACCAACTCGTATGTGATCGTGCCGGCAAAGATCAAAACCGTCAGCGCGCTACAGATCAACCCATAGTTCGCGTAGCTGAGCGCAGCTCGCTGACGCGGTGTCAGCTTGGGACCCAGGTGCAATTCAAGCGGGGCTGAGTCGCTCGGCCCCGCGGTTTCCGCTGGAAGCGCCGGCCCCATGGGCCGCGCGGCCGTGTTCGCGCGCGGCGCGAGCGTCGTCACGCTCGGAATGCTCACGACCTTTCGGCAATAGGGGCACGCCGCCGTCTGGCCGGCGTACTCGTCATCGACCTCGATCGGCTGCGAGCAACTCGGGCACTCAAATTGAATCGACATAAGCGGTTTCCGCGACCACGGCGCTGGCGACGCTCGCGCCCGCGCGCCGGCGCCTCCAACGCACCCACAAGAGCGTGTGATGGTAGCGAAGACGGTCGGCACTGTCAGCGCCGCCGGGACAAATGCCCGCCGCCCGCGGTGCAAACGGGCGCGGCCCGGGCGCGGGCCACGCGCGGCGGGCGGGCGTCGTCGGCTTTGTCTCCCCGCAGTCCGGTCGATAGGATGCCGCGGAGCGGGGGGCCGCCCGCGCTTCGGGAGACGGTCGTGCCGGACCAACGCTTTCGCTATCCGCTCTGGGTCCGCGGCGACGTGGATGGGTTCTTCGGCCTGATGGTCGACAACCTGGCCCAGGTTCTGCTGATCATCGGGCTCTGCACGGCCCCGTTTCTCTGCAACCTGCCGGCTTCGCTCGTCTACCAACGCATCCTGCCCGGCGTCGCCGTCAGTCTGCTGCTCGGCAACCTCTTCTACGGCTGCCAAGCACACTTCGTCGCCCGCCGCGACCGCAACGCCGCGTGTACGGCCCTGCCGTACGGCATCAACACGCCGTCGGTGTTTGCCTTCGTGCTGTTCGTGATGGCGCCGGTCTACCGCATGAATGAGGCCGCGCTGGGCGAATCCGCCGCGGCCGACCTGGCCTGGAAGGCGGGGATGCTGGCCTGCCTCGTTAGCGGCGTGATCGAGTTCTGCGGCGCGTTTTTCGCCGAACGCTTGCGGCGCGTCACGCCGCGGGCCGCGCTGCTCGGCGTGCTGGCCGCGGTCGGCATTACATTCATCGCATCTGATTTTGCGTTCAAGATCTACACGAAACCGCTGGTCGGCCTGCTTCCGCTGGGGTTTCTCCTGCTTGCTTACTTCGGGCGCTACCGGTTTCCGTTTGGGCTGCCCGGCGGGTTGCTCGTGATCGCATTCGGCACCGCGCTCGCGTGGGCGACGACCTGGACCGGGCTGGCCGGATACGGCGGCGTTGAGATGTCCGGCGCCGGGCTGCGCGATTCGCTCAGCGAAGTTCGTTTGCTCCTGCCCGTGTTCTGCGGCGGCGAATTGCTCGCCGTGTTGTCGCGTCCGGAGATCCTGGTCTCTTTCCTGACCGTGTCGATTCCAATGGGCTTGCTCAACGTACTCGGATCGTTGCAGAACATCGAATCCGCCGAGGCCGGCGGCGACCGCTACGCGACCGGGCCGTCGCTGGCGGTCAATGGGCTGGGCACGCTCGCGGCGGGCCTGTTCGGCTCGTGCTTTCCAACCACGATCTACATCGGGCATCCCGGGTGGAAATCCATGGGGGCCCGCGCCGGGTACTCCATCGTCAACGGTGCGTTCTTTACGCTGCTGTTCCTCTTCGGCTGCGGGACCTTTCTCAAGGAGCTGATCCCGCTCGAGGCCGGGGCCCCGATCGTGATGTACATCGGCATCGTGATCACCGCGCAGGCCTTTCAGACCACGCCGCGCGAACACGCCCCCGCCGTCGTGCTCGCGCTGTTCCCGGCGCTGGCGGCGCTTCTGATCGTGAAGTTCCCGCTGCTGCTGCTCGACGTCGGCGCGACGACCACGCTGGCCGACGTGATCGACAATCCTAATCTCAACATACCCGAGCTGCCCGGACTGCTAGCGCTGTTCGGCGCCAACACGGGCTGGCTCGTTTCGGGGCTGATCCTCACCGCGATGACCGTGGCCCTGATCGACAAGCGCTACAAGGCCGCCGCCATCTGGTGCGCGGCGGCGGCCGTGCTGACCGCGGTCGGGGTGCTCCATTCGTATCGGTTGGAGGGAAACGTGGTGCGCGAGTACTTCATCTGGCAGGGGTGGGAACGCGACGGATCCGTGGGCCTCGCATCATCCGTTGCGGACGCGGCCGCGACGCAGCCGGCGACCGCCGCGGCGCCTGCGCGGCCCGCGTCCGGCTCCGTCGTCAGAGAGCGGGCCCTGCCGATCGCGATCGGCTACGGGCTGATCGCGCTCGTTTTCGCTCTGGCCGCGAGGCGGACGGGCCGGGGCGCGCACGCACGTGGGCGCGCCGGACCCGCATCGGCGATTAACGCCGGCTCGACGGGGCCGTGTCGAACGGGCGACTTTTCGGATTTGCGGGAATAGTCTGCGCGGCAGCGTGGTTTCGGTGGTTGGTCGGCCGTGGGAGGTTTGTCGCATGTCGGTGAAGCAGCCTGCGCAGCGCGGGTCCACGAGAACCTCGCTGACGTTCATCCTGTTCGGCGTGCTCTGCGCCGGCGGGGCGAGCTACAACTTCTGGAACCTCTACTCCGCGGCCGACGGTCTGATGTTCGACGGCCCCGTGATCGAGCTCGAGGACGGCAGACGCCTGCTATGGGCGCGCGGCCCGCGCGATCCCGACGAGGGCGAGTGGTTCGACGTCACCGGTTCAACGCTCGACCCCAACGGCTACCAGTACGGAATCGGCAAGGACACGATCCCCGCCATTGACCACCCCGTCTACGCGGCGCTCGACGACCGCGATCGACTCGCGAAAGCGGGCATCGACGAGGATACGGTCGTCATCGGCTTCGCTTACGAAGACGACGCCCGCGCCTTTCCCGTCCACATCCTCGACCGCCACGAGCTGGTCAACGACACGATCGGCGGCAAGCCGGTGACGGTCGGCTGGTGACCGCTCGTGCGACTGTCCGTGGTCTACGGACGCGAGATCGACGGGGAGGCCACGACGTTCGGCACGACGGGGTACACCTACCGGCAGACGTTTCTGCTGTACGACCGCAAGACCGACAGCGTCTGGTATCCGCTCGAGCCCGATCGCATGAACGCGGTGAGCGGGAAACTCAAGGGCAAGTCGATCCCGTTTCTCGCGAAACCCGCGCTCATGCCTCTGCGAGAATGGGTCGCCGAGCATCCCAAGACCCGCGTGCTGGTCGGCAGCGAATAGGGGTTGATCCGCGGCATCGCGCGGCGCCCGGCGTTGCGACCAGGCGCCGAGTGCGAACGGTTCTATTCGTAGCGCAGTGCTTCGACCGGGTTGAGCCGGCTCGCTTTGAAAGCCGGGTAGATACCGCTGAAGATTCCGACGGTCAGGGCTGTAATCAGCGATGCCAGCACGACGACCAGGGTGATCTCGGTTGCGAACATGCCTTGGAGCACCTTGTCGAGCAGGTCGGCGAACATCGCGCCGAGCAGCAGGCCGAACCCGCCGCCCAACAGGCTGATGATCAGCGCCTCAATCAGGAATTGAACCAGGATGTCGCCGCGGCGGGCACCGACGGCCATGCGCACGCCGATCTCGCGCGTGCGTTCGGTGACGGAGACCAGCATGATGTTCATGATGCCGATCCCGCCGACGAGCAGGCTGATGCCGGCGATACTGTAGAAGACGACCTTGAAGATCAGGGTGACTCGGTTGACGATGCGCAGGGCTTCTTCCTGGTTCAAGATGCGAAAGTCGTTTTCCTGACCGAGTCGCAATCGGTGGGCCACGCGCAGGACGCGTTTGACTTTGTGCTGGAGCTCCTCGAGTTTTTTCGCGTCGACGGCCATGATTGTGAGTTGATCGAGCCACTTGCGGTTGAGAAAACGCTTCAGCCCGCTCTTGATGGGAATGTAAACCGACTCATCGGCACGAAGGAAACCGACGTTGCCCTTTTTCTCCATCACGCCGATCACGCGGAAGCCGATGTTGCGAATCTTGACCATCTGGCCGACCGGATCCTCGCCGCCGAACAACTGCTCGGCGATCTTCGAGCCCAGGCAGACGATGCGGCTGCCCTCGTCGCCCGCCTCGCTCCTGGTGAAGACGCGGCCGGACTTCGCTTCGTAGGCGTTGATGAGGAAATAATCGGGCGTGGTCGCGATGACCCACGTGTCGGGTTCGGTTTTCTTGAAGCGCTTGACTTCCGCCACGCCCATCGCTTCCGGCGAGATCATCTCGATGTCGTCGCCGAGCTCTCTCATGAGAATCGGGATGTCGTCGGTCGTGAGCGTTTGGGCGCGGCCGACGGTGCGCCCATGCACGCTGGCCTGGCGGGGCATGACGTAGAGCACGTTCGACCCGAGCGACTTGAAATCGTCTATGATTTTGTTGGTCGCGCCTTCGAGGATCGACATGCACGCCACGACCGATCCCACGCCGATCAGCACACCCAGCGTCGCCAGCAGCGAGCGCATGAAGTTGGTCTCCAGGCTGCGCAGTGCCGTAAGCGCCAGGCGACGTCGGAAGCGCGACGCGAAGAACCAGATGAGGAGGCAGACGGTCGTTTCGCCGATGGCGATCTGCAGGTCACGCCAGAATTCGCCTATCGAATACGCCAACACAACGGCTCACCTCATTGTGTTGCGCTGCGGGCTTGCCGTCTCGATCGTACGAACGCCAACGCACCGAACAGAAGTAGTGATTCGAATCCGAGCAGGCCGCAAAACGGAAAGAGCGGCACCGGCGGGGGCAACACCGGTATGGCGGGCACGCCGGTCGGCTGCGAGCGCTCCTGCGCGAGCGCCGTCAGCATCTTCGCCGCCGCCGTGTCGCCGAACGTCGCCGTGATCACCTGCGTCAGCGCCGTGGTCGGCGTGCCGATCACCGCGGCGACGCCGGCCATGTCCTCGATGTTTTCGGCGTCGACGACCACGCTGGCCCGCAGCGTGAAGGGCTGACCCACGACCGCTTCGTAGCTGTAGTCGATCTCCAGGTCGGGAATGATCAGCACGTGAAACACGCCGAAAAGGTCCGACCCTGGCGCCAGGTTGGTAAGCAGCAGCGCGGAGGTCGGGAAGTCGCCGTCGGCCACGACGCTGACTTGCCCGCCCGGCTCGCCGAGCAGGTCGATCGCCCCGCGAAAGACCGTCACCGGCGGCAGGTCGCCAACCTGCTGTTCGACGCGGACCTCGAGCGTCACGCGCGACCCGCTCAGGTCGCGATCGGGCTCGACGGCGAAGATCGTCAACGCTCCGTCGATGAACAGCCGACCGACCAGGGGGATGGTCGTGCCCTCCGGCGCTCCGACCTCGATCGGCGAAAACACCACCTCGCGCTTCTCCTCGGCCTCGGCCCGGCCGACGTAGCGGGTGTTCGCGCTGACGCTGCTCAGCGCGAGGTTCATCGCGAACTCTTCCGGATTGGCCTGGTTCAGGGCGCTCGGGTCGGCGAACTGCGCCGCCACCGTTCCGCCGGCTTCCTCAGGAGGCGCGGCTTCGAGCGTCGCAACCACCTGGAGCGGAAACGCCGCCGTCGCGGGGAACTGGTCGGCGGCCTGGTCGAAATCGCCGTCGGCCCCGAAGCGAATTTCCTGCACCGAGGCTCTCGCCGAGCCGCTCAGCGAGAGGATTTCCGCCCGGGCCGCGCCGGCGACGGCGCCCGCCGCAATGAGCGCAACCCAACCCAGCGTAAGCCCCCGGCGGACTCGCATCGTTCGATTCATCATCTGCGCCTCCCAGCAACCGCACTCGGCGGACGTACACCCGGCGACGGTAATCTCTGACTCATGTAAGCATAGCGCGCCCTGCGGACGCCGACAACCGGGAACGACCGAACTCCGTCTCGGCCGCTTCATAGGACGAATTGCCACTGGGGCGCGGGTTTCGCGCGAATGCGCCTACTTCGCAAGCCGGGCGCGCAGCCAGTCCAGCACGCCTTCCTTCTTGACGCGCACCTGCTCGAGCGAATCGCGGTCGCGGATCGTCACCGTGCCGGCGTCGGGCGAGCCGTCGCTCTTGAGCGTCTCGCCGTCCACGGTCACGCAGAAGGGCGTGCCGATCTCGTCCTGCCGGCGGTAGCGGCGGCCGATCGCGCCCTTGGTGTCGAAGAACGCGGTCACGTGCCGCTTGCAGTCGCGGTAGATCGCCCGCGCGATGTCGGGCATGCCTTCCTTGCTGACCAGCGGGAAGACGGCGATCTTGATCGGGGCGAGCCGCGGGTGGAGCTTCATCACGACGCGCGTCTGCATGACGCCTTTGTCGTTCGGGGCCTCGTCCTCGGTGTACGCCTCGCACAGGAACGCCAGCATGGAGCGGTCGGCCCCGGCGGCCGGCTCGATCACGTGCGGGAGGTAACGGTAAGGCAGCTTGGACTTGGCCTCTTTGGCGGCGTCCTTGTTGTCTTTGTATTTGTGCGCGTCGGCCTGCCAGAGCTCGTCCTCGAAGTAGTGCAGGTCGCGGCCGCTGTGCTTTTCGTGCTGGGTCAGGTCGTAGCAGCCGCGGTGGGCGATGCCTTCGAGCTCCTGGTGCTCGTCGGAGAAGGGGTAGAGGTATTCGATGTCGGCGCAGGCGGTCGAATAGTGGGCCAGCTCCTTTGGCCCGTGGTCGCGCAGGCGGAGCTTCTCGCTCTTGAGGCCGAGGTTGACGTACCAGTTGAAGCGCTGCTTGCGCCAGAACTCGAACCACTCGGGCGCGGCGTCCTCCTTGCAGAAGAATTCCATTTCCATCTGCTCGAACTCGCGCGAGCGGAAGGTGAAGTTGCGCGGGTTGATCTCGTTGCGGAACGACTTGCCGATCTGCGCGATGCCGAACGGAATCTTCAAACGCTGCGTG
>JACZRH010000101.1 GCA_022574815.1 Planctomycetota bacterium | reverse complement strand
CCATTTGCCATTGAAAGCGGTCCTCAAAGAGTTGGTGGAGCCGGCGGGCCTCGGCTGGCTGCTCGCGTCGCTGGGTGTGTTCGTCCGCGACGTCGGCCACGCGGTCGTGCTCGTGACGCAGGTCCTGTTCTTCGTCACGCCCATCTTCTACCCCATCAGCCGCGTCCCCGAGAAGTTCCAGACCGTCATGAGGCTCAACCCGCTCACCCACGCCGTCGAGGACGCCCGCCGCGTGCTGATGTACGGCAGCTCTCCGGACTGGTATTTCCTGGCGGTATCGGGCATCGTGTCGCTGCCGGTCGCGTTGTTGGGATACGCGTTTTTCATGAAGAGCAAGCGAGCATTCGCCGATGTCCTCTGATCTCGCGCCGCCGCCGGTCATGCTCTCCGTCCGCGACCTCGGCAAGTGCTACCACATCTACGACCGGCCGCAGGACCGCCTGCGGCAGATCCTGCGGCGGCGGCGCAAGCGCTATTACCGCGAGTTCTGGGCGCTGCGCGGCCTGTCGTTCGAGCTGCGCCGCGGCGACGCGCTGGGCATTGTCGGGCAAAACGGGTCGGGCAAGAGCACGCTCCTGCAACTGATCGCCGGCACGCTCCAGCCCAGCGAAGGCGAGATCCGCATCGAGGGCCGCGTCGCGGCGTTGCTCGAGCTCGGCAGCGGCTTCAATCCCAACTTCACCGGGCGCGAGAACGTGTACATGAACGGGGCGATCCTGGGGCTCTCGCGCCGCGAGATCGACGAGCGTTTCGACGACATCGCCGCCTTCGCCGACATCGGCGAGTTCCTCAACCAACCCGTGCTGACCTACAGCTCGGGCATGATGGTGCGCCTGGCGTTCGCCGTGCAGGTGCAGGTCAACCCCGACATCCTGATCATCGACGAAGCCCTGGCGGTCGGCGACGCCCTGTTCCAGAAGCGCTGCTTTCAAAGGCTCGAGGAGCTGCGCGCCGCCGGGCTGACGCTCCTGTTCGTTTCCCACGATCAGGAAAGCGTCCGCACGCTGACCTCCGATGCGATTCTGCTGCACGACGGGTGCGTGCGCTCGTCCGGCCCATCGGGCGAGGTCTTGCTCGACTACCGCCGCCTGCTGCACGACGAGGAAAAACGCTATTTTGACCGGTACCTCGAACAAGCCCGCGGAAAGCCCCCGGCCAAGACCGAGCGCGCCGCGTCCACGCCGGGCTCCGACGGCAACGACCGCTCCGACCGACTGTCGTTCGGCGATTTCGACGCCGAAGTGCTCGACGCCCGTGTGTTGGGCGGATCGAACGAGGAGGACTCCGTGGTCTACCCCGGCGAGAAGCTCGCCATCCGCGTGCGCGTGCGCGTGAACCGCGACATGAACCACCTGAACGTGGCCGTGCGCATCCGCAACAAACAGGGCGTCAAGATGTACTCCTGGGGCACGCTCAACCAGGACATGGCCATCTGGGCCGGCCGCGCGACCGGCGAGACTTTTTGGGAGCGCTCCTTCCGGGCCGGCGACGAGGTCGTCGTCGATTTCGAGTGCATCTGCAATCTCGGCGTGAATCTGTACGAAGTCCAGGTCGCCGTTTCCGAAGAACGTGACCGCTCCTACAATGCCCAGCGCATCCTGCACTGGCGCGACGAAGCCGCCTTCTTCCAGGTGCTCATGGCGACGCAGGAGTATTTCTTCGGCGGGGCGTGCGACATGCGGATGACGGCCCGGGTCCGGGGCTGACGGGCGTGACGCCGCTGCCGCAAAGCGATCCGGACTCCGGGAAGGGATGGTTTCTTGATCTTCCAGTTCGGTCGTGCGCTGTGGCTTGAGGCCGGGGAATGATCGACTCCGAGAACCCGGCCTTTCCGGACACACGGAATGGAGGACTGGGATTTCTGGCTGCCCCGCGCCGACTGCGGCCACTGGGGCGCGACGATCCCCGGGTTCCTCGGGCGCCCGCCGAATGGTCGGCCAGGCACTCGGCAGAATCGGATTGCTACCGCCCAGGAATGCATAAGGCGCTGGGGCTCAATCGGAGTCGGATCCCGGTCACTTTCGTGGAATATCGAAAGCGGGTTGTCGAGAGTGCGCGGGGCCTCGCCACGAAGCCCGGAAGCACTCGCGCGTCACACTCCATCGCGGGCCCACACGAACGCCGGCGCTGAATGCGTGTCGAAACGAGCGGGACGCCCCGCGGCGGCATGCACTCGGTCGTCACTGCCGAGCATCGAAAGCCGCGACGTGCCAAGCCTTCGTAGTAAGGCGCCGGCATGAAGAGCCGACGGAGTCAGGCGTCGTCAACGAATTCGGCGCGCCCCCCGCAGCCGTTGAGTTCCCGTGGGTCGATCGAAACGACCTGGCACGCCAAGATCTGTTTCGCAATTTCCGGCGTATCGATCGTGATGGTGAGTTGCTGGCCCACGGCGACTGCAGCCTCGGACGCAAAACGCACGCCCTCCATGTCGAGTTCAAGGAGTTTGACTTGGAAGGCCGATCCCGAATTGTCGGTCGCCGGGATGGTCGCGGTTCCAACGCAGCCCTGCAACACGTATCTGGTCGAACCATGCCCTCCGGGAAGCGCGTGGACGGAGAATCGATTCACGATTTCTGACAAGTCCCGGACGCGGATTCGCTTCTTGCGGGCCACGTAGCGTGTCCTTCTTCGACCCCACCGGAATCCGTGCACGGGCACGGTCCGGAACGATCTGACTGGGAACAAGGCCGTTGAGCACAACTTCGCCAAGTCGTCCCCACATAACGACAATTGTGCCGGTCGCGCTCGAAAAAAGTCGATATTCTTGTAAAATTGATCTGGATTAGGTATCCGGAGCTGTTTCGGAATAGAGCGAAATGGAGCAGCAAGCGTCCGCTATCGAATTTCGATCCTTGGAACGATTTCTGCTGTCGCAGGCCCCGGACCTGTTGGGTTTCGTGGCAGCCCGCATCCCCGTGGGATACCGCAGCTTGATTGCTGCCGAGGATGTCGTTCAGGAAATCTGGATCACCGCGTTTCGACACATTGATGCGTTCCGGCGGACCGAACCCAACGCCTGCCGAAGCTGGCTGCTCACTATTGCGACCTCCCGAGTCGCCGACGCGCTCAAGAGAGTGCGCCGCATCAAGCGCGGCGGGCGCCACAGAATCATGAATGCCGCGGACGACTCCTCGCAAACGGCGATGGCCGGCGTTTCTCCCGCGCGGCAAAGGACGCCGAGCCGCGATGCGTCGTTGCATGAGGCGATGGATGCGATTCAGACGGCGTTGGTCGGGCTGCCTGCCGAGCAACGCTGCGTGATACGCATGCACTACTTGGAACAACGACCGTTTGCGGAGATCGCCAAAGCGATCGACAGATCTGAAACGGCCGCTCGAAGCTTGAAGAGCCGCGCCCTGGGAAAGCTCGAGAAGAGTCTCGGCGACGCGAGTAAATATCTGAGCGGTGACGGGCCCCAGGGGCGATTGAAATGATACCGCAGCACGGCTCATCCGATCGCGATGGAAGCGGAGTGGACAGCACTGGAGCTCCGGGCCCTGTCTTCCCGCGGGAAGAGGCCCTGCTTCGACGTCGCATCGAATCCGCGCGCCGGGTCGCCGAGCGGGATGGGCCGGCTCGCCCTCAGGCACCGGACCACGCGGCGCAAGTCGATGAGGACCTGCGCTACCTCAGCGACGCGTTGGATGACTACGAGCTGCTCGAACGCGTGAGCCACGGCGGGCAAGGCGTCGTATACAAGGCGAAGCAGCGCGCCACGCAGCGCCTCGTCGGCGTCAAGGTCCTGCTGGACGGGCCGTTGGCCACCGAGCGCCAACGGCAGCGCTTCGAACGCGAAGTGGAGCTGATCTCCCGCCTCCGGCATCCGAACATCGTAACGCTCTACGAAAGCGGTCTGGTACGATCGCGTCACTTTTTCACGATGGAATTCGTGGATGGCGTACCGATTGACGACTACGTTCTCGCCAATGCACTCACGGTGGCCAAAACGGTGGGGCTGTTCATCAAGGTCTGTCGCGCGGTGGGCTACGCTCATCAAAACGGCGTGATCCACCGTGATCTCAATCCCGCCAATATTCTCGTGGATATTGACGGTGAGCCCCATCTCCTGGACTTCGGGCTCGCGCGAGACCTCTGGGACGGCGGCGCGCAAAAACCGCCGGTTTCCGTCTCGGGCAACGTTGTCGGGACCCTACCCTATTTGAGCCCCGAACAGGCGGCCGGCTCCAACTCGCGCGCCGACGCTCGAACCGACATTTACGCCCTGGGTGTCGTGCTGTATGAACTGCTGACCGGCAGCCTGCCGTATGGCGAGCTCAAGGACGCCGGGCGTTTGCGGCAGGCCATCGTCACCGAGCCGCCGCTCCGGCCGAACGCGGCGATCGCCAGATCGGATCCCGACGCGAAAGGACGCCGCCGACTCGACAGCGACCTCGAGGCGATCCTGCTGAAGACCCTTGCGAAGGAGCCCGACGCACGCTACCCGGCGGCCGGCGCGTTGGTGGAAGATCTGGAGCGTTACGGGCGGGGGCAGGCGGTCGCCGCGCGGGCCGACAATCGCTTCTACATGCTCCGCAAAGTGGTTCGCCGCTTTCGGGTTCCGGCCGCGATCGCCGCGTCGTTCGTGGCACTCACGATCGCGGGCCTGGTCAGCAGCGTGATTCTCTGGCAACGTGCCGAGCACGCGCGGCTCATCGCGCAAACAAGCCTGGAAATGGGGGGACTGCTACAGGCCGGGACCGCATACCGCGACGACGGTCGGCTCGAGCAAGCCGTCGAAATGTGGGAGCGGGCGCTATCGCTGGCGGAAACTGCCGGAACTTCGGATCCGACGATCCTGCGCTTCGCGTACGACGCGTGCCATCGCCTCGCAACACTTGCGCGAGAGGATAACAGGACCGAAGACGCCATTGCGCAGTGCGATAACGCGGTTCGTTATGCGGCCCGTTTGGCCGAGGTGGAGCCCGGGACGGACAAGGTGCAGCGTATCCAGGCCTTCTCTCAAATGCTCCGCGGGCGGCAGGCCTGCACCGGTAATCGTTGGGGCGAGGCCCTTTCGTTCTTTAGGCAGGCCGCCCAGATCCGGCGCGCTATTCTCTCCGAAAGTCCCAAGGACGCCATGCGAATGAGGGAACTGGCAGCGGCCCTGGCGTGGCAAGGCCGCTGCCGCGCTCGACTCGGCCGGCTCGATCAGGCCGAAGTAGATTGCGAAGCCGCATGCGTGCTTCAGGACGGGGCCGTGAAAATTGAGCCGCACGTCCTCGATCACGCCGTACATTTGAGCACCTACGAAAGCTGGTTGGGCAATGTACTGGGGCTGCGGCGAACGACGCACGATGATCGAGCCGCGCTGAAGTGGTTCCGGCAAGCCGAAGACCGCTTGCGGGGTCTGCTCGACGTTGGTTTGTTGCGTTCGAGCAACCGCGATGTCACGAGATTGCTCGAGGGCATTCGCGTCAACGCCGGAATCATCGAGAAGCGGGGCACAGCAGCATCCAGCGATTCCGCGCCCTAGATCGGGTCGTTTGAAACCTCCACCCAAACGAATTCGTCCTCCCTCTCATCCTGCGGAATGCTCCGGCCTTTGAGCGTGAAATTAAAGTAAAACGAGGACCACGCCCAGGCAAGGCTGGAAGCGGTAGCGCCGCCATCGATCGTGTAATCCAGGTCCGCCGGTTCCGAGCCCGATTTCGCCCCGGTCCCCGTAAGGGCCGGCAGCGTATCGAAGTCGGCCGGCTGCGGGTCATCCGCGTCCGTGTGCGTGACATGCCAGTAGCCGTCAGCCGTGTCCACCGATGGCGTGCTATCGGTCCACTTTCCGAGTTCGTCCCCGTTCGTGTCATATTCTATGATTTTGACTTCGGAAACGTCCCAGACGACCGTGGGCTCTGATTCCGAGATCGCCTGCAAGTGGAGCGTCACCGTCCATTTCAGCGGGCTGCCGGGGTCGCCGGACTCGGTGTAGATGTTGTAGGTAACATACTGATCCGCCCGAAGCGCATGGGCTGCCGGGGTCGCGGCGCCCGCGATCACGAGTGCGAGCGTTGACGCTCCCAATACCGTCAATGTCTTGGCTCGAGTCATAGTTCTCTCCCTTTGCAAGCACGAAGTCTCGGGCGGCGCACACCGTCGGCGCACACTTACCGCCCGCTCTTTTTGAGAACAGCGAATCCAATCCGGTTCGGATCGCGCCGCTGATGCGGCGCGGTCTTCTTTCCCGATCACGCCGGCGCGTGATTCTCGCTCTCGTCCCCCATAACGACGTTTCCGGTCGTCGCGCTCGCGCGGAATTCAAGAGATCTTACAAGCGATATCGCCAGCAGCTCAAACGACCGCGCCAGAAAAGCAGGAAGCCGGTCCCGCGTGACGATCAAGCGACGTGACGCCTCATTGCGCTGAAGAGCGGGCGCAGGGTTGGTCATGGTGGCCGGTTTCGTCTCCTGCGAGACTTGGCCGCGATCCGGCCGGGTCGGCCATAATTCCGGGCATGTGCGACGCTTCCCAGGCCAAGTCGGCTGACCTGCTCCAGTTGGAGATCTTCCGGCGCGTGACGCCGCCGCGGTGGAGCGAGAGATCGGGCGGCGCATCACCGGCAGCGACCTGGAACAATTGAAAGCCAAGCCGGAATTGTGAACCAGCGCTTGGGAGCGTCAACCAGAATTGCGAGGTCGGCTCGGCGCCTAACCTCGTTCGAGAATCGTCGCCGCGCCCTGGCCGACGCCGACGCAGAGCGTCACCAAGCCGCGCTTGGCGCCGCTGCGGCGCATTTCGTGGACGAGCGTCGTGACGAGACGGGCGCCGGTGCAGCCCAGCGGGTGGCCGAGCGCGATCGCGCCGCCGTTGGGATTGATGTTCGCGTCTTCGAGCTTCAGGTCGCGGATGCAGGCCAATGATTGGGCGGCGAACGCCTCGTTCAGTTCGATGATCTCGATGTCGCTGATTCGCAGGCCGGCCCGCTCGAGCACCTTGCGCGTCGCCGGCACCGGGCCGAGACCCATGCAAGCCGGATCGACGCCCGCCGTCGCCGATCGGCCGACAAAGGCCATCGGCCTGAGCCCCATTTTCCGGGCCGTTTCGGCCTCGACCAACAGGACGGCGGCGGCGCCGTCGTTGACGCCCGACGAGTTGCCGGCGGTGACGGTCCCTCGTTCGTCTTTCGCAAAGGCGGGGCGCAGCTTGGCGAGCTTCTCCATCGTCGTGTCGGGGCGCGGGTGCTCGTCGGTGTCGACCACCAAAGCGTCAGCTTTGCGCTGCGGAATCTCGACCGGCACGATCTCGTCGTCGAACTTGCCCGCCCGCTTGGCGGCGGACCATTTCTGTTGGCTCTCGAGCGCGAAGCGATCCTGTTCCGCGCGCGTGATCTCGTACTTGCGGGCGACGTTCTCGGCCGTCTCGCCCATGCTGAACGGATGATGCAGGTTTGCGAGCCTGGGGTTAGTGAATCGCCAGCCGATGGTCGTGTCGACCACCTCCGCCCGGCGGTCGAACGCGTACTCGCCTTTGAGCATGACGAAGGGCGCCCGGCTCATGCTTTCGACGCCGCCGGCGATGAACACGTCGCCGAGGCCGGCCTCGATCATCCGGGCGGCGATGTTGATCGCTTCGAGCCCCGACGCGCACAGCCGATTGACGGTGCAGCCCGGCACGGTCTCCGGCAGACCGGCCAGCAGCGCCGCCATGCGTGCGACGTTGCGGTTGTCTTCGCCGGCTTGGTTCGCCGCTCCGAAGTAGACGTCCTCGATCGCCGCCGGGTCGATCCCCGCGCGCCCGACGACCGTTTTGATGACCCGCGCCGCCAAATCGTCCGGCCGCACCTTCGCCAACGCCCCGCCGTAGCGCCCGATCGGCGTCCGCACGGCGGCGATGATTGCTGCTTGTCGCATGAGCACTCCCAATCACGCAGTTCACAAATGGCATCATATCGGTTCCAGCGTTGCTTGCGAGACTGCCCTCACGAGGGCGAGGGATCCGCCGGTCCGCCGCTCGCGTTGTTCTCAGACGCAAGTTCGATCCTTCGAGATTTCGTCCAGGCTTCGATAGCGCCGATTTCAAGGCCGATTGGCGCAATGGAAGTGAGCTGCTGGCGTGACATCGGCTTCGACACAAACGACCCCTGAAACCCGGCCGCCGGACATGGCGGTCTGCCGCTGCCGGGCGACAAGTGGCCGTGGTTGATCGAAGTTCGTCGCATGCCGGGAGCCCCGCTGCCGATGGACGAGCCGGTCGAATCAGGGGCGAGCTCGACCCAACCCGGTCCGCTGTGCCGTCGTGCGTCGGTCGATTCCAAATCTCGTCGATGTTTCCAATTGCCACGGCAGCGCCGGACCGGTTATGACATCGTTGTGCGAAGCGCGGTGACGCGGGCCGGCGAATGCCGGTCTTCGCGTTGCCGAGACGATTGAGCGACTTGTCGGTGCGCGTGAATGAGTCCCATCGAAGCCCCGCAACTTTCTGAGACGAAGCCGATGCCGCCGCGCTATTGGTGGCTGAAGCGGATCCTGGCGACGGCCGGCGTGCTGCTGATCGTGGTCGTTTGCAGTCACTGGCTCTGGGGCGTCGCGGCCGAGCGCAACTTGCAGAAAAAGATCGCTCAACTACGCGCGGCGGGCCAGCCGGTGCTGCCCGAGGACTTCGAACAGCCGGCGGTGCCGGATGAGGAGAATGCGGCGTATTACATCGAGCAGGCGTGTTCGGCGCTGGTGCTACCCACGAAGCCCGGCGAAATGTACGTCGACGATATCACCGACAATCCGATTGTGCTGATCAGGTATCCCGACGTTGCCGCCCGAGCACTCGCAAGAAACAGAGCGGCGCTGCTCTTCCTCGCGAGGGCTGAACAAGCGCGGGCCTGTAACTGGAGGTCGTTGTCTGGAGCGCCGGTGCGAGGCGGGAAGCTAGCGCGTCAGTGGGCGGGCACCCGCAAACTGGCGACGCTCGCATGCGCTGCCGCCTATTCTGCTCACCAGCAGGGCAATGATACTGGCACCATTGAGGCCTTGCACCAAGCGTTTAGAGTGGGAGAGTGTACGGGCCGGGACGCAGGACTCATGGGTGCGTTGGTCCGAGCTGCCACGGACGACCTCGCCGCCCGGGGCGTCGAATACGTCGCGCCGGAACTTCGGGTCGCTTCTGGTCGTTCCTGGAGCGCCGAGTCGGCCCGTGCTCCACGCGATCGCGTGCGAGACCTCATTGCTCGGTTGACAGACGAACAGGCCGCGAGCGAGGCTTGGCGTTATGCCATGCAGACCGACCGCGCGGACGCCCTTCAGAACGCACGCCTCCTATGCGATGGCACGACGCCGGTTTCGAGCCTCAGCGGCAATCCGCCGGCGCCGCTGCTGGACTCCCTTGCGCGAATCGTAATGTACCCCCGTTGGCTGTTTCAGACCGCGACCATGCTCGACGAGTTTGCGGACTACGCGGAGCTCGCCTCGGTTTCGACCTGGCCGGAAGCCCGACAACGGCTCGGCCTATCACTGAACTGGGGATTCCAATGGCCACGCGATCCAGTCAAGACGGCGTTGCACCCGTTCGACACGAGTATCTATGGACGAGCGTTTGCGGGGCACCTAGGCAGCGTGGCGAAGAAACGTATGGCGGCCACGGTTTTGGCGATCCGACTGTACGAGCTCGACCACGACCGGCGCCCGGAAACGCTGGAAGAACTGGTTCCTGTCTATCTGAGTCATCTGCCTATTGATCCGTTCGCCGCCGGTGGGGGTGTGCTCGGCTATCTGCCGCACGCGGACGTGCCGGTCGTGTATAGCGTCGGACGTGACGGTGTCGATGATCGGGGTCAAGACGTGCTCGATTCGGCCGGCAACCGCGATAGCGACAGGAGCGACAGGAGCTTTCGACTGGACCGGCGCGATTTCCAGCACTATCCGTCCCTGTTCGAGCCGGCCGCGTCGCAGCCGACGTCAGACGAAAGTGTCGAGCAGAATCCAGGCGTAGAAAATGAGGGCGGGGAGCCCGATGAGCGTTAGGCTCGCCGCGACGAGCCATAGCAGCGGCGTGAGGAGCGCGACGCGCAGCGCCGCGTGGTTGCGCGGCAAGACTCGCCGGGCGAAAACGACAAGCGTGCGCCAATAGAGAACTGCGATGAACGCGGCCAGTAGGCCGTCGAGGAATGCTTCGTCCGTCCCGGACCGCCAGAAATCCGACAGCCGAAGCAGACGCAGAAGGCCAAGCCCAAGCGGTGCCAGCGCGAGGGGCGCCGAGGCATAATAGCTCATGGCGATCGCACGGTTTTGCAGCTCGATCGAGAACGGCTTCGGGTGAAACAGATAGCTCGGCAGCCCCGTGATCAGGAATGGAAAGAGAAAGAGGCCCGCGGCCGCCGCGAAACCCGCGAAGCAGACCCCGACGACTCCGAACGTACCCACCCAATGCTCGAACACAGAGCGATACGCTGGTTGCGGGGTGGTGAGGAATGCGAACGGCGACGGCGCGATAGTTGTGAAGGTTCGCGATCGCAGGACCTCTTGCGCCGCCCAACTCCAAAGTGACAACGTCATCAACGCGACGGTGACCCAGCGGAAGCGCTGGGCGTCCGCCAAGCTCACCGGGCGGAAGACCTCACGACAGAGAATCTTCGGCCGAGAGATCACGGCGAAGACCGTGAGCACGTAGCCCCGCACGCGGCCGCGCCGGCGGCGATCAACCCACGCGATCGTCGAGCTCGCGGAGTCGATGAAGTCGAGCAGCAGACCGCACTCCGGACAGCGGTCCGCCGTCAGGCCGCGCAGGCTGTATCCGCAATCGGGACAGTAGAGCTCGGTGCCCCACAAAGGGTTCGTCGTTTCGTGCCGCTCCCCGGCCACCTCGTTCGGCGGGAACATGAAGGTCTTATACCACTAGGGCATCCGAAATGCGCGCGCTCGCGTGTCCGCCCACGATCAATCTCAGAAAACCGTATACCCAAGTGTATCAGTCCCCCTCCGAACCCTCGGCGAGCACGTGATCCTCTGACGCCAAGGGCCCCCAAAAAGTTGCTCCGCGGCCGAATCCGCGTCTATCATGAACAGGTTCGGAGCAACTAACGGGAGCACGCAACGTTGAACATCATGCTGAGCGATGCGAAGCATCTGGCCGAGTGCGCAGCAAGATTTCTCGCCGCGCTCGGAATGACGATGTTCAACAAATGTCGCTCCGAGTAGTCATTCATCCCGTTAGCGCGAGCGTGGCGGTATGTCCGACAAGGCATCCAGAGCGGCCGAGCTTCCACGCGACTCGCGCATCGCGAAGATCGTCGCGGACGTGACGGCTCGGCGGCTGGCGGGTGAAACCGTCACGGATGAGTCGGTCCTCGCGCAACACGCGGAGTTATTGCCCGAATTGGCCGCGGAGTTGAAGGAGTTGGCCGGCGTGCTGCGGGCCCACCGGGCCGCGGGCGCTGAGCTCACAGGCTCGGCCGCCGAGACCCGAGCACCGCGCGCCGCCGACTCGAACGCGGCCGCGTGGCGAGTGCGGGTCCACGAGTTCCCGGGCTATGAAATCACGCGCGAAATCCATCGTGGCGGGCAAGGCATCGTCTACCAGGCGGTCCAACGGGGCACGCACCGTGACGTCGCGATCAAGATTATGCGCGAAGGCGTCTTCGCCACGAACGCCGAGCGGGCCCGCTTCGAGCGCGAGGTGCGAATTCTCGCGCAGCTCAGACACCCCAACATCGTCACGATCCACGAGAGCGGCACCGCCGGCGGGAATGACTTCTTCGTCATGGACCTCATCGCCGGCCAGCCGCTCGACCGTTACGCCGCCGGGATTAACGGGTCCGTCGAACCCGTGCTGCGGCTGATGACCCGCGTTTGCGACGCCGTCAACGCCGCCCACCTGCGCGGCATCATCCACCGCGACCTGAAGCCGAGCAACATTCTGGTGGACGACCGCGGCGAGCCGCAGGTGCTGGATTTCGGTCTGGCGAAGATCACCGACGCCGAGTCGGATGTGGCGTCCGCGCCGCCGCCGATGACGCTGACCGGGCAGTTCGTGGGATCGGTGCCGTGGGCCAGCCCCGAGCAGGCCGCCGGCCGCAACGCCATGATCGACGTTCGCACCGACGTGTACGCGCTGGGCGTGATCTTCTACCAGATGTTGACCGGGGTGTTTCCGTACGACGTGACGGGCGATATTCGCGACGTTCTCGACAACATTCAAAACATGCCGCCGACCCGGCCGAGCACGCATCGCAAGCGGATCGATGACGAAGTCGAAACCATCGTGCTCAAGTGTCTGCGGAAGGAGCCGGAGCGGCGTTACCAAAGCGCCGCCGATCTGAAGCGCGATATCGAGCGCTATCTCGCCGGCGAAGCGATTGAAGCCAAACGCGACCGCGGCTGGTACATGCTCAAAAAAACGCTCCGCCGATATCGCGTGCCGCTGTCGCTCACGGCCGCGTTCATCGTCTCGACCGTGGCCTTCAGCATCTACATGACCGTCTTGTATCGGCGGGCGGTCGACGCCGAGCGGCTCGCCGAAACGCGCTTCGAGCAGACGCGCCTGGCCCGCGCGGCCGAGGCCGAACAGACCGTGATCGCCGCGACTGTGAACCGCTTTCTGAACGAGGACATGCTGGGCTCGATCAGCCCGGAAAAGGCGCAGGGCCGCGAGATCACCGTTCGTGAAGTGCTGAGTCAGGCGGCGCACAAAGTCGATGGCGCGTTTCCCGACCAGCCCAGAGTCGAGGCCGCGCTGCGTACGACGATCGGCAACACCTATTACAACCTTGGCGACTACGCCACGGCCGAGCCCCACCTGCGCCGTGCGTTGGAACTGCGGGCCGAAGCCCTGGGGGACGAGGATCCCGAAACGCTCGAATCGCTAAACAACCTCGCCGTGCTGCTCTGGAAGACCGGCCGCCACGCGGATGCCGAAGCGCTGTACGGCCGGGCGCTGGAGGCGCAGCAGCGCACGCTCGGTCCGCAGCACGAGAGCGCACTCGTGACGCGGAACAACCTCGCGATGTTGCTCCAGGAGCAAGGCAAGCTGGTCGAGGCCGAGGCCCTTCACCGCCGCATTCTCGAAACGCAGCGAGCAACGCTCGGCGACGAACACGAGCGCACGCTCGGTTCGCTGAACAACCTCGCGGCGCTGCTGCAACAGCAGGGGAAGTTAGGCGAGGCCACGCCGCTGGCGCGGCAGGTGGTCGACACGGCGCGGCGTGTCCTGGGGCCGGACGATCCGCGCACGCTCTACTCGATGGTCAACCTGGCATACCTGCTCCAGGAGCAGCAGGACTACGAGTCGGCCGAGTCGCTCTATCGCGCCGCGCTCGAGGCCCAGCGGCGCGTGCTCGGCGCCGAACACGCGGACACGCTCGGCACCATGAACAACCTGGCCTACCTGCTGAGCACGCGCGGAGAGCACGCCGAAGCGGAAAAACTCGCCCGCGGTGCTTTGGAACAAGTGCGGCGACTGTTCGGCGACGAGCACGCGCAGACCGTGAGTCTGACAGACAATCTATCGCGCGCCTTGCTGGGGCTCGGCCGCGCCGAGGAGGCTGCGCAGTTCGCCGAGCAGGCCTATGCCATGGCGCGGCGCCTTTATGGTGCCGAAGACTGGCGCCCCGCGATGCACCGTGGAGGTTGGGGCGCGTGCTTGACCGCCATGCGCCGGTTTGAGGAAGCCGAGACTCATTTGCTGGCGAGCTACGAAGATTTGAAAGCCCGACTCGGTCAGAGCCGCCCGCGCACGCTGCGGGTGGCCAAACGGCTGGTCGAGCTTTACGAGGCCTGGGCGCGGCCCGCGCAAGCCGCCAATTGGCGCGCCGTCATGGACGGGTAAATGACCGTGCGCGACTACGCACCACGCGGGACGCATGGGCGTCCGAGCTTGTGAGTCATTCGTCGTTGTGTGGCGCGCTGTTCTGCGGGCGGTCGGGTCGCGTCAGAGCCGCCCTGTGCCCAGAGCGGACGACGCCGCGGCTCGGCTGACCCACTACCGAGCGGTCGTCACGCCAGGAATCTGCTTGCAAACCGCGCGTCGCGGTGGCATAATATCGGATGTTCTTTCTGCCTGCAGTTCACCGGGCTAGGGACGCTCAGTGCGAGTCTCGCACGCCCGTCGAAAGGAGTACCGACATGAGTTCAGACCGCAAACACGTATTCGCGTGGGCCGCACTCGCCGCGGCCGGTTTTGTCACGGGCCTCACCCCGCAGACCCATGCCCAGGAACAGCGCTGGATCCGGCAGTTCGGCACCAGCGGCGACGACCGGGGCGCCGCCCTGGCCCCCGACGGCGCGGGGGGCGTGATGGTCGCGGGGACAACGGAGGGCAGCTTGGGCGGGCCGAACGCAGGCGGGCTGGACGCCTTCCTGGCCCGCTACGATAGCGACGGTAACCAGCT
>JACZRH010000100.1 GCA_022574815.1 Planctomycetota bacterium | reverse complement strand
CCACCGTCACGCTGACAGATTCGCCCGTCACGGAAGACCAGCTTGAATCGCTCAGTTTCATTGAGAGTTGGGAAAACACGCTTCGAACGGCTTGGCCGCCGCCGCCGCAAATTACGCACCTCGGTGCCAACACCAGGATTGTAAACGCGGGAATCGGCGCGGCGTATGATGACGAATTGGTGATCGCGGTCGAGAAGGACGTGACGAGTAGGAATGCCGCCGGTAAGCTCGTGGAAGTTCGCGCCGATGTTCGGTTGGAGCAAGACAGCGGCCGCGACGAGTCCTTCGAGCTCCGCGGGACGGTCGACGACGGTGTGCTCACGGTCAAGGAGCCGCCCGAAACCGAGTTCAAGAAGTACCTGGCCGGCCTGCAAGAGAGCAAGGCGCCGTCTGCGGACAGCCTTTGGAATAATCTGGCTGTCGCGAATCCGGGAGGCTTGATCGCGACGGTGGCGCCGACATTCGCGGGCGGCGACACCGCGACAATGGTCCTGAGCGATGCGAATGATCGCTCGAAGGTGCTCGCCAGTTTGCTCTATGACTGGGAACCGCATTCGCTCTCCTATGTCCTGCGGAAGGACGACGCCATTCAAAGTATTCGCGTCGGCGTCCGGGCGCGGGTGAACGACGAGGCATGGACGCGGCTCCTGACCGCCGTCGCACCCGGCGCCGGCCGCCCGGGCTCGGCTTATTTCGCGCGTTGCAAGGTCTTGAACGCCACGCCGGTCAACAGGCCGGAGGTCGGGGTGTTCCACACGGTCTTCAACGTGGAGATCGGGCCGGACACGTCCCTGGGCCGCCGCTTCGCGATCAAGCTAGAGGCGCATTTGGCGTTTCGCGACGGGCAAATCGAATGGGCGCGGGACGCCAAAGCGGCGATAGCCGCCGAGATCGAGGAACTTTCTGCCAACGCCGCGAAAGCGACGCTGGTAGAGACATTGAAGATGCTCGCAGCGACGAAATCGGTCGCCCCGGTCGATTTTGTAAGCGCGCTGCGGGGAATCACGGAGGACAAAGCGAGCACGATGGGTGTCCCGAGTTATGTCGTCGGTGCGGCACTGGCGAACGTCAAGCTGTCGCCGGATGAGGGGCTGGGTGCGGATCCGGCGAACGTCAAGCTCTCGCCGTGTGAGGCGCTGCTCGAAATCAGCAAGGCGCTCCAAAACCTGGTCGCGCCGAACTTGTTCAAGCCGAACGGGGACAGGGACCGCTTTCCCGTGGTGTTCGTGGAGTACTTCGTCGGCGACGAGCAGGTTTATGGTCTGCGCTGGCGGGCCGACACGGACGCGAAAGATCTCATTGACGGCGTGAGCGGCTTGCGTGTCTGGTCAGTGATGACAACGGCGGAGCTCTCCACCGTGAATAGCGTGAAGACCGCGCTGGCGCTGCCGGGCGAGAAACTGCTCGGTTTGGCGCTCGATGAAACGGCGCTCGATAAAACGTTGCAGGCCTCGAATGGCGCGAAGGGCGGCTCGTTCGGATTGATGGTAGCGCCCCACAAGCAGCTCTGGTGGACACGCTGGGAACGGGTCCAATTCGACCCGCGTCCGGTCGACGAACGACTCTACAACGGCGATGTTACGCCGATCACGAACGATGTCTCGTCCCTGCGGAAGGTTCTGTGGGAAAACCTCCGCGGGCGGCGAGGGATCGGCTATCGCCGCGTCGGTATCTGGTGTGTTCCGGCACTCGGCGGGGAATTCGATCCGGCTCTTCCCCGCGGTTTCGACATCTGGCCCGGTGCTTTACGGGCCGTGCGCCACCCGGCCGCCGGCGACGCGTTGGAGATCGCAATCGTTCGCGACAGCGGAAACGATTCTAACAGCGGCTCGTGGAGCAAAAACAAGGATAGGATGAACCTGCGGACGATCGGATACTCGTTCTGGGGCACGGTCCGCGAAACGGAGCCAAATCCGGTCAGCTTCTTCGTGCCGCAGCTTCGGCAGCCTTGAGCGACGCCCGGCGGCGGGCGGCGGATTGAGACATAATCGAGAGGATCACTTGGCAGCCAAGAAGAAAACAGCCAGACCGAAGAGTACGAAGAAGACCGTCAAGAGTGCGCGCCCGCGGCGCCCTGACGCGGGCGACGAGACGGTCGCCAAACAGGCCGCGCGGCATAGTAAGACGCGCCGCGACCACTCCGCCGAGATCGCCGAGGACTACGTCGAGTTGATCTCGCAACTGGCGAGGACGTTGGGCGAGGCCCGCACGGTTGACCTCGCCGATCGGCTCGGCGTTTCGCACGTCACGGTGACCAAGACCATCAGCCGCCTGCAACGCGACGGGCTGGTGCGTTCGGCGCCCTACCGCTCGATCTTCCTGACCGAGGAAGGCCAACGGCTGGCCCGGCTGGCCGAGCAGCGGCACGAGCTGGTCGTAAGCTTCCTGCGGTCGCTCGGCGTGAATCCCACCGACGCCGAGAGCGACGCCGAGGGCATCGAGCACCACGTCAGCGAAGCGACGATGGAGGCAATTCGCAACTTTGTGAAAACGCACGGCTAAAGCACACCCCGCCGACACGAAGTGACTCGTACGCCATCTCGGAGGAAGTTCGCCGCGTATGCTGACGGCGGACGCCGAGTCCGGATGGGACGACGCTTTGAAATGGGAGCACGATCTCTTGCCCAGGACCGAATAACCTGACGGTCCCAGGCTGACGCCCGTCAACCGTGATATTGGGGGATTCCGTTCGGCCGTGCGCGCAGCGATTCAAATAAGAGAGCATCACTTGATTTGCGAGCGATGCAATTTCCAGACTTCCTTCCGGGACACGTCTTCCGATCGCCGGATCGGAGGGCACGAAATGGACGCGGTACAAGCGACAAGTTCGTCGCAAACAGTCGCGTCCCCGTTGCCGGTCCAGGAGCGGCGTCCCGCAGCGGGGTTGGTCGAACAGCGAGCCGTGGAGCCGTCGTCCGCCGGCTCGGCCCGGAATTCAAGCGCGGGTCGGCCCGCGCTGAACCTTCAGCCGCCGGTGGTTCAGCTCGTACGCGACTTTGTCGAGCACGCCGCCGACATCCTCGACGGGATGATCCGGGACGAGCGCGGGTTGAACTCCGCCGAGCAGACCGACGGCGCCACCGGCGAGCAAGTGGATCTGTACGCGTAGCTCGCAACCGTCAGGCCGCGACTAGGCCAGCCGCAAAACACGCCGCTGGGCGCCGGCCCGGCGCATCGCCGGCAGGATTGCTCTTTCCGCCACAACGTCCCAACTCATTTTTGCGGCGAGCTCAAAGCCCGACTCGAGCAATCTTCGCCGGCCGGCCGGGTCCTTTGGCAATCGTTCGAGAATCCGCCGTGCAACCGACGCGGCCACCTCACGCTCTACCGCGCGGCGGTCGTCGCGCCCGATCGCCAGCCCCTCCTTCACGCTCGCCGGCGCCCGCATCCCACGCACGAAGTCGGCAAACACGATATTCGGCGAATCGCGGCTTCCCATTGCCTGCCGCAAGAATCCCGCGCAGCCGCACGACGTGCTCGGCACGCAGATACCGCCGAACGTGAGCGGCTCGAGCAGCGAGATGCCGAACGGCTCGTACAGGCTCAGGCCGAATTCGACGTCGCTGCCGCGGCGGAGGTCCATGAACTCGACTTGGGCGGGCACGCGCCGCCCGCAGGTGTGGCGGCTGAAGCCGAACTGATTGACGTAGATCACCTGCGCGTTGCGAGCCCGCGCGTTGAAGGCTTGCACCGTCTGGTAGTAGCGCGCTTCGCCTTCGGTCAGATCCGGCCCGCCTTCCCGGTGCGCCAGCGGCCACTCCCATTCGGATTCCATTTGCAGGATGTCGTCCAGCGGCCGCCGCGGGAGTTCCGTGGAAAGCACGATCAACACGGCGGTCTGCCCGCGCCGCCCGAGCTGTTCGTCCATGGCCAGCAGGACGTCGAGGTCGCGCCAGAGCGCCTTGCTGCGGGCGAGCCGCGTCACGTGCGTAAACACCAGGTCCGGCCGCCAACCGAGCAGCGCTTCGCAGTAGTCTTGCAGGTGTTCGCGGCTGGTCTCGCGCTGCGCCGCAGCGAGCTTGCACGCGGGAACGCCGTTGTACGCCAATGAGATGTCGCAGCTCTCGAAGCCGTCGCCGAGGAAGCGCAGTTCGTCCACCACGTGATGGCCCACCGCCAGGATGCCGTCGCAAAAACGCGTGGTGTCGATCACGGCGTGCTTGAAGTAGTCGTGCTGCGGGCCGAACACGTCGTTGACGTCCCAGCGGTCGGCGCGGGCCGCCGTGAGCGTGTTGTAGAACATGGTGTCGTGGCCGGGGTGCTCCTCGACGATTCGCCGAATCGTCGCCACCTCATGCGCGTGAAAGAGCGTCCGAAAACGGTCGGGCGCGCGGATCGCCAAGGCGTGCGCGGTTGGGACGCCCATGAACTCGTGTGCGAAGACGACGGCGGGTTGGTCGGCGGTCCCGAGCTGCAGGGTCGCGAGCGCCGCCGCCGCCGGCGCCGCGAGTTGTACGTATTGTTCGAATTCCCAGATGTGCTCAAAGCGATGCGACTGCAAGCCGCAATGCTCCCAGAGCAGCCCCTTCAGCTCGTTGACGCGCCGCCGGTCGATCGACCGGATGTCCACCAAGAGCGTCTCGCACATCGTCCTGCGGTCGCTCGCGAGGTCCTCGACCGGGCGCCGGCCGTAGACCAGGCCGACGTGAAACTCGGCCTCCACACGCCGAAACTGCTCGGCAAACGGGCCGCCGCGGATTCCGTCGAGCGAGGAGTATTCGATCCGGGCCCCCGGCCCGAGGCGGTCGCGGTTGTCCGGATAAAACAAGGGGCCGACCAGCACGGTCCGCCCCACGTTATCGCGATAGGGCCGGCTGTTGATCAGCCCCTCGAGCACCGTGCCGATGCCGCCGACCTTGTATACCGCTTCGTGCGTGACGTGAATGGCGTTGAGCACCGCGACCTCGAAGAATTGCCTACATCAAAGGGCCTGCAACGCGATGGCAACAGGCGGCCGCGCTCGGACTGCAACGGCGCCGCGCGGCGATGCCGCCGCGTGAAACTGCGCTGGTATCGGTTTGGAAAGTGGGTCGCTGGACATGCGAACCGATTATCGCCATCGCGCCGAAAAGAGCAGGTCTGGCACGCCCGGGGCCGCGAGGCGTGCCTACGCAGAGCCCGGAGCCGACGAGGCGGCCTTCATCGCGTTCATGTGCTTGGCAAGCCGGCTCTTGCGGCGGGCGGCGGCCTTGCGGTGCAGGATTCCGCGGCTCGCTTCACGATCCAGGGCCTTGCATGCGTCGCGAAAACTGCGCTCCGCCGCGACGGCGTCGCCGCCGCCGAGAGCTTCCCGGCAGCTCCGCAACCGCTTGCGCAACACGGCCCGTCGCGCCCGGTTCAGCCCGCGCTGTTTGATGTTCTGTCGAATCCGTTTTTTTGCCGATAACGAATGAGCCACGCCGTCTCCCTGAGGGTCAGCCTCATTTCTTCAATGCGTCAAGTCGCTTGCGTGCGTCGCCGCCCGCGTAATTGTAATCCAATCGCACGAGCTTGCCGAGTGTCGCAGCGGCTTCCTCGGTGCTTCCGTCGGCCTCGTACGCGCGGCCGAGCCAGTACAGCAACAGCTTGTGGATTTCGTCGCCGCTCAGTTCGTACTCTTCCAGCGTTTCTTTCAATACCTCGCGGGCCTGCGAATGGCTGCCGCGCTCGAAGAAGCTCCGCCCGATGAGCAACTGGCAGCGCGTCTTGGTCTTCGGGTCGGCCTGCGCGGTCTGCAAGACCGGAATGGCTTCGTCGTACTGCTGAAGCTTGAACAGGACACCGCCCAAGCGGAATTTCAGCCGCAAATCGGTCGGATACTTCGAACAGCGCTCGCGCATCACCGCGAGCTCGGTTTGCGTGTGCTCCATGTCGGCCAGCCGGGACTGCTGCTTGTTCTCGTCCGTCGGATCTTCCATGGCCGCGTCCCGTAGCCGGCGAGTCTGACGTTTGAGCTGTTTGAGCCGAATGTCGTCGGCGCGCGACTTAAAGCTGTAATTGTTGAGCTCGGTGTGGTACTTCAGCAACAACTCGATCGATTCGCTTTCCTCGCTGGGGCGCTCGCGGCGCAGCAACGTGTCGGTCAAGGCATTGATCTTCGACGCGACGTTGGGGTGGGCCTCCAGCTCCTTACGGGCCGCCGCGATCAGCGCGTCCACCGTCTCATCGGCCTGCTTGATGCGCACCGTGTCGTGCAGAATCTTTTGCTTGTCGGCGTCTTGCAGCGAGTCACGGAAGGTGTCGGCTTCCCCGTACTTGCCGCGCGAGATCGTCAACCTGCCCGACAAATTGCGCTGCTCGGTCTTTAGGGCCATGTCGGTCGGGTTGCGCGCCACGAGGTAGTCTAGCGACCGAACGGCCTGCTCGAAAAGCCACGTCGCGAGGTTGCTGTCGCTCTGCGCGTCCGCACGTTCGGCGGCCTCTTGCAGTGTCTGCCGAAACGCCCTGAAACGCCCCGCATTCGGCTTCTTGTCCTTGCGCATCGAATCAAGCACGAGCGGCGCCACCCATTTGGTGGTCTGGTTCAGCTCGGCCTTGTTCGCGTTCTTCAACAGCCCGTCCACGTAGCTCGCGCTGGTCGGGTCCTTCGACATTAGAAACTCGGCATTGAGCATGCCCTGTTTGGCGTCCTTGCCGCCCATCGGTTTCTTGAGCGCTTCCATCATGCCGGGCTTCTTACCCCCGGCCTGCGCGCGCGCGATCGCAATCGCCCGCAGCGGCTTGTGCCCATCCTCGACGGCTTCGGGCCAGAACCCGAGCCCGGTGATGAAGCACTCGATGCCGTAGTCGTACTCCCGCCGACCGCCGCAATCGCGGCCCTTCTTGAACCACTGTCGCGCTTTGGCGATGGTCGCTTCGGAGAATTCCGGTGGCGTCTGAGCGGCGGTGACGTCCTTGGTTTCGGCCACTGCGTCCTTTCGATTCGCGTACGGATGGAGGTCCGGCGCTTTGCCCCGGAGCAAAGTCGCGAAACCATCCTTATACCATGAGTTGAAAACGAGATGAAGAGGGTGCTGGAAGTTGCCCGCTCGCTCCGATCAAGTTCCGGACTGCGGCGCATTTTGCAGCGTGACCACCATCTTGAATCCCCAGCCGCCGAGCAGCAAGACGAGCAGGCCGAGAAACAAGCGATAGGGCGTCAGGAACATGATGTTGAACTGTGGCACACGTCCTATAATAACTGTCCGCACAGCACCCAGACAGGTCGCGATGCATCCCAGCGCGAGCACGAAACCCGCCGGCTGCACCCAGAACGCCCGAAACCACTGCCCGCGAACCGTGTGCGCGAAAGCGGTTGTCATCCCGCAAGAAGGGCACGGCAGGCCGGTCACTACGAGCATCCCGCACTCGCCGAGCCCGAGTTGCCGGTGTGTGCCGTGTCCCTCGGGCGCCGGCTGCAGATAGATTGCCAGCCCGATGACGCACGCCGTCCCGAGAAACACCGTCCCCGCCCACAAGCGCGTCGCAGAGCTCCGCCTGCCGGCACCGGGCTTCGGCGCCTCCTCGCTCTCGGTTCGTGCGTTCAAGATTCACCTTCGCCGAGCGCGGCCGTTGCTGCGGGCCGGCGCCGATTCCTTGCGGCGCGGCTTGCGCTCGGTCAGGACTTTCTCGGCCTTGTTGACGTTGGAGACCTTGAAGATCCCGAGCGTCTTACCGCCCCGCGCGCCCGACGTGCAATACGCGTAATGGACGCTGATATGGGCGGCAGACAGCCGCTCCACGACGTCGGCCAGCGCGCCCGGGCGATTGGGCAGTGTGGCCACGAGCACCGTTGTTTCCGCGGTCGGTGCGTCAAGCGAGCTCAATGTTTGCCGCGTGCGGTCGCGGTTCTCGGAAACCAGCCGCAAGACCCCGTGCTCGGTGGAGTCCATCATGCTCATCGCGACGATGTTGATCTTGTCGTCGGCCAGTCGTTGACAAACGCGCTCGAGCATTCGCGGCTTGTTGGCCAGGAAAATGGAGAACTGCGTTTGGGTGTGGACGGTTTCATTCTTCATCGTTCGGCTCCCTCGGGATATGGCCGTGCGCACCGGATCGGGCCGCTGCGCGGTGAACCGTATGTCGTTGTGCGAGCGTTGCCGCTTCGGACCCAATCCGCGTCACCCCGAAGGCATTCGCTCGCTCGTCCGACGCTGGCGTACTGCGGCGAACGCTCGTAAGATCGCGACCGACCGTTGTTCAAGGTTGACGTTCGGCCGCGAACCGTTTTCGTCGCCCTCTCGAAGACTCCGCCGGGGCTGCTCATGCAATCCAAGCGAAAACCCTCGCTACTCGACGACTGGCGCCGAGCCATCGTGCATTATATCGCGAATCACCCGGATCAACCACTCAAACCGAAACCGCTGGCCCGGGAGTTGGGCATTTCCAGCTCGCAATACGCCGCCTTTCGGGCGCTCATTCATGATTTGCTGGACGACGCGACCCTCGTGCTCGGGCCGGGACGGGCCCTGAAGCTGCCCAAGGCCGACGACGCGATCGTCGGGACGTTTCGAGCCGCGCGACAGGGCTACGGATTCGTCGTAACGCCCGGCAGACCGGACCTCTTCGTTCCAGAGGCCCACACCGGCGACGCGCTCGATGGCGACACCGTTACCGTGCGTTTGATGCCGGGCCGCGGACGGGGAGAACCGCGCGCTGCGGTGGTTCGCGTCGTCGAGCGAGCCCTGCTCCATTGGGTCGGTGTGTTGGAGCATGTCGGTCACGGCTGGTTCGTGCGGCCGCAAGGCAAAGCGCGGCTTCCGCTGATTCAGATCGAGGATCCGACCGCCAAGTCGGCCAAGCCCGGCGATCTGGTCGTGGTCGAACCGATCGAGAGCACCGTCTCGAGCCGCTCGGCCCGCGGCGTGATCGTCGAGCGGCTCGGCCCCGCGAGCCGCTCGCAATCCAAGATTCTGGCCGTGATACGGCGTCATGGGATTCCGGACCGTTTTCCGCCGGCAGTGCGCCGCGCCGCGCAGCGCGCGGCGCAACGGCTGGATGTTGACGCCTGCCCCGATCGCGAGGACTTGCGCGACCTGACCACGATCACGATCGACCCGGCCGACGCGCGCGATTTCGACGACGCGATCTCGATCGAGCGCTTGCCCGGCGATCGAATGCGATTGGGTGTCCACATCGCTGACGTCGCACACTTCGTGCAGCCGGCCGGCGTGATCGATCGCGAGGCGCGTCTTCGCGGAACCAGTGCGTATTTCCCCGGCTTCGTCGTCCCCATGTTGCCCGAGACGCTCTCGAACAGCGTGTGCAGCTTGCAGCCCAAGGTGCCGCGATTCGCCAAGAGCGTCTTCATGACCTACGACGCACACGCGCGCGTTAGCGGCGTTCGGCTGTGCAATTCGGTGATTCGCTCGGACGCGCGCCTGACCTATGAGGAAGCGTCGGCGATTCTCGACGGCGCCCGGCCGCGACTCCCCAAGGACGCGGTGCGCCTGCTCCTTGACGCGAACAAGCTCGCGCGGCGAATTCAGAAACGCCGTCACGCGAACGGCATGATCGTGTTGTCATTGCCCGAGGTCGAGATTCGGCTCGACAAAGACGGATGCGTCGAGGATTCCGGCCCGGCCGACACGAGCTTCTCGCACACGATCATCGAGATGTTCATGATCGAGGCCAACGAGGCCGTTTGCCGGGCCTTTGTTCGCGAAGACCTGCCGCACCTGCGCCGCGTGCATCCCGAGCCGGGGCCGAAAGCCGAATTGGCGCTCGCGCAGATCGCACACCTGATCGGCAGAAAGATGCCTGTGACGCTCGACCGCGCGACGATCCGGGAGTTGCTCGCCTCCGTGCGCGGCCGGCCCGAGGAGCTGGCCGTGAACCACGCCGTGCTGCGCTCTTTCTCGCAGGCCGTTTACAGCCCCTCGTTGGAAGGCCACTTCGCATTGGCCAGCAAGCACTACTGCCACTTCACGTCGCCGATTCGTCGATACCCCGACCTCGTCGTTCACCGTCTCTTCGATCAGGTCGTGGCCGGAAAGTCGCCGGGCGGCGGCCGGGCGGCAGACGTGGACATCGAGGCCGACGAGGACCTAGCAACGCTCGGACGCGAAACGAGCGTGCTGGAACGGCGAGCGCAACAGGCCGAGTGGGACGCCAAGGCCATGTTGTTGCTCGAGCTGATGAAAGACAAGCTGGGCGAATCGTTCGACGGGATCATCACGGGGATCACCTCATTCGGCGCATTCATACTGACGTTTCCCCATCTCGCGGAAGGGCTCGTGCATGTCCGTGATTTTGGTCCCGATAACTGGGTTTTCGAAAAGAAACGGATGATGTTCCAGGGCTCGCACTCCGGTCGGATTGTCTCCGTCGGCCAGAGGGTGCGAGTGCTCGTCGCGGCCGTTGATGAGTTTCGGTCGGAAATGTCGCTTGTGCCGCCTCCTGGAGCCGTGTTTGGCGAATTGCGGGCAAAACGCGAGCGAAAGGCCGAGCCGACTCGTCGCAAGGCGGGACGCAAGGCCGGTCGCAATAGACGACACCAGGGAAGATAGCGTCGGGCGGTTCGCCCGACGCGGGCCAGTCAGGGCGCAAAAAAAAGAGGGCACCAGGGGCCCTAAGGCGTCCCGGTGCTCTCCGGAGGGGAAAGAAGCCAGGTAAGTCGTAGCCTCAATAAGCAAGGCCCGGTATTATCGCGCCTCTCCTGCGCTATATACACATGCTGATCGGTTCCGTCCAGTCTCCCGTTGGGATTCCTCTCAGCAACTCTTCATCTACCATCGACCGTTGGACCCGGATAGTTTACCAAAACTGCCGGATCACGGCGGGCCTTCCACGACCCATAAGCCATTGTTGCTCAATACATTACGGAGATCAAGTCCAAAAGTTCGGAATATTCCTATAATAATCTCGACCAAAGCCCGTGATCGGGAGCGGTTTCGGTCTCCAGAGCGTGGTCACACAGACTATTTTCCGACACAGAAGCGACTGAATATACGTCCGAGAACAGCTTCACTCCAGGCCTCGGAGCCGCTCTCGGACTCCATCAAGCCGTGCGAGAGCCGCAGCTCCAGCGCGATCAGTTCGGGCGATTGAAGGTGCGATAAATCGCGCCCGGCCAATTGACTCGCCCTTTCCAACGCGGAGTCGATTTCGCGCAGCTCGGTCCCCAGGGCTTCCGCATCGTCGATCCGGGTCGCTGTGGCGATTTGGCTCGAAAACGCGTCGCGCAGGACATCGAGGCCGGTGCCGCGCGCGGCGCTGGTTTCGATCGCACGCACGAAACTTATCGGAATGGGGGATTCGGCCGTGGCGGCGGACAGGTCGGACTTGTTCAACACGAGAAATCGTCGCCCTTCGGGAATCCGGCCGCACGCGGCAAGCTCCGCCTCGGTCCAGCCCGCGGCGCGGTCGTGAACCCACAAGACCAGGTCCGCGTGCTCGACTGCGAGCTCGGCGGCGCGGTGCGCGGCGATCTCCAACTCCTCGACGGATTCGCCGAGCCCGGCACAATCCTGAAGCACCAAAGCGACCCCGCCCAGCTCGATTTCGGCCGACAGTACATCGCGTGTCGTGCCCAGGACCGGCGAGACAATGGCGCGTTCGTACCCGAGCAAGGCATTGAAGAGCGTACTCTTGCCGGCGTTGGGCATCCCGGCCAGCGCGACCTGCGGACGGCGCCTCCCCGAAGCGCGGCCCGCGTGAATCCCGAACGCGCGGATGCGCGCCCGCATTTCATCGAGCGACGCGCACACCTCGCGCGGCGATACGAAGGACACATCCTCTTCGTCGACGAAGTCGATTCCGGCTTCGATGCGGGCCAGCAAGTCGGTCAGTTCCGTACGCAGGTGGTCGATCAGCTCACCATGCGCGCCGCGGCTCAGACGAGCCGCAAGCCGGGCCGAGGACTCGCCGGCGGCATGAATCGCCGCGTGAATGCCGTCAACCTGTTGCGCGTCGATTTTCCCGGTCAGAAATGCGCGGGCGGTAAACTCGCCGGGCAGCGCCCGCCGCGCCCCCTCCCCGACCAGGCGCGCTGACAACGCCCGCAAGAGGGGTAGGCAACCTACGGCGTGCATCTCCACCAGGTCCTGGCCGGTATAGCTCTTCGGTCGACAAAACCAGAACACGTTCGCGGGGACTTCGACGCCTGGCTCAACGTGCAGTCGCGCCTCGCTCAGGGTCGGCAGACCGCGGGTTTCGGACGCCGGCGGTGTCGCGCCCACCCTCCGCGCCAACGCGAAGCTCTCCGGACCGCTCAGACGCAGGATTCCGAGCGGCGCCGCACACCAAGCGCTCGACAGGGCGATGATGGTGTCTTCCAGTGCGGGAATGAGCATGGCCGTTACCCGCCCCCTATGGTGTCGGGGCGGCGGGACGCGTCGAGGCGGCGGGCACGTGGAAATTGATACCGGCGATGCGCCAGGACCCGTCCTTGTCCAGCACACAACGAATGCGAAATTGGACGTTCTCCTCCGGACCCCGGGCCGGCACGAGAGCGAAGATGTTTCGCGTGTTCGGCGTGGGGTCGGGACAGACCATACCCTCCAGGTCGATCCCATCGGCGTAATACGCGATCACCGACCCCCATGAAAGCGAAACGGCCCGCGCCCGAGACCGCGCGACGGCCGAGCGAACTTCGATGACCCGCTTCTGCTGCTCGGCAATCGCCGCGGCGATCGTCTCGATTGACACGATCTCGAGCAGCTTCTCGCGACAGGCCTCGACGCCGGCGCGATCGTGGCGGTGGACGGCGCTCAGCTCGGCCCGCAGGCATTCGATCAGGCTGCGAACCGCGTTGCGAGGCGTGCTCAGGTCGATTCGCAGCGATTGGGCGGTGGGTGTTCCCGCGGGCGCCGGTGCCGGGGCGCGCCGCTCGCACCCGCCGGTGAGCGCGAAGAAAGCAACCAGCGTGAACAGAAGCGGCGCGGGGGCCGAGCGACGACATCGCGATAAACCGCTGAAGTTCATGCGTTCTAAGTGCCTCGCAGCCGCGCAGTGCGGCGTGGGCCACTCGGCGCCCGATTAGCTCATGCAATCGGACTCGAGCTTGTTGAACAGAATCTCGGGCGTGCCCAAAGCGCGCCCGCCTACGAGTGGTTGCGGCGATTGCCAATCCGGCGGCGAGTCGTCCAGACCGAGCATGATTGCTATCTTCCGCGACGCACCGGGCATGAAGGGCCAAGCCATGACGCGCAAGAATGCAATCGCATGGATGCACGAAGCGATGGCGGCGGCGCAGTCGACCGGGTCCACCTTGCGCGTCCGCCACGGCTCGCGCACGCTGAAATGCTCGTTGCAAGCGCGGGCGTATGCCATCAGTTCTTCGAGCGCGGCCTTGAAGCGATGCTGTTCGATCAGGACTCCGACCTTGGTCAACGCCTCGGCGCCGCGCCCGGCGTGCGCGCGATCCGCGTCCGCAAGGCTGGCCGCGTCGGGAACCTTGCCGTCGAGGTACTGGGCCGCGAACTTCAGCGTGCGATTCACGAAATTGCCGAACGCGGCGACCAGCTCGTTATTGTTTCGCGCCACGAAATCCGCGGGGTCAAACGTCGTTCGCGCGGTCTCGGGCGCGATCGCGGTCAGGTAGTAGCGCAGCGCGTCCGGATCGAAGCGCTTCAGGTATTCCTCGATCCACACCGGCGAATCGGCCGAGGTTTGGCTCTTGCTGACTTTGCCCGAGCCGATGTTGACGAAATTGTTGGCGACGACAGCCCAGGGGAGCTGGTGCCGAGCGTCGGCCATCAGCATCGCCGGCCAGATCAGGGCGTGAAAGACCGTGTTGTCCTCGCCGATGAAGTGGACGATCCCGCAGTCCGGATCGCACCACCATTTCTTGTACGCCTGCGATCCTTCGCCGTTGTCCTCGCACATCTGGGCCGTGAACGACACGTACCCGATCGGCGCGTCGAACCAGACGAACAGGACCTTGCCGCTCGCGTCGGGGTCGTCGAGCGGCACCGGAATGCCCCAAGCGATGTCGCGCGTCATGGCCCGCTCGGGCAGGCCTTGTTTGATCTGGCCCAGCGCGAAGTTCAGCACGTTCGGCCGCCAGCGGCCCTGCTTCGATTCGAGCCATTCCTTCAGCGGCCGCTCGAAATCGTTCAGCCGCAGATACCAGTGTGTCGTCTCGCGCACCTCGGCGGGCTTGCCGGTGATGGCGCTGACAGGATTCTCGAGCAGCAACGGATCGATGATCTGCCCGGTCCGCTCGCACTGGTCGCCGAAGGTCTCGTGGTCGTTGCAGTGGTGGCAGATGCCCTTCACGTAGCGGTCAGGCAGAAAGCGGTTCGCCTCGGGGTCGAAAAGCTGTTTGCTTGTTCGCTTGGTGAAGCAGCCCTTTTCGAATGCTCGTTTGAAGAATTCCTGGCTGAAGCGCTCGTGCGTCTCGCGATAGCCCGGCTGGTGCGTGCCGCCGAACACGTCGAACTCGATGCCCAACCCGGCGAAGTCCTTCTTCTGGCGATTGTGAAAGTGGGTCGAGATTTCCTGCGGCGTGGTCTTGGAC
>JACZRH010000099.1 GCA_022574815.1 Planctomycetota bacterium | reverse complement strand
CGTAATTCGTAATTCGCAACGCGTCCAGTATTCCGCGCGCCTTGGCGAGCGTCTCGTCGTACTCGTCCGCGGGGTCGGAGTCGGCGACGATTCCGCCGCCGACGTGCAGCATTCCGGTTTGGCCGCGAATCTGCACCGTGCGGATCGCTACGCTGAACGTCATTTGGCCGTCCAGGCCGAGCACGCCGATGGCGCCGGTGAACACGCCGCGCGTCACGGGTTCGAGCTCGTCGATGATCTGGAACGCCCGGATCTTCGGCACGCCCGTCACCGAGCCGGCCGGGAAACACGCGGCGAGCAGGTCGAGCGCGTCGCGGCCGGGCGCGAGCCGCCCGCGAACATCGGCGACCGTGTGCAGCACGCTGGGGTGCGCCTCGAGCCGCCGCGGCTCGGCGACGCGAATCGAACCGTAGGCGCAGACGCGGCCGAGGTCGTTGCGGTGCAGATCGACGATCATCGCGAGCTCGGCGGCGTCCTTGGGCGATTCGAGCAGTTGTCGACGGTGGATCTCGTCGAGCACCGGATCGCCCGTTCGCGGCCGCGTGCCTTTGATCGGACTGGTGAGGACGGCTCCGTCACGCACCTGTAAAAAAAGCTCCGGCGAGGCCGACGCGATCGCTCCGTCGTCCCAGCGCAGCAGCGCCCCGTACGGGGCCGGATTCGCGGTGCGAATGGCGGCATACGCCGCGAGCGCATCGCCGATTCCGCTCAGCCGCAAACGTTGGGCGAGATTGACCTGATAGATGTCGCCGGCGGCGATGTACTCCAGGGCACGACGCACCATTTGTTCGTATTCCGCCTTAGGCATGTCGCAAGCGAGCCGCGGCTCAGCGTCGTAAGAAACTTCCCGATCCGCCGACCCCGCGTCGTTCCAGCAATCGATCCAGTCTTCATCGTTTGCGGCGCCCGTGCCGTCCGGAGGGAGACCGAGCGCGTGCGGGACCTCGGGAGCCCGCATCGCGAACGCACGGCGGTGAAGATGATCCAGGACCACGCCGCGGTCGTAGAGCGCCAAGCGCATCGTCGGCAGACCGAAATCGTCCCGCCGCGTGGCCGGAAGCCGCTCGAGCTGCCGGGCCGACTCGAAGCCGAGATACCCGACCCAGCCGGGCGCGAGCCCGAATCGACTCGGCGGCAACGTGGGGAGCCGACGATGCACGGCCCGCCACAAATGCCAGCCGCTGGCGTGTCGCTCGAGTGTTCTGCCGCCAGCCACGAAATGCGCCGCCTCGCCTTCAAACTGTTCGATAAGCGCGAGGGGGCGTGCGCCAACGAAACTGAAACGCGGCCCCGCTGCGCCGCTGTCGAGCCATGCCGCTTCGCCTTCGCCGCCGAAAGCACGAACGGCGGTCGTTGGCCTAACCGGCCAATCGACATCACGAATGTGCCATCTATCGCTCAAGCTGTTGCGTCCAATCCGAATCGAAGTCGACACCGGCACGTCGTCAGAGCGCTTCCCGAATCCGCAACACCGTCTCCAACAGGTACGCTAGCTGATCCAGCGGCCAGACCGTCGCCGGGTCGCTCTTGGCGTTGGGCGGGTCGTCATGCACTTCCAGGAACAGCGCGTCGATGCCGGCGGCGACCGCGGCGCGGGTCAGCAGCGGGATGAACTCGCGGGCACCGCCCGTGACCGAGCCGGCCCCGCCCGGGTGCTGGACCGAGTGCGTCGCGTCGAAGACGATCGGGGCGAACTGCCGGATCACGTGCAAGCCCGTGAAGTCGTTGACCAGCCGCTCGTAGCCGAAGAACGTGCCGCGCTCGGTCACGAGGACGTTTTCGTTGCCGGCCTCGCGAACCTTCTCGACCACGAGCTGCATCTTCTGCGGCGCGAGGAATTGCCCTTTCTTGATGTTCACGCACTTGCCGGTCCGGGCGCACGCGACCAGCAAATCGGTCTGCCGGCAGAGAAACGCGGGGACCTGCAAACAATCGAGCACTTCGCCGGCGGCGCGGGCTTGGTTCGGCTCGTGTACGTCCGACAGGACCGGCAGACCCAGCGTCTCCCGCACGCGGTGCAGGATCGCGAGCCCTTCGTCCGGGCCCGGACCGCGATACGAATGGACGCTCGAGCGGTTCGCCTTGTCGTAGCTGGCCTTGAAAACCAAGGGCAGGCCGAGCCGCTCGGTGATCGCGAAGATGCTTTCGGCGAGCTGAAGCGTGTGCTCGGCCGACTCGATGACGCACGGGCCGGCGATCAGCAGCAGCCGCCTGCCGCCGCCCACGATGTGCGGGCCGAGCTTGGCTGTTCGGGACGGGTTCATGCGCGGAATGATACCGAGGACCCGGCGTTGTAGCGATTAAGGCCCCGTGCGGCAAGCAGCGAGGCACGACAGAAAAGTGTCGGCAACGACGGAGCATCGCCGTTCGTGGACGTTGACACACCGGCCTGCCGGACGCTAGAGTACACGTCCCGGTCTCGCCACGGCCGGGCCGATACTCGTTCGCAAGGGGCGTGTGGGTGGTGATCCCACGGTGGGTCTTCCGTTCGCGGCGGAGGGCGCAGGCTTCCGGACGAGTCCGCCAACCGCGACCTCTGTTTCAAGACGTGGCGACCCGGGCAGTGAGGGCTGACGGCGTAGCGCTTCGGCCCGGATTACCCGGTGGTGTAATCGGTAACACACCAGGTTTTGGTCCTGGCATTCCTGGTTCGAGTCCAGGCCGGGTAGGTTGTTGGAACGCTTCGCGGCCCGCGTGTGCGAGCCGCCTCGGAGCTGTTGATGAGTCTGTCGAACGTCGTCGCCGTCATTCTCGCCGCCGGCAAGAGCGTGCGCATGCAGACCGAGCGGCCGAAAGTGTTGCACGAGGTGTGCGGGCGGCCGATGCTGGCGTATGTCATCGACGCGTGCCGGCGGGCGGGCATCGAGCGGTGCATCGTCGTGGTCGGGTTCGGCAAAGAAGCCGTCAAAGAGGCGTTCGCCGACGACCCGAACATCACCTGGGTCGAGCAGACCGCGCAGAAAGGCACCGGCCACGCCGTCATGTGCTGCCGCGAGCAGCTCGCCGACGGACCCGAGCACGCCGTCGTGCTCTGCGGCGACGGCCCTCTGATTCGGGCCAAGACGATCGGCGAAATGCTCGAGCGGCACGAGACCGGCTCATGTTCGGCGACGCTGGCGACGGCGATCCTCGAAGACCCGAGCGGTTACGGAAGGATTGTCCGCGACGAAATGTCGAACTTGATCGGCATCGTGGAGCACGTCGATTGCAACCGCCGTCAACGGTCGATCGAGGAAATCAACCCGAGCTATTACTGCTTTCGCGTTCGCGAGCTGCTTTCGGCGCTGACCGAGTTGCGCCCGAACAACATCAAAGGCGAATTCTATCTGACCGACGTGGTCGGCATCCTGATCGAGCGCGGGCTCAAGGTCGAAGCGCTCACCGCGGTCCCGCCGGAGGACATCTTCAGCATCAACTCGCGCGAGGAGCTGGCCCGAGTCAATCGGGTGATGCGCGAGCGCGTGAACGAGCGGCTGATGGCGGCCGGCGTGACGATCGTGGACCCGCAGAGCACGTGGATCGATATCCGGGCTGAGATCGGCGCCGACACGGTCATCCATCCCTTTGTCTACATTAGCGGCCCGGCGAAAATCGGCCGCGCGTGCCAGGTCGGCCCGTTCGCCCGCGTGACAAGCGGCCAGGAATTCGGCGACAACGCCGTAATCGGCCCGAACCACGGGGGTGCTGCGTGATTGATTTGCGCGTGTTCAGCGGCCGTGCAAACCCGGAGCTCTCGCAGAAGATCTGCGAGTACCTGGGGCTGCCGCTGGGGCGCGTCCAGCTCGACAGCTTTCCGGACGGGGAGATCTCGCTGAAGCTGATCGAGGACGTGCGCGGCCGCGACGCGTTCGTGGTGCAACCGACCTGCCAGCCCTGCAACGAGCACCTGATGGAGCTGCTGATCTTCATCGACGCGCTCAAGCGCGCCTCGGCCAAGCGCATCACGGCGGTGATCCCGTACTTCGGCTATGCCCGCCAAGACCGCAAGGACGAGGGCCGCGTCCCGATCACCGCCAAGCTGGTCGCCAACCTGCTGACGATCGCGGGCACCGACCGCGTCCTGACCCTCGACCTGCACGCGGCGCAGATTCAGGGGTTCTTCGACATCCCGGTCGACAATCTGTCGGCCGAACCGGTGTTGACCGCCTACCTCACGTCGCTGGACCTCGGTCCCATGACGCTCGTCAGCCCTGACATCAGCAACGCCAAACAGGCCCGCGTCTACGCCGACCGCCTCGGCGGTCTCGGACTGGCCATCATCGACAAACGCCGCACCAGCGGGTCCGAAACGACGGTCCACGGCATCGTCGGGGACGTGAAGGACAAGGCCGTGCTGATGGTGGACGACATGATCGCCACCGCCGGCACGGTCGTGCAGGCCTGCGAACTGGTGCGCGAGCACGGGGCGCGGAAGGTGATCGTGGCGGCGACGCATGGAGTGCTGTGCGGCCCCGCGATCGACCGGTTGGCCAACGCGCCCATCGACCATTTCGCCGTAACCGACACGATCCCGCTGAGCGCCGAGGCGCGACAGCGGATTCCCAACTTAACGGTGCTCACGGTGAGCGAACTGTTGGGCGAGGCGATTCGGAGGATTCACCGAAACGAATCGGTGAGCAGCCTGTTCATGAAATAAGAACATCGCGATCCGGCCCTGCCGTCGTCGTTCGGCACCGCCGCGGGAGTAGAATGATGCAGATCGCAACCATTCGAGGCGAGTCGCGTAAGGCCGGCGGGCGGAAGGGCAACCGGCGCGTGCGCCGCGCAGGACTGCTCCCCGGCGTGATCTACGGGCACGGCGAGGCGCCCGAGACCGTCTCGCTGTCGTTGCACGACACGCTGATCGCGCTGGAGCACCAGCAGCACGTGATCAACCTCGTAACCGACGGGAAGAAGAGCCAATACCTTCTCAAGGACGTGCAATACGATCACCTGCAAAAGACGCCGATCCATGTCGACCTGATGCGCGTCGATCCGAATGAGCGCGTTCACGTCAAGGTGCCGGTCGAGTTGAAAGGCACGCCGAAGGGAGCGCACGAGGGCGGCGTGCTGGTCCACGTCCTGACCGCGATCGATGTCGATTGCCCGCTGGTTCAGATTCCGGAATCGATCATCAAGAACATCGCGCACCTGGCGCTTAGCGAGTCCCTGCACGTGGGTGACCTCGAATTCCCCGATAACGTCAAGCCGCTCCACAAGCCCGAAGACATCGTCGCGGTGGTGCGGGCCAAACGGGGCGTCAGTTTGGACGAGGAGGAAGGCGAGGCCGCGGTCGCGACCGAGGGAGGTGGCGACGAGCCGCAGGTCATCGGGCGGCGCGCCAAAGACGAGAGCGAGGCAGCCGGTGGAGCCTGATCGTGAAGCTGATCGCCGGTCTGGGAAATCCCGGGCGGCGCTACGCCGGCTCGCGCCACAACGTCGGGTACGATGTGGTCGACGAGCTTGCGCGGCGGGCGGGCATCGATCTCTCGCGGCACGATCGCGATTTTCAGGGGCTCGTCGGCCGGGGTTCGATCGCGAGCGCGGACGCGCTCTTGCTCAAGCCCATGACCTACATGAACCTGAGCGGGCAGAGCGTTGCCGCCGTGTTCCGTTTTTACAAGCTCGAACTGACCGATGTGCTGGTGGTGCAGGACGACCTCGACCTGCCGGTCGGGCGGATCCGCTTGCGGGCGGGCGGCTCGGCGGGTGGACACCGCGGCCTGACCGACGTGCTGCGGCATCTGGGCAGCGACCAGGTGCAGCGGCTGCGGCTCGGGATCGGCAATGTGCAGCGCGGCACGACGGTCGATTATGTGCTCAGCCACTTCGATCCCGAGGAGCGCGAGCTGATGGAGCTTGCCGTCCCCAAAGCGGCCGACGCGGTCGAGTGCTGGGTCCGGGCGGGCATCGAAGCAGCGATGAACGAGTTCAACGCCTGAAGCAAAGACCGCGCGCCGCGCAGCCGTGCCCGCGGCGCGTGATTTCGCAAGGAGAACCGTTTTGAATCGTTATGAAGGAATGTTCCTGTTCGACAATGCGACGGCTCAGGGTTGGCAGCCGATCGAGGAAGAGGTTCGCCGTCTGCTCGATCGCATCGGGGCCAAGCTCGAGGTATGCACCAAGTACGACGAGCGCAAGCTCGCGTACGAAATCAAACGGCGCAAGCGCGGGACGTATGTGTTGACCTACTTCGAAGCCGCCCCGGACAAGATCACGCAGCTCGAGCGCGACGCCGGGCTGAGCGAGCTGCTCCTGCGTACCATGATCATGCGGGCCGACTCGATCACGCCGGAGCGGCTCGCCGAGTTGAAAGCCAAGCCGGTGGAAACATCGCTCCAGCCGGCGGCGACCGAGGGCCGCCGCGGGGATTATGACGGGCGTTCGCGCGGCGATCGCTACGGCGGACGGTCGGACCGCGATCGGCCCCCCAGACGGCGGGACGAATCTGACGCCAAGCCCGCCGAAAGCGCCGGCGCGGCAACGGCAGGCGCCGAGGCGGATTCGGCGACCAGCACGACTTCCACAAGCAGTGCGTCGGTCGCCGAAGGCACTGAGCCGGCGGCCAGTCCCGAGCCCGCGAGCAGTGCCCCGGTCATCGAAAGCACTGAACCCACGGCCGAGCCGGGACCCGCGCCGCAAGCGGCGGAGTAAGTCGGTTCTTGGTCGCGAACGACGGAGGAACTTGCCATGGCAAGCTACAACAGAGTAATCCTGATGGGCAACCTGACGCGCGATCCGCAGCTCAAGTATCTGCCGAACAACACGGCGGTATGCGAGTTCGGCCTGGCCACCAACCGCAAGTGGCGCGACCGCGACGGCAACACGAAGGAAGAAGTTTGCTTCGTTGACGTGGCAGCGTTCGCGCGGATGGGCGAGACCATCAATCAGTACATGTCCAAGGGCAAGCCGATTCTGATCGAGGGGCGCTTGAAGTTCGATTCCTGGACCGGTCAGGACGGGACGAAGCGCTCGAAACTCAGCGTCGTGGCGGAGAACTTCAAATTCGTCGGCTCGCGCGACGACGCGCCGGGCGACGGTCAGGGCGCGCCGCAGCGTGACTACGCCCCGAGCGGGCAGCCTTCGAGGCCGCCGCCTCCCAGCGCTCCCCCACCGGACAGTGCTCCCACGCCGGGCGGCGGGTACGAAGCACCCGTCGATGCGCCGCCTCCCTCGGGAGACGACATACCGTTTTGATACTTTGCACATGAGGTGATTCGTGGCTTTTCAACGTAGAGGCAAACCGACCAAGAAGAAGCGAAAACGGTCAAAACGCGCGACCGAGCAAGCCAAGTGCCGCTTCTGCCGCTCCAAGGTCAAGGAGATCGATTACAAGGACGTGGCCACGCTGCACCGGCTGCTCAGCGCGCAGGGTAAGATGTTCTCGCGTAAGCGCTCGGGAAACTGCGCCCGCCACCAGCGCGCCAGCGCCTTGGCTGTAAAGCGCGCCCGTCAAATGGCGTTGCTACCTTTCGTCGGCTAGCCGCGCGCCCTCGGGCCGCCGGCGCGAATCGGAGATCGCGACCATGCGTTTGCTGCTGTTACAGGACGTGCGCAGACTGGGGCACGTCGGCGACATCGTCGACGTCAAGACCGGCTACGCGCGCAACTACCTGGTCCCCCAGAGACTCGGCGCCGAGCCGACTGACGAGAACATCCAGGCCATCGCCGAGGAGAAGAAGCGGGCCACCGCCGTGCGCGCCCAGCGCGAAAAGGAGTTCGAGCGGCTCGCCGTGCTGTTGGCCGACGTATCGGTCACCATCGAGGCCACCGCCAACACGGAGGGGACGCTGTACGGGTCGGTCGGCGCGACCGAGATCGCCGCCGCGCTCGACGAGCAGGGCTTCACCATCAAGCCCGCACAGATCATGCTTGATTCCCCGATCCGCACGCTGGATAATCGACTCGTTCGCTTGGAATTCACGGATGAAATTTCGGCCCAGGTCAAGGTCTGGGTCGTGCGGGAAGGAGCCGAAGAGCATGACGACGACGCAGGCGAGCCCGACGAACCGACCGGCGAATCCGACGCCGCAGACCCGGACCTCGAGTAGCCCCACCACCGCGTACGACCGCGCCCTGCCGCACTCCATCGACGCCGAGCGAGCCCTGCTCGGGTCGATGCTCTTGGAAAAGGAGGCCATCGGCGCGGCCCTGACGACGCTTCAGGCGCTCGCGGGCCATTCGTTCTTCCAGGAAAACCACCAAAAGCTCTTCGATCTGATGGTGGCTTTCTACGATCACGATAAACCGATCGACGGCGTGGTCATCAAGGACGAACTCGTCCGCCGCGGGCAATTCGAGACGCTCGGGGGCTGGGACTTTCTCGGCAGTCTGGTGAATGCGGTGCCCAACGCACTGCGTGTGCGGCACTACGCTGAGATCGTCCGCGAGAAGGCCCTGCTGCGCCAGCTCATCGGCGCGACGCACCGCGTCATGGAAGCCGCCTTCGACGACGACCGCCCGGCCCAGGAGCTGCTCGATTTCGCCGAGAAGGAAATCTTCGAAGTGACCGAGAAGCGCGTCACGGGCGCCGCCCTGGCGTTGCCGGAGCTGATCACCGAGGTGTTTCAGCAGCTCGAGAAGCGCGACCCCGGCGCGTTGACCGGTGAGCCGACCGGCTTTTTCGAGCTCGACGAGCTGTTGTGCGGCTTGCAGCCGAGCGAGTTGATCATCGTGGCCGGCCGGCCGAGCATGGGCAAGACGGCCCTGGGCCTCAACATGGCCGAGCATCTGGCGATCAGCGAGAAGCGCCCGGCCCTGTTTTTCTCGCTCGAAATGAGCCACCAGCAGCTCGCGCAGCGCGTGCTGTGCAGCCGGGCGCGGGTCAACTCGAAGGGCCTGCGGCGCGGGCACGTCAAGCCGGTCGACCTGGACCGGCTCAAGGCGGTCGCCGACGAGCTCGTCGGGGCACCGCTGCTGATCGACGACTCGTCGCAGCTCAGCGTGCTCGAGCTGCGGGCCCGGGCCCGCAGGGCGCCTCGCAAGCACGGCCGGCGCGCGATCTACGTGGACTACCTGCAACTGATGCACAACCCCCGCGCCGAAAACCGGCAGAACGAAGTCGCCGAGATTTCGCGCGGTCTAAAAGCGCTCGCTAAGGAGCTGCGCCTGCCGGTCGTGGCGATGGCGCAGCTCAATCGCAGTTCGGAGGACCGTTCGCGGGCCGGCAACCGCCCGCGCATGAGCGACCTGCGCGAGTCGGGCGCGATCGAGCAGGACGCCGACGTGGTTCTGTTGCTGCATCGCGAATCGTATTACGCTCGCAACGATGACCCCGAAGCGCGGGCGGACAACACCGCCGAGTTGATCATCGCCAAGCAGCGCAACGGGCCGGTCGGCAGGGTCAAGCTGCACTTCACTCCCGAGTGGACGCGCTTCGACAATCACAAGCCCGGCGAGACGGCGCCGGCATACGTCCCCGAATACGCCGCCAACACCGATTTCCCGTAGGCCGGCAAAGATCGTCATCCGAGCTTCGGCACGACCCGGAGGATGTCGCGGCACCGGCCTCGGAAGCTGCAATCGCCCGTTTCCGCACATGAACGGCCGATAAACCACGCCAGAATCCCCATCCGACCCGCTTTGACAATGACCCCTCCCCACACGTAAAATCAAGAAGCCGCGGGTATCGATCCGAAACACGGTTGCACGTTCAGGTGGCGTGTGGAATCGCTAATGCGAGTTGTACATGTGCGTACCGGTGAACACGCCGTGGCCGATGCCATTGACCGGTGGCTGGAGCGGCACGGCATCGAACCCGTTCGTTGCGCCGACGCATTCGAAGCGTGCTCTTATCTCGTGCAGCACGCCTCCAGTCCGCCCGCGCTGGCCTTCGTCGGCCTGGATTGGCTCGACCGCGACGACGCCGACATTTTGCGCTACTTTCACGATACGTGGGCCGAGTCGGTCATTGTGACCTACGGGAGAGGGCGGAGCATTGTGAACTGCGGGGAAGCCACGCGCACTATCTTCTGCCCGACAAGAGCGGCGTTAAATGAACTCATCTCTCAGCCTCCCGACGACTTGGTTCGGCGGCTGGGCGCCCCGTCGCAGGCCGAACCGTCCAACGCCGAATCGGCCGTGCGACCGGCGCCGCCGGTTTCCGAAAAGCAGAACGCCGCGAGCGGTATGGCACTTGGGGAATACACCAGCGGAGCGGGCGAAACGGCGACACTCCCCGCCGTCAACCCGCAAACCTTGCCGGGCGAGGCGGCGAGTGATTCGCTGCGCGACCGGTCACGGACACCGCGGGCGATCCTGACGCGCGAGGAGCTATCCGCGTTGCTCGAGGGCGCGGGGAACTGAATTGCTCGCCAGTCGTATAGTCGAGGGAGGGCGCCGATGCACCCTAATTCACGGCTCTTGGTGATAGGTCCGAACACGCTGAGCGAGACCGCCGGTCGCGCTCTGCCGAGCTTCCGCATCGTCGGCCGGTCAAGCGCGCTCGCCGGCGTGTGGCAGTTGGGCAAGCAGTCCTTCGACGGCGTGCTGCTCTCGCTTTCGACGGGTAAGAAGGCCCTGCGCGCGTTGCGGTCGCTGCGCGAGATCGACCCCCAAGCGCATATTGTCCTAAGCTGCACGCCGGCGGACGAACCGGCTGCCCGGCAGGCGCTCGGCGAGGGAGCGGACGACTACATTCTCGAACCCTTGAGCCCGCGCGAGCTGGAAGAGTGCTTCGCCACGCCCGCCGCGCCGGCCGCTACGCCAACAACGCCTGCGGCACCCGAAAACGGCCCGTCGGTCGATGAGCTCGTCAAACTGAGTGACGTTCTCAAGTCCCTGGGCGACGGTCCGCAAAAGACCCTTGAGCGTTTCGCGATGCTCTTGCGCGACTCCTTTCGCGCGACCGGCGTGTCCATCGAGCTCGACGACCTGTCCGCATCGGCCGGCGAGATCCGCGGACCCGGGCACGAGGAACCGATCCTGCGAAAGGGGGAATCTGTGGGGCACGTCGTGCTCGCGGGCAGCGCGTACGCAGCGCCTGCGGCCGATGTGGACAAGCGGCTGAGCGACTACACGCTTCTGATCGACGCCGCGGTCTCGCAGGCTCGCGAGCGCCAACATTGGCGCGACCTGGCCTGGACCGACGACCTGAGCGGCCTGCGCAACCGGCGCTATCTCGAGATGGCCCTCGCCGACCTGATCATCCGAGCCAAAGAGCAGGACCGGCGGCTGACTGTTCTGCTCTTCGACATCGACGACTTCAAGTCCTACAACGACCGCTACGGGCACGACACCGGCGACAGCCTGATCCGCGAAGTGGCGACGCTGCTCACGCACTGCTCGCGCGAGCACGACCTGGTCGCCCGCTTCGGCGGCGACGAGTTCGTGGTGGTCCTCTGGGACGCCGACAAGCCGCGCATCCCCGGCTCGAAACACCCGACGGAGCCCGTCGCGCTCGCCAAGCGGTTTTGCCGCGAGATCCGCGAGCACCACTTCCAATGCCTCGGGCCCGACGCCCCCGGGCCGGTTACGATCAGCGGCGGGCTGGCGTCGTTCCCCCGGGACGGCGAGGAGAGCGAGCGGCTCATCGCCGCCGCCGACCAGGCGCTGCTGACGGCCAAACGCACGGGCAAAAACCGCATCGAGCTCGCGGGCGGCGGGCGGCGCGAGCCCTGATGCGATTGCGATGCCAGGGTCCGACCTGGACAATGCGCACACTGATGCCGAAGCCTCCCGCCAACCCATGGATGCCACATCTTTTGAAGGACGGGGACTGGCGAGATCGCCGGACGTTTGCCCCGTGCGAGTCCGTCCCCCACCCCGGGAAGGGGCGGGGCACCCGATCTCCCCTTTTCGTCGCGTGTCCTCGGCGCGGCTTTCTTTTCGTCGCAACCCACGCGACAATGGACGCTTTTGGTTCCGGGCACCGGACGCGATGTCGCCTTACGCCAAATTCGAAGTAACGCTCATCCTCCTAATCGGCGGCGCCGTGACCGCGGTCGTAGCGTGGCTGGTCGGCGTTTGGGCGGTTTTGCCCGCCGTCCTTGCGCTGGCACTGCTGTCCTTCTACCGTGACCCGCCGCGGCGGATTCCGCCCGGCGACGATTTGCTCGTGTCGCCGGCGGACGGAAAGGTCACGGAGGTGGTGCGGCACGAACGCGGCAAGGACGGACCGTCCGAGCAATGGCGGGTCTGCATCTTTCTCAGCGTCGCGAACGTACACCTCAACCGCAGCCCGTGCGCGGGGCGCGTCGCGGACGTGACGTATACGCCGGGCAAGTTCATCAACGCACTGAACCCCGCGGCGGTGCGCGTGAACGAAAACAGCGTCCTGACGCTCGAGCCGACGCCGCCCATTCCGGGGCCGATTCGCATACGGCAGGTTTCGGGCGCGCTGGCCCGGCGGATCGTCTGCGAGGCGAAGCCCGGCGACGAACTGACCACGGGCGAGCGATTTGGTATGATCAAACTGGGTTCGCGGACCGAAATAGTAGTGCCGGAGCACGCGTGCTGGGAAGTGGTCGTCAAGGTCGGGGATTCGGTCCGCGGCGGATCGACCGTCCTGGCGCGACTGCGGCGGACCGAACGGGACGAACATGGCCAGAACGCATCCTGAACGCGTGGACTTCGACGACGAGCGCGACGACCTGTACGAATCGCCGCGACGCCCGAGGCTGGTCATCAGCATGTTGCCCAGCGCGGCGACGCTGGGAAACCTGTTGTGCGGTTTCTTCGCGATCTACTTTTGTTTGCGCGAGATACTGCCGGCCAACGCCGTCCTGCCCGATCGCAACCCCGAGGCGCGCCTGATCGATTTTCTGCCGACGTACATCGCGATCGGGGCCTACCTCCTGTTGGTCGCCATGATCTTCGACGCGTTGGACGGTCAACTCGCGCGGTTCGCGCGGCGCACCAGCGAGTTCGGCGCGCAGTTGGACTCGATCGCCGACGTGGTGAGCTTCGGCACGGCGCCGGCGGTGCTATGCCTGACCATGATCACGTTCGCGCTGCCGCAAACGGCCGAGGCCTTCGGGCCGGCGGCCCAATGGCAGTGGCGCATCACGCTGTTGGGCGCACTCGTCTATATCAGTTGCGCCGCGATTCGCCTGGCGCGCTACAACGCAGAGAACGTGAAGGATGACTCGGATAAGCGCGTCTTCGCCGGGTTGCCCGTGCCGGCGGCGGCGGCGGCGATTATCTCGCTGGTGATCCTCCATGAGCACGTCATTCGGATGGAGTCGGTCGGCGAGATCTCGACGGCCTACTGGGCCGGCGTCATCCGCTGGCTCGTCGGTCCGACCGTGTTCGTGCTCGGAATCCTTATGGTCAGTCGGCTCGATTACATCCACGTGTTCAACGCGTACGTGCAGAGCAAGCACCCGCCCACACACCTGGTCTGGCTGCTGGTGGCGGCAGTGTGCTCGTGGTTTTTCTGGGAGGTCTTCTTCGTCGTGCTCGCGGGCGCCTACGTGCTCAGCGGGCCGCTGCTGATCGTGCTGCGAAACCGACGCGGATCGCTCGAACCCGAGCTGCTCCAAGCCGAGGCGCCCGTCGATGCCAACTGAATCGCATGTGCGGACAACGCTGAACGGTCCGGCCAATGGTGTCGCAATGCCGGACCATCTGACGCGCAAATACGAGGCCCTGCGGCGGCGGCTGCGCGAGTTCGGCTCGGTGGCGGTCGCGTTCTCCGGGGGTGTTGACAGTACATTTGTGTTGCAGGTCGCCGCCGAGGCGCTCGGCGGCGAGAACGTGCTCGCGCTGACGGCCCGCAGCCCGAGCGTACCGCAGCGCGATCTAGCGAGCGTCGAGTCGCTGGCCGGCGAGATCGGCGTCCGTCACGCGTTCGTCGAAACACGCGAGTTCGAAGATCCGAACTACCTGGCCAATCCGGCCAATCGCTGCTATTTCTGCAAAACCGAGCTCTATTCGCTTCTGCGCCCGCTTGCCGAGCAGCGTGGGCTGGCGCGCGTCATCAACGGCGTGAACGCCGACGATCTCGGCGACTTCCGGCCGGGGATCGATGCGGGTCGGGAACACGGCGTACGTACCCCGTTGGCCGACGCGGGGTTGACCAAAGACGATGTCCGCGTGCTCTCGAAGCGTCTGGGCTTGCCCACCTTCGACAAGCCCGCCAGCCCCTGCTTGTCCAGTCGTGTACCCTACGGCGAGGCCGTTACGCCGGAGAAACTGCGTATGATCGAAGCCGCCGAAGCCTTCCTGCACGAGCTAGGCATCCGCGAGTGCAATGTTGCAGCCGTCGCCACGGTTTCGCAAAGCTCCTTCGTACACGTCGGTGAACCTGGCTGCCAATCGCGCGGTTGAAAACTCCCGGCCCACCCAAGCCCGGGCCTCATGCCCCATGCGGACCGCGGCCCGGATCTCGAGCGGCCGCGCGCCGAAGCCGGCGCGGTTCAAGAGGTGCTCCGCAGCCGTTTCGTCCCAGACGAGCGGTCTTGTGGTGTCGGGGGCCTCGGGGGAAAGAGCCTCCTGGAAGGCCCCCGCAGGCAGGGCCAGAGCCAGCAGGGCGACTGAATGGATCAAGTGGTACCGC
>JACZRH010000098.1 GCA_022574815.1 Planctomycetota bacterium | reverse complement strand
CGATCATCTTGATCGGTGAGATCGGGGGCACCGCGGAGGAGTCGGCGGCCGAGTACATCAAGTCGGAGCTCAAAAAGCCGATAGCGGCCTTCGTCGCGGGCACGACCGCCCCGCCGGGCAAGCGGATGGGCCACGCCGGCGCGATCATCTCCGGCGGCGAAGGCACGGCGCAATCGAAGATTGCCGCCCTGCGCGAAGCGGGGATCAAGGTTTGCGACAGCCCGGCGACGATCGGAGAAACCGTGGCGGGGGTGCTCTGACATGTTCCGTCCGGTCGATAACGCGGCCTGCATGCTTGTGTCTGCTTGCTCGTAGGCAGTAATCGAAATGGAATCGTTCGCAGGAAAGACGATCGTCGCTGCGGTACGGCACGACCGGTGTGGTAGAGCGATATGAAGATACATCTGGAACACGTGCGGAGTTTTGCGAAGGCACAGGAAATACCCGTGCGCCCGCTGACTCTGCTCGTCGGCGAGAACAGCTCGGGAAAGTCCACGTTCCTGGCCGTCATGTCGGCGGTGCTTGACGGTGTCGGATTCCCACTGAATCCGGCGTTCAACGTTCCGCCTTACAGCCTGGGGACGTTCGACACAATTGCTACTTACAAGGCCGGCCGATACGGTCGCGACGATTCGTTTTCGATCGGATTCTCAGACGGCGAGAAGGGCGCAAAGGATTACCGGAAAGCGATTGGCACGTATCGGAGCGACGCTGGTGATCTTCGATGCACGAAGTTTCATGTTTCCGGTGACGCCGGTTCGGTCGAGTTTGCGATTTCAGAGTCGTCGTTCACGGCGGTTCTTAGAAGTCCGTCGCGTAATGGCAAGAAGCCAAAACCTATCGAAGTAAAGGTGACACTCCCTGATATGGCTGGCATCGGACGAAAGTCCGTCGTGTCCATCGACTTTCTGTATGCGATGGTTCAGTCCCGCATGTCTCGTAGGGAGAGTAAGACATCACGATCGCACTTGTGGTACATGCGAGCGGTCAGTAACGCGCGCCCGCCTTATCGGAGCTGCTACTCCTATGCACCGATCCGGTCGAAGCCGCGCCGCACATACGACGAACTGAGCGAAGACTACAATCCGGAAGGCGCTCACATTCCCTCACTTCTCGCCAGATTGCTGCGTCAGGAACGCAATTCCGCAGAGAGTCGGCGCGTTCGGGAGGCGCTCCGCAGGTTCGGCACAGAATCCGGGCTCTTCCGGACAATTGACGTCAAGCGATTGGGGAGGAAGGTAACCGATCCGTTCCAGCTTCAAGTATCCGTCTCCGGTCCGGCCGTCAATCTGACCGATGTCGGATACGGTGTGAGCCAGGCTCTGCCGATTCTGGTTCAAAGCGTGCTCCGGACCTCCAGCGACGTTCTGCTGATGCAACAGCCGGAAGTTCACTTGCACCCACGCGCACAGGCGGCGTTGGGAACCTTTTTCGCCGGCCTGGTGGCCGACGGAAAACGGGTCGCCGTCATTGAAACCCACAGCGACCACTTGGTCGACCGCGTTCGCCAAGAAGTCGCCACGGGGAGCATCGACCGAGACAGGGTGCAAATCCTCTTCTTTCACAAGCCCAAGCTCGAGACGACGGTCCACTCCATCACGCTCGACAAATTTGGAAATGTCGAAAACGCCCCGCCCGAATACAGGCGTTTCTTCCTTGATGAGGAAGTCAAGCTCTTCAATCGAACGAGCCGCTGATGTGCCTGATCGTTGACGCGAACGTCGCGGTGCAGGTCTTTGCCTCAATCGTCCGAACCGACTTCTCGCCGATCCAGAAAGCACTTTCGAACGGCCAAGCCGTGGGTGTGTACGGCGGAAAGCTGAAGGACGAGTATTCTGCTATCAAGAGCCTTCGCGGTATTATCCTAGAACTCGACCGCAAAGGCAGCTTGCGCAAGGTCTCCGATGCCGCGGTCCTGGAAGCAACTAAGAAGGTTGAAAGTGAGGGCCGATGCCGTTCTGACGACTCGCACATCATCGCGCTCGCTCGGGTTTCAGAGGTGCGCCTTCTCTGTTCTCACGATCGCGATCTTCACGCGGATTTTACGAATCCGAGAATCCTGTGCCCTCCGGGCAGCGTCTATCAGAATCCGAGCCATCGACAACTGATTCGAAAACACTGCGCCGACGGCAAGGTCAACCGCCGCCGAACAAGGGCGAGTGGCACGGTCTAGCAATAATAGCCAAGCCGTGGCAGGAGATGCGAGTGCCCCGCCCGGCAAGCGCGTGGGCCACGCCGGCGCGATCATCTCCAGCGGCGAGGGCAGGGCGCAGTCGAAGATTGCGGCCCTGCGCGAGGCGCGGATCACGGTCTGCGACAGCCCGGCGACGATCGGGGAAACCGTGGCAAACGTACTCTGAGCGGTGTAGCACAGGCTATCAGCCTGTGCTGAGGGGGAGCCGACCGACACAGGCTGATAGCCTGTGCCACACATGTCACGGATTGGACACTGGACAAGGTAGCACGCAGACAGCCGCCGGGCGGCTTGCGCCCCGTGTCGAACGCCGCGGACTAACGAGCACCAGGATTTCCCCGAAAACCTTGGGCGGTTACACTGTGCCGTCATGCAGCCCGCGTTCGAGCCACAGAGCGTTCGCCGCCTGCTCGTCGTCGTGCCCAACTGGGCCGGCGACGTGGTCCTGGCGACACCCGTGCTGGCGGCGCTGCGCGCCCATTTTCAGCACACCCGCATCACCTATCTCATGCGACGCTACGTCGCCGACGTCGTCGACGGCGGCGGCTGGCACGACGACGCGGTCCACTGGCCCAACCGCCGCGGCGTGCTCAGCGAAGCCCAAATGTTCGGGCTGGGCGGGCGGCTGCGGTCCGGCCGATTCGATCTGGCCGTGCTGCTGACCAACTCGTTCCGCTCCGCGTTCGTCGCGATGCTGGCCCGCATCCCGCGCCGCGTCGGCTACGCCCGCGACGGCCGCGGCTGGTTGCTGACCGACAAACTTCACCCGCCCAAGCGCGACGGGGAGTTCGTGCCGGCGCCGCTGCTGCCTTATTACGTCGCGATCGCCGAGCGGCTGGGCTGCCGGGTGCGCGACACGAAGCTGCGGCTGGCTACCACGTCGGAGCAGGAGCAAGCGGGCGAAAACCTCATTCGGCATTACGGCCTGGACGACGGGCGGCCCTACGCGATCATCAACCCCGGGGCCGCGTTCGGCGCCGCCAAGTGTTGGCCCGCCGAGCGCTTCGCGGAGCTGTGCGACCGGCTACGCGATGAGCTCGCGCTGACGTGCGTGCTGGTCGGCGCGCCGAACGAGGTGCCGCTCATGCGGGAGATCGCGCGGCGCGCCGCGGCGCAGCCGATCTGCTGCGACGACCCCGGCACCACGCTCGGATCGCTCAAGCCGCTGGTGCGCGGCTCGTCGCTGATGGTCTGCAACGACACCGGCCCGCGGCACTACGCCGCCGCCTACGACATCCCCACCGTGACCATCTTCGGCCCGACCCACCAGGCCTGGACAGACACCGACTACGCCGGCGAAATCAAAATCCAAATTCCGGTCGAGTGCGGGCCGTGTCAGTTGCCGACCTGCCCGCTCGATCACCGCTGCATGACCGGCGTCTCGACCGACCGCGTGATGAGCGCCACCCGCGAACTGTTGACCCGTAGCGGCTCCCGCGACGACGGCCGCGGCGCGCCGCTCGCAGCGACCGGCCCGTCGCCGCACAGGGAAACCTAGCGCATGGTGTACACGGACCACATTCGCATCGACCCGGCCTACCGCGACGCGTTGCAAACGTGCGGGCTGACGCGCGTCGAGGACATCCTTAAACGCGTCGACGGCCGTGTCTTCGCCTGGAGCCGGACCACCGATACCGTGTACGTCCCCTGCCCCGGCGGCCGCCCGGGGTTCTACCTCAAACGCTATCACTACCCGCGCTGGCGCGGCCGGCTGCGCGGAACGTTTCGAGGCCGGTTCTTCGGCGTACACCGCGGTCTGGCGGAGTATCGCTCGCTTAACGCCATGCGGATGCTCGGCATTCCCGCCGTGCGGCCCGTCGTGTTTGGAGCGCGGCGACTCGCCCACTTCGTCGCGGCGTGCTTTCTGGTGACCGAGGAAGTGCCCGGAGCCCACAATCTCACGTCCTTCGCGAGAAACGTGCAGACCGGACGCGCCGAGATTTCGCGCGCCTACCGCCATGCCATGGTCGAGCGCCTGGCCGTGCAGGTCGCGGCGATGCATTCGGCCGGCTTCGAGCACGGCCAGCTCTTCTGGCGCAACGTGCTCATCCGTAAGGGCCCCGACGATCTGCCCGAGTTCTTTTTTCTCGACGCTCAGCCGCCGCGCCGCGTGATTCCAAGGTCCACCGGCCGCTGGTGGCTCACCGAGCTGGCGCACCTCACCGCTTCGGCCATCCCGTTCGCGACCCGCTCGGAGCGGCTGCGGTTCCTGCTGCGCTATTCCGGCGTGCGGCGAATGGAACGACAGACCCGCCAGGATATTCGCGAGATGGAAAAGACGGCGTCCCGTTGGCGACGGCACGAAACCCAACGCATCAAGATGAACGACCTGTTCGAGGAATGGAATCGCCAACTCGATCGCGAGAATGGCGCCGCTCCGCTGGGCGGGTCCGCTGCTCAACTCGAGTCGAGCACTCCCGCGACGAGCGGAAAGGTGCTCGGATCAACGCCGTGACATCGAACGAAAGCATCGATCCGGTTTGGCGCGAGCGCTTGGCGGCCGGGGGCCTCACGAGCCTGCGCGACCTGCTTGCGAACGACCCCTGCGCGCTGGCCGGGCAGGTCGAGACGCTCGGCAAACCCGGGCTGGGCGGCCGCGAGCGATTTCGCTGGCGGCTTGGCAACGGTGACGACGACACGGTCCTGTTCGTCAAGCGCTACCGCCATACGCCCGTCGCGCAGCAACTCGACCGCATTCGCCGCCAGAACGCCGCACACAGCCGCGCCTGGTGGGAATATCGCCAGTCCCAGGCGCTGACCCGGGCCCGCATCGACGTCGCGCGCGCGGTCGGCTTCGCCGAAGAGATGACCGGTGCGCTCGAGCGACGCAGCATCGTCCTGCTCGAGCGCGTCCCGGGTGACGCCTTCGACCGCGCCTGGACGCGGGCCCGCGACGAAAAGTCACCGTGTACGCACGGCCGGGCACGACACGACGTTACTGTGCGGCTGGCGCGCTTCGTCTCCGCCTTCCACGCCACCGGCAACTGCCATCGCGATTTGTATCTGTGCCACGTGTTCGTCGAATTGGACCCAGCCGCTACCCGGCCGGCGACCTTCTCGCTGATCGACTTGGCCCGCACGCACCGACCGCGCTGGCGGCGGACCCGCTGGCTCGTTAAGGACCTGGCCCAGCTCGATTGCTCGGCGCGGCAGATCGGTGCGACGCGAACCGACCGCCTGCGGTTTCTGCGCGCTTATCTCGGCAATCGCCCCAACCGCACCCGCTTGCGGGTTCTTTCGAAGCGCGTCGCGCGAAAAAGCGACCGCATCCTCGAGCGAATCGAGCGCAAGAGCCGGCGCGAATGAAGCTCGCGATCGTTCAGGAGCACGTCGATTCCGGGCGCGGGGGGGCCGAAACCTCCACGCTCGAGATGGCCCGGCACCTGTCCGACCTGGGGCTCGAAGTTACGGTCGTCTGCGCCGCGTCGAACTCGCCCGGCCGCGAACCTCACACCTCATTCCGGTTTCATCGCGTTCCCGTGGGGCATGGCTCGCGCCTACGCCGCACCGTGCGATTCGTACAAGCCGCAAGCCGGTATTGCCGCATGGAGGCCTTCGACATCGTTCACGCCGTCACGCCTTGCTTCGCGGCCGACGTCTATCAACCACGCGGCGGCACGTACATCGAGACGGTTGCCCGCAGCATCGCGCTCAGGCGGTCCGCGCTCGGGCGTTTCGCGAGGCGCCTCGGACGCCGGTTCAATCGGCGACAGCGCTTCCTGTTGTTGCTCGAGCGGAGTCTGCTCACTGACCAGCCGCCGCCCTACGTCGCCTGCGTTTCCGAGTACGTGCGCCGCCAGGTCGAGTCGGCGTTCGCGATTCCGGCCGAGCGTGTTCGCGTGGTGTTCAACGGCGTAGACTGGGACGACGCAACACCGGAGCAGGCCGCCGAGCAGCGCGTCGCCTTTCGCCGAAAAATCGATCTCGCCGACGATACGCCGCTGGTCTTGTTCGTGGCGCACAACTTCAAGCTGAAGGGGCTCGCCGAACTTCTGCACGCCGCGGCCGGCGGCGCCTTGCGGTGCCACGTGGCCGTTGCCGGCCGAGACGATCCGACGCGCTATCGCCGCCTCGCGGCGCGACTCGGCATCCGCGACCGTGTCGCATTCGTCGGCACCGAGACGCCGGTCGAGGTTTTATACCGCGCGGCGGACGTGCTCGCCCACCCGACCTGGTACGACCCGTGCAGCCGCGTCGTGCTCGAGGCCCTCGCGGCCGGGCTTCCGGTCGTGACGACAAGATTCAACGGGGCGGCAGAAGTTATGGAGCGCGGTCGGCACGGCGTCGTGATCGAATCGCCGGTCGAGATCGAGGCGCTCGCGCGCGCGATCTGCGAGTGTCTGCAACCCGCGTTGAGGGAAGCCTGCCGAGCCGACGCGGATCGGTTGCGGCCGCGGATCTCGATGGCCCGACACGCGGCGGAGCTGCGCGAGCTCTATGAAATCGTGCTCAAGACCCGCCACCGGGCGCGGGACTAATTCGAGCCGGCGGGATCCAGGATGATGAACGGCGCCGGCGCGACCGAGTTGTGGCCGCCCGGCCCCACGTCACTGTTGTCGTTGATATACGCGAAGATGTGGTACGTTCCCGGCAGCAACGTTCCCGGCACCTGCCAGGCGAAGGTGTCTTGCACGCCGTCGGCCGTCGCCTCTCGCCCGGTGAGAATCTCGATCTCCGCGGCCCCCGTCTCGCTGGCCTCGGCCGGGTTTGCGTCATCGTCGACGGTCAGACGAATCGGCGCGACACCGGTGGGATCGTCGTCACGCCAACGGATCGTGAGAAACTGGCCCGGCGTGACGGTCTGCGCCGTCGCGGGCTCGAGCAATCCAATCAGCGCGATCCCGGTCTGTCCGCCAAACACGACCATCTGCCCGGCAGCCGAATCGTAGGCCATGGCATGGGACTGACGGGCGGCCGGCGCGTTGTCCGGCGAAGCCTCTGTCCAGGCGTTGCCGTCCCACTCCCAGGTGTCGCCGGCGTCGACCGTTCCCGTATGGCCGCCAAAGAGCACGACCAGCCGCCGCACCGTGTCGTACGCCATCGCGTGCCGGCTGCGGGCCGAGGGGTTCTGATCGGACGTCGCCGGCTTCCAATCAGACCCGTTCCAGGTCCAGGTGTCTGCCAGGAGCCCGTTGGCGCCTTGTCCGCCGAAGAGCACGATCACGTCGCGTTCGGCATCATAGGCCATGGCATGGTCCGAACGTGCCGGGGGAACGTTCGCCGGCTTCGGCTCGGTCCAGGCGCTCCCGTCCCACGCCCAGGTCTCGGCGCTCAACCCCGCGTCGGTGCTGCCGCCGAACAGAATGGTCCTCTGGCTCGAATCGCGATACGCCATCGCGTGCCCGTTGCGCGCCGGGGGGCTCAGCACGTCAGGGGAGACCAGTTGCGTCCAGGCGGTGCCGTCCCATTCCCACGTATCGCCCAGCCGGCCGGTCGGGAATGCGCCGCCGAAAAGGACGGTTTGCTGGCGCATGGCGTCGTACGCCATGGCATGGTCGAGCCGTGCAGGCGGGCTGCTGACCACCAGCTCCGTCCACGTCAGGCGGTCCCAGGTGAAGTTCTGCGAACTCGCACCATCGCTGCTCGTGCCGCCGAAGAGAAACGTCTGTTCGCGCTGTGCATCGAACACCATCGCATGGTCGCGGCGCGGCTTCGGGCTATCGTCGGGAACGACCAGCGACCAGGCGTCGGCCCGCCGCTCCCACGTCTGTCGGCTGAGCGGCTTCGTGTCCGGCGAGCGGCGGAAGAGCAGACCCGACGCCGATTCGGTCCGCGGCACGCCCATCCCACTGCTGGCCACGAGCACGAGCCGGTAGATGCCGTCCGGCACCGCGTTGCCGCTCGCGTCGTTGCCGGTCCAGTCGAAGGTGTCGGTCTTGGTGCCCGCCGACACGAACCGTTGCGAGAGAATCGTCAGCTCGTTTCCGTTGGCATGGTTGTCGTCGGTGTCGAGTTTGAGATCGATGAGCAGATCGTCCGGATCGTTGATGCCGAACTCGATCGTGACGGCGGCGGCGCCCTTGAGGAACTCGACGTTGCTGTCCGGCTTGATGATTCCAAGCACGGCGTCCGAGCCCGCGTCTTCGTCGCCGCCGTCACCGGTGTCCGACTTGTCGCCGTCGCCCTCGCCCACGGTGATCTGGGCCAAACCGGGCACGCGCTGCACGGGGTTGAAGCCGTCGTCGATGAGCGCGAAGAGGAAATACGTCCCGTCATCGACCTGCGTACCGGTCGTATCGGTCCCGTCCCACTCGATCGTCCCTTCCTGGCTGGTCTCGTTGAGCTCGGCGTCCGTGATGAAAATCTCGTCACCGCTGTCGTGATTTTCGTCGAGATCGATACCAATCCGCGCGATTGTCCCGGACTCAGAATCGCTTGCGGTCCATGTGATTGTCACGGTTTCGCCGGCCAATAATGTCCTGGGCTCGGTCGGCGCGGTGAATTCGAACAGCGCGGGGCCATTGATCGAGAGCTTGCCGGACGCGGTGGCTTCCTCGGTTCGGCCTGCGGCGGTGATCCGCGCAAGAATCACGTGTTGACCGCTCGAGACCGAACTGGTGGCCCACTCGAAAACCAGAAGCGAGGTGAGCCCCACCACGTCGTCTATCGTTGTCAGCGTGGTCTGCGACAGATCCACGCGCGACTCGGCCAGCAGCGTAACGCGCGCGGGTTCGGCCGTCAGATTGGCGGCAGACCACTCGATTTGCACGACGGTCCCCTGCGCGACGGTTCGGTCGACCGATGGGCTGTGGATGGCGATTCCGAGGCTGGTCGAGGGTTCGACGGGAGCGTCCGCGGGCGGCGGAACGCAGGTGCCGGCGACCAGGATTGCAGTCAACGCCAAGACGGCGAAAAAGCCGATTCGCATCATGAGCCACCTCGTGAAACAATTCACCGTGCGATTCGGCCGCACGGCCGATAAGATTGCCGGCAGGCATAGTCTCAAGTGGGGAACGAACTTCCCACGCGTTTCAACGGCCTGTGTGCTCGAAAACGCGCAATCGAGCACTCCTACATTATTTGCCAACCCATCCGCCCGTCAAGTCACGCCCGCTTCGCCCCTCGCCTGCCACGCTTGGCACGCGCTCGGGTCTTCGCTTAGTATTCGTCTGCAAACAACGTGCCGATAAGACCAGCGTGTTGGCGCGCGGCCCGATCGGCTCCCCGAATCGTATCGGCGTTTTGAGGACGTACGCGGATGAAAAGCTGGATCGCCCTGGGTAACGCCGTCCTGGCAATCGCCGGCGCGTTCGTTCTTGCTTCCTTTGGCGGTTGCCTCTCCCCGACCTTCCTAGCCAACCAGACCGCGGTGCGCAGCGGCAACCTGACCTTTGATTTCGTCAACAACACCCGCTTTCGCGCGTCGTTCAGTTTCGGCACGTTCGACGCGCTCGACCGCAGTCCGGGCAATGTGGGCTTCGAGCAGATGCGGCTCGAAGCCGGACTGAGTGCCTCGCCGACCGTCGCTCAATGCGCGCGAAATGCAGTCATTGGAACGCAAGAGTTCATCGATCGGGTTCTGGCGACCGACTCGGACCAAACCGACGACTTCGACGCGGACGCCTTCTCGACCGTGGTACACTTTTCCTCCGCTCCCGCCGATTCGGCCACCGCGGGCTTGCCCGACATCGGCACGGCGACCGGCCTCGAACTGCTCCTGGGGGTCGATTTCAGTTGCGACGATCGCATCGTCTTCACCTTCGAAGAGGACCCCGACGCACCCGGCGGGTTCCGCATTGACTTCGTCGTGATTCAGGACGAGCCCAACTGATCGGGTCGCAGACCTCGCGCGGCGGCGTGACGAGCCGTCATGACGCCGGCGCGACACCCTGTTCAAAGCACCGCTCCAGCCGGCGTATCGTCTCGTCCACGTCCACTTGCAACGCGCTCAGGTGCTCGGCCTCCGCAACCAACCAGTAGGACTTCGGTTCCGCCGCCGCTTCGAACAGCTCCCGACTCAACTCCGCGGGGCAAATCGAATCGCGCCCTGCCGCGACCACCAGCAGCGGCCGCGGCGCGAGCCGGCCGACGAATTCAATCGGATCGTACCCCGACGAAATGACCGAGGCCGCCAGCGCGCCCGCGACGCCGCGAAAGAGCACCATCCGCCGCACATGGAGGGCCGCGATGCCGCGGTAGCGGCCAAAGGCCGATTCGGCTACGACGGCGCGCAGCTCGGGGCGCTCGGCCGCGACGACGATCGCCACGGCCCCGCCCAGCGACTGCCCCAGCGCGAACAGCCGCTCCGGATCGACGTCCGAGCGGGTCAGCACATAATCGACGGCGGCGTGCCCGTCGATGATCGTCCCTTCACGCGTGACCTCGCCTTGCGATCGGCCGTAGCCGCGATAGTCGAAGACCAGCACGTTGTAACCGGCGTCGGGCAGCCAGGATACGAGCGTGAAATGGGCCGTGATGTTTCCGGCGTTTCCGTGAAAGTGAACGACCGTGCCCTTCGAGGTTCCGACGGCGGGGAAGAACCACCCGTGCAACGCCAGCCCGTCGGATGTCCGAAAGGTCACCGGCTCGAACGCCTGACCGTCGGGCGAACCGTAGGTGTTGCGATCCGGATAGTAGAAAAGCCTGTCGAATCCCACGATCAAGAGGTGACGCGCCGAGAGTCGCCGCGCTATTCCTCCGGCCGGAGCAGTTTCACGAAGCCGTCGATGTCCGCGCCGTTGAGCTCGCCGTTCCCGTCCAGGTCCCCGCAAGCGATCGGATCGACCTGTGGAAACTCGCGCGCGAACGCCTGCGGATCGCCGAGCGAGAGAATCAACGGATCGATGTCGGCCCCGTCGACCCGCCCGTCGCCGTTCATGTCGCCAGGGATGCCGATTGCCATGCGCCACGCGCCGCGGCCCTGCGTGCCAATCGTCAGACGGTCACGCGCGGTATCCACGAGCAGATCGATCACGACCGCGTGCGGCAGCCCCACTCCGAAGCGGTGCCACGTTTGTCCGTCGTCGACCGATCGATAAAGGCCCATATCGGTGCCGGCGAAAAGAACGGTCGCGGCCCCGCGCACGTCGATCGCCACCACGTTGACCGGAATGTCGGGCAGGTCGCCGTCCACGGCTTCGAACGTCCGCCCGGCATCGCGCGTGCGGCGGATTTGCGTCTCGCCGAAGGCCGCCACGGCCAGGTACATCGTCATCGGATCGTTCGGGTCGATGTGAATCTCGCGCGTTACGCGCGGCCAGCCCGGGTGCCCGCTCAGGATCAGCTCGAAATTGGCGCCCCGATCGAAGGATACGAGCACGTTACCGTCATTCGTCGCGGCATAGACCACGTCGGAATCGCTGGGCGCCATCGCCAAGGCGCGAATCGCGCCGGCGCCGTTGGTCAGGTCGCCCGAAATCGGCGTCCACGAGCCGCCGCCCGTCGTGCTCAGATAAACCCGGTGCGTGCCGTACAGCATGATGTTCGGATCGCTCGGGTCGATCACGTAAGGCGGCAGGAAGCAATGGCGATCGGTCCCGACGATGCCCGTGCGCGAACGCGAGAAACTCGACCCGCCGTTCGTCGAACGGTACAGGTTGCCTGTCCCTTGAAACTCGGCGAACACGCGGGCGGGATTGGTCTGATCCACCTGCGTCCAGCCGCCGTCGCCGCCCAAGACCCGCGACCAGGTGCGCGACGCCGTGTTGCGGCGGTTCGACCCGTTGTCCTGCGCGCCGCCGAAGACAATTTCATCGTCGATCGGCGACGTCGAAAGCCCGGCGTAGAACTGAATGAGCCCGAGGCCGTTGTTGAGCGAGACCCACGAGCCGCCCAAATTCGTGCTGCGATGGACACCACCATCGTCGCCCACGACCAGCCGACCGGCCGCGTCCCAACCTGCGGCATGCATGTCAACGTGCGGTGGTGTGACCGTCCGCCAACTTCCGCCGCCGACCGTGGATCGGGCCAGGGTCAACCCGCCCATGAAAACCGTGTCTTCCGAACCGGGCTGGACGGAGACGAAAGAGAGATACCATCCATAGGTTGCCTGAATACCGCCGAGCGCGAGATCGGTCCAGGTCGCGCCGCCGTCGTCGCTGCGATACGCGCCGCGCGTGCCGGCCTCGCCGCCGAACTCGTCGGACGCGCGCGTGATCAGCGCGTAGACGCGCGAGGGCGGTCGCGGGGCGCCGCCGGGGCTACCGGTGCGACCCGCCGATTGCGGCGTCACACCTGCCGCCGGGCCGCCAATGGCTGGGTTGCCCCTCGTTGACGGGGCCGGGGGCGCGACGCCGATGCTGATCCGCCCGACCGAATCATCCGGCAACCCGCCGGCGAGTTTCGTCCAACTTGCGCCGCCGTCGGTCGATTTGTAAATGCCGTTCTCGGGCGCGCCGAAAATGCGGCCGATCCCCGCGTAGAGGACGTTCGGGTGCCGCGGATCGATGGCCAGGTCGGTCGCCGACAGGTTGGGCAGACCGTTCGTAAGCTGTGTCCAGCTCACGCCGCCATCGGTCGAGCGGAAGACGCCCACCAGCCCGGCGGCGCCGGGATGCCCTTTGGCGGCGGCCAGCTCGGGGAACCCGCCAGCCCGTGTGATGGAAGCGAACAGCGTTTGCGGGTAGTTCGAGTGTGTGACGATCTTGGAGAAACAGCGGCCCCCGAACACATTTTCCGCAAGCTGCGTCCACGTGTCGCCGCCGTCCGTCGATTTGTAGAGCCCCAGACCGTAGCGGCTGTGGTTGGCGTAGTTGGCCTCGCCCGTCCCGGCGTAGATGACGTTTTCGTCGGTCGGATCGAGCAACAAGGCTCCGATCGACAGCGTCGGCCGGTCGTCCATCAGTGGCTTCCACGTTTGCCCGCCGTCGATGGTGCGCCAGACGCCGCCATCGGCGCCCGCGACGAAGTAGCGCTCCGGATCGGTCGGGCTGCAAACCAGCGCCGAGACACGGCCGGTGTAGCCGCCGTTCCCGATCGGCGCCGGACCCAGCTCGACGACGTTCTGGGCTGATGCATTCGCGACGGCGAGAAGCAAGAGCGCGCACGCGGCGTGCCGCACGGCGGCGCGGACGACACTCGCGCACGGCTTCACCGAGCGGCTCGTCACTTCGGCACCTCGAACGTCAGTGTCGCGCTGTAGATGACCCAGTCCGCGCCCGAATCACGCGCCAGCGGCTCGGCGTGATGGAATTCGATCCGCCACGGCCCCGCATTCGTTACCGTAAACGCCGCCGTTCCCACGGCGTCGGTGATCACTTCCCGCGTTGCGCCCTTGATCATGTTCGTTGCCAGCACACGCGCCCCCGCTCGTTTCGAGCCGCCGACGTACGCTCGAATCGGCAGATCGCCGCCGACGCGAAGCGAGGTCGGATCCGCCAGCGGTCGGATTTCGACGGCTTGACCCGTTTTTCCTTGCGCCACGGCCGAGGGCGCCGCGTCGGAACCCGGCACGCGAACCAGGGTTGCAGCGGATTCGATCCGACGCACGCGGTAGGTGCGATTGGCGTTGATCCCGCGCGTGCCGCCAGTCTCCAGGCCGAGCGCAGTATGCGTGCTCAGGAAAGACTTCAGCTCGCGGCCGCTGACCGACACCACGACGGGCTTCATGTCGATGCCCACCACCGAGACGCGCTCGGGCCCCGTCGCCGCGACAATCGAACCATCGGCTCCCACGGCCCGGGCGATTTCCGCCGGCTCGAAATTCTTCTGCGTCCCCGATGACCGAACGAAAAGCCAGCGCACCTGATCCGCGGAGATTTCGGTTGCGACCGCATCGGACGCCGATCCACGCAAGACTTGAAGGGTAATCGAATCGCCCGCTCGCGCCGGAGACTTTGGAGCGTGTAGGAAAAGGGCTTTCACCGAATCGGCAGCCGAGACGGGCGAGCCGGCCAGCAGCACGAACCCGAGCCCCAAAATGCACTTGCCGGTGTAAAACTTCACACCACCAGCCTCCACGTTCGCGATCCACTTTTCATGCTAAGGAATCGGCCACGGGCCCACAACCCCCCGTACCGCGAACTCGCGCCATTGCTGCGCGGGAGAACACGCCCGCGCTAGCGCTTGGGCATGGCGCCGGCTATCTCCATGATGCAGCAATTATTAGTAGAAACTACGCTAGTTAATCTTGGCCGCGCCGTCCAGGAACCCGGCCAACTTGCGCGAACGCACCGGATGCTGCAGCTTGCGGATCGCCTTCGCTTCGACCTGCCGCACGCGTTCGCGCGTGACCTTGAAGATCTTGCCGACCTCTTCGAGGGTGTAGGTGTAGCCGTCGCCGATCCCGTAGCGCAGCTTGATGATCTCGCGCTCGCGGTAGGTCAGCGTCTTCAACACCGCGTCGATGCGGTCCTTGAGCATCTCGCTCGCCGCCGTCAT
>JACZRH010000097.1 GCA_022574815.1 Planctomycetota bacterium | reverse complement strand
TGTAGTAGTCCTTGACGCGCATTTTGACGACTGCACCGACCCGGGCAAACGCGTAGGTCATGACTCCGATGAGGGCCCGATCTCGCAGCCCCACCACGTGCGAGGTGTCGATCGAGGCAAAGAGTCGCCGGGCGTCGTCCTCGAAGAGCACGGGGGTCTTGCCGACCTTCACCACGTGCTTGGGACCCTGCACGGCCGCGGCCGGGTTGAAGGGGAGGACCTGGCCGACGACCAGGTAGTCGAGGAGCATCCGGATGGCGGCCAGATGCTGCTTGACCGTGGCGGGGGAGCGCTCGCGGGTCAGCCGTTCGATGTAGGCGGCGACCACCATGGGCTCGAGCGCCTCGAGCTCGACGCCGCGCTCGTCACACCACGCGAGAAACTGACCCGTCGCCCGGGCGTAGGCTTTCCGGGTATTCGGATTCCTGATGTGGGCCGTGAAGAACTCGAGGAAGCGGCGCTGGGTCTGGGGCTTCCGTTTTTTGCCGTCTCCGCTGCGACAGGGAAAGGGTGCGACGAAATGGTTCACGATCTCTATCACCGCATCCAAGCCGCGCGGCGGTTCACGCTCTGGCTGTTCAAACAAAAGCGAGTCTTGTCAACGCACCCGCTCGCGGACTTGCAGCCGTTCAACGCCGGCGAGGATCAGCGACGCCGACGGCGGGCGTTGCTGGCCGACGAGCTTGTCCGACTGTTGACCGAGACGGAGATCGGTCCGCGACGCTCCGGGTTCACCGGGCGCGAGCGGGCTCTGATTTACCGGCTCGCGCTCGAAAGCGGCTTGAGACGGAACGAGCTTCGGACCTTGCGCTGGTCAAATATCGACTTGGTCGCGGGGCTGATTACGATCGACGCCCGGAACAGCAAACACCGCGAAGAGGATGAACTGCCTCTCAGACGGCGCACGGCTGCGATACTCGTCGCGTGGCGCGAGCATTGTGGCAACCCGTCCTCAACGTCGCACGTTTTCACTCAGGCCGCTCGGTGGTGCGATACGCACCTGTTCATCCGGCGCGACCTGGAAGCGGCGTCGATCCCCGCCGAGACGCCCGACGGCCGGATCGACTTCCATAGCTTGCGAGTTTCGTTCGTCACCGCGCTGGCTCGCGGCGGCGTGCATCCCCGCAAGGCGATGCAGCTTGCGAGGCATTCGTCGATCGACCTGACGATGCGCGTCTACACGAAGCTCCAGACGACCGAGCTTGCGTCGTGCCTGGACGTGCTGCCGGATACGCCGGACGCGGCGACGGCTGCGAAGGCGGGGTAGTTCTTTCGCTCGCCGCGAAGGGGCCGATTCGGCCCCTTTTTTCATTGCACAAGCATGGCGAGCACCGCTAAACTCGCTAGTGGCTACGCTGGAGGACAGCAAATGGCAGAGCCGAAGCGCGCTGAAGAGTTGTTGCGGGCTGCGATGGTTGACTATCGCGCGGGGCGTTACCAATCGGCGCGAGAACAACTGGAAGCCCTACTTCTCGACCCCATTCTGACGAAACCCATCGCGGAGCAGGCCCGGCTGCTGTTGAAGGATGTCGAGGCCACCGCGTTGCGGCACAGGCGGATTCGTAAAGGGCTCAATGACGCAGCAAGCTGAATGCCAAAAGCGCTTGGGTAGGCGCTTGGGTTTTGAATGGCATTTACCGGGTGTCCTATGGCATTCCACGGGCAACGTGCTACAATCCCGCTCCGGCTCGTAAGTGCTTACTGGACAAGGGAAAACGCTTCAATGACAGCACTTTCGAGACTCGGCGGCTGTGGCGGAACTGGCAGACGCGCTAGGTTCAGGTCCTAGTCCGGGCAACCGGGTGGAGGTTCGAATCCTCTCAGCCGCATCAACATCGAGTGGCACGGCACGCGGGCGGTCGCCAAGTGTCTGAGCAACCGCTCGCAAACACACCGACCCATCACCTATGAGAACGCAACCGGTGCGACGTTCCGGTCGTCGGCGGATCAGGCGCTCGCTCACTGACAATCTACGAAGAGCGGGGAGCCGGCGTTCGTTGAACGGCATGTCGACGACGTGATGCTGCACGCCTCGGGTTCGGCCAGATCTCTCGCTGCGCTGGGGATGACAGCACTCCGCACATTCCGCTGCGGGTAGCAGGCCGTCTCCACTCGCGGCCCGAATGGTGGCCAAACCGCAATGCTCCGGTTCAAATGCACCCGCTTTTCTGGGAGCAGCGGATGGCGATCACCGACATCGGACGGGCCACGGGCCACCTGGTTGCCCCGGAGATCGAGGAGATGCTCGATGCCGGGCGCAACCACGATGCGCGCGACGCACTCGTGTATCTGTTCGACGCCGAGATTGCCGACGTTCTGATCGAGCTGGCGGCCGAGCATCGCGCCGTGGCGTTTCGACTGCTGCCGCGCGCGCGGGCGACCGACGTGTTCACGCATCTGCCGGCCGAGCAGCAGGAGGAATTGCTCAAGAGTCTGAGCAGCGATCTGCTCGCCGACTTGTTCAACGAGATGGACCCGGACGACCGGGCCGAGACGTTTGACGAGCTGCCCGGGACGCTGGTCAACAAGCTCTTCGCGCTGCTGGACCCCGAGGAGCGCCGCCAAACACAGATCATCCTCGGATACCCGGCCGAAAGCATCGGCCGCATTATGACCCCGGACTACGTGCGCGTGCGGCCCGACTGGACCGCCGGGCAGGTGCTGGAGCACATTCGCCGCCACGGCGGTCAGGCCGAAACGCTCGATACGCTCTACGTGATCGATCGCGGCAGCCGGCTGGTCGCGGAAATTCGGCTGCACGATCTGCTGCTCGCCGAGTTGGACGAACCGATCGAGAAGTACATGCAGGAGCACATTCCGGCGCTGCGCGCGCGTGACGACCAGGAGGTCGCCGTCGGGGCGTTCGAGCGGCACGACCGGCCCGTACTGCCGGTGGTCGATTCGGACGGCGTGTTGGTCGGCGTCGTCACGTTCGACGACGTGGCCGACGTGGCCGAAGAGGAGGTCACCGAGGACATTCAGAAGATGGCCGCGGTCGAGGCGCTGGAAGAGCCCTATCTGGATGTGTCGCTGATCAAGCTGGTGTGGAAGCGCGGGTTTTGGCTGGGCATCCTTTTCATCGGACAGATGCTCACGATTAGCGCGATGGAGAACTTCGAGAGCATCCTGACAAAGGCGGCCGTGCTGGTCATGTTCGTGCCGCTGGTGATCAGCAGCGGGGGAAACACCGGCTCCCAAGCGGCGTCGCTGGTCATCCGGGCGATGGCGATCGGCGAGGTCCGTCTGCGCGACTGGTGGCGAATCCTGCGGCGCGAGCTGGTTTGCGGGATGCTGCTCGGCGTCTTTCTCGGCATGATCGGATTGCTGCGCATCGTGATCTGGCAATCGATCGGGTGGGGAGAATACACCACGCACTGGCTGCCGGTGAGCTTCACCGTCGGCTTGGCCCTGGTCGGGATTGTGCTCTGGGGAACGCTGGTCGGCAGCATGTTGCCGCTGCTATTCCGGCGGCTGGGCCTCGACCCGGCGACCAGCTCAGCCCCGTTCGTGACGACGGTCGTGGATATCACAGGGATCCTGATCTACCTGTACACGGCGATGGTGCTCCTGCGCGGCACGCTGCTGTGAAGCTGCCGGACGGACGGATTGCGGCGTTGGTGTGAAACCATGCAGCGCGAGTGCGCCGCTTGTATCGGAAGCACTGCTTGAAGCAGTGGCACGCTGCCGATCGTTTGCCGAGCGCACGGCTCACAGAGCCGTGGCACACTGCATCCTGGCGCTGTCGTCTTCCCGCCGCTCCCGCCTTCAGCCGTCCGAGTCCTGTTCGCGGCGTTCGATCTGCTTCTGGGACCCCAATAGCACGACCGTCTTCGGGTGCTTCTTGCGCCACTCGCCGAGCGGGACCGGAGCCGGCTTTTCGTCGAACTTGATCTTCTCCCCTTTGCGCGGGCCGGAGATCGCCGTCCAGCCGTCTTCGTCGATCGGCCACCACAGGCTCTCGGTCTTGCGGTCAAAGATCAGAAAGACGTTGTGGTACACGTACCCGCTGACGCCGAACTGGTCGACTCGGCCGTTCTGCTCGCGTCCGTTCACGACGGACAGTTTGGCGAGCGGTCACCAGCCGACCGTGACGGGTTTGCCGCCGACCTTGTCGTTGACGAGTTCGTGCTGGTCGAGCAGTGCGATCGGATAGGCCCGCGCGTCGTCGCCGAACGCGTAGCCGATGACCATGATCTCGTCGTTGGACTTCGGGTTCTCGTCGATGCGGTACGGGCTGCGCGGCAGGTACTTCAGCAACCGCTGGTCGTCAGGCTTGACGAACATCGGATCGTCGATGGCGCGAATGCTGTCCTTGCCGATGCCGAATTGCAGATCTTCGGGCTTGAGCAGCGAGCCGGTGATATCGTACCACTTGTCGGACTTGGCGTCGGGCTGCTCGAAACGCTGGCCGTACCAGAGGTAGGTCTTGCCCCCCTCGACGCGGACCTTGGGGTTGTTCGGGCCGAGTTGACGCCGATAGGACTGTTTTTGCGGCTGTTTCTTCGCGTCCTGTGCGGCGACGGGCAGCGCGAGAGCGCCCGCCAGCAGTGCGCACAGCACAGCGGCGGACCTGCGGAGTGGCTTTCGATTCACGGAGTCCTCCTGTTCCCTTTGGCGGCCAGCCGCGAGCACTATAACCGAGCAACGAATCAGCACCAAACCGCTTGAGTTTGGTAATGCCAAGTAGCCGCGTTGCGAGCATCGTAGAACAGCGCACCTCAAGTCGCGGGCCGTCGGCGCTTGCCCGAACGTCGCGGCAGACGGAACGACCACAGCACCAGCCCGGACGCCGACGTGAGCACCGCCAGCACGCTCGCCGTCGTCAAGAGCCAGTGGTTGAAGTCGTCGCGCTCGCTGTAATCCATGATGTGCAGCATCCAGAAGAAATCGAAGATCCGCCACGGGCGGTTGCGGCGGGTGACGATGTCCCCGGTGACCGCCGAGACGTAGATGTGCGGGTTCTTGGGGTGGTCGAGCAGGACCTGGTAGGCCGGCAGCGGCTTGCCGCGAAACTCGAGCGGCGGATCGTTCTCGATCAATTGGACGCTGCTTAGGGCCGCGGTCGGAACGAAATCATCCAGGGCGGCTTTGGCGGCCTGCGCGGGGCTGATCCGCCGCGTGACTTCTCCGGACGCGGCATCGACGACGGCGATTGGCAGAAGCTCTGCGTTCAACAGCTCGAACGCGGGGCGGCCAAAAACCGTTCGCAAGCCGACCCGCGCGACCACCTCGCCCGCGACGCGGGTTTCGGCAAGCCGCTCCACCGCCTCGGCCGGCGTCAGACGCACGGCGCTCCAATCAATCGGCGGCGGCGGGTCGAAATTCCGCTCCCAATCCCCGTGCACGTTGTCGATGTCGAGGATGCTGAAGGTGAATCCGCCGACGCTCCAGGCCAGCAGTTGCAGGCTGATGATCAGCGCGAGCCAGCGGTGAGCTACATAGAGTTGATTCTTCCAACGCATGACGCAGGTCTCCGCGAGAGTTTTCGCGGAGTATATCGAGTTGGCTTGCCGCCGGCCCCGCTCAAATTCGCGGCCTGTAGCCCTTATCGGGGTCTCCCGCACCCGTCGTATTCGGACGCCCATGGGTGGTTTCCGGGCGTAGCGCAAAAAACCAACTCGATCTCCACGTCCGCCCTGAAATCCCATGACTGCGTAAACGATAGCGGCGTTTTTCCCGGCACCGGCGTAAACGGGTTCTTGAACTGGAAGCAGGCACCGCGCCTGCCTATCGTCAGTTGTGAATCTCGCCGCGGGAGGGCAATACCGAAATTTCTGAACTGCGTTCGCAGGGCCGCTAGGAATTTCATCGTTGGCGGGCAGAACCCACCGCCTGAACGGACGTTGGCATCCAGGAAGCAAAGCCAAGGAGGAAAGGGGCAAAGGCCGGCACCGGAGATCCCAACGCGAATTGGGTGCCCACCGGTCCGACCAGCGTCGCGTTCACGCTCGAGCCGGCTCCCGAGCTCGGCACCGTGGCCGGACAGACCGTCGAAGTTGCATTCGGCAACGCTTGCACCGGCACCGCCGACTTCGATACGAAGGGCTACTGGCACAACCGCAACGGCCTGAGCGAACTCACGCAGGCCGACATCGACCACGCCAACGGCCTGGCGCCTTACAGCCAGCCCTCGTCCTACTTCGACGACGGCGACGAGCCGTTTGACGGGCTGTTCAGCAATGGCGAACCGGTCTCTGCGTCGCTCGGCAATTCGGGTGAGCTGATCGCACCGTCGGGCTCGCCCAAGGCCGAAGTCTCGCAGTTCCTCGTCGACGCGAACGCCGGCGGCGATCCGCGCGAGCAATTGGCGCAGCAACTGTTGGCCTTCCTCTTCAACACGCTGCACCGTCTCGACGATCCGGCCGCGGCAATCGAGCTTCCCGCCGGCGGGTTCATCAGTGCCGCTCAGCTCGTGAGCGACGCAATCGCGATCTGGGAGAGCGGGACGGCCGCCGAGCAGGTGGAAATGAAGACGTTGCTCGACGGATTCAACAACAACGACGCCGTGCCGTTCATTCACTTCAATCCTTGTGCGGTCGTGTACCCCTAGTTTCGGGCACGATCGAGAGAACCATGCGGCCTCGGGGCTTCGGCTCCGGGGCCGCTTTCATTGGGGCAGGATGGAAATGTACGCTCTCCAGGGGCCGACCGCGTTACGGTATTGATGTGCCATCGCTTTGGCGATCTGTGAAATGTGATTCAGATCGTGCAGCGCCCAGGTGGCGAGCAGGTTTTCCAACGTGACGGTCCCCAGCTCCGGGTGCGTCCCGCGCCGCAGAAACAGGTCCGGCGTCAGGCGAAGTTCCTCGAGCGTCTCGAGATTCTGTTTGCGGTGCGATTCGAACGTGTCGAGCAATTCGGCCATCGTCTTGCCCTTGCTCGCCTCGTACATCGCATAGCGGTCGAACGGGTCGAACGGCCGGTCCTCACCGCGTTCCAGAATGATCAGGGCACGCGGAATCCAGTCGGCTCGCTCGCCGTGAATCAGGTGCCCCACGACATCGAACGGGCTGAAGGTCTTCTCGCCGTAGTTGGCATGCGTCCAGTGCTCGCCCAACCCGGCGAGCAGGGCGCGTAGGACGGCCGGCGTTCGGCTGAGAATCTCGACGGCATGCTCGAGAGTGAAGTTCATCGGTATGCCTCCAGTGCGTACGAAATCGGCCGGGCAAGGCCTTGGTCAACCCTGCGCGAGTATACTCGAAGCTGAGTGCGTGCGGCCGGCGAGGGCGGCGCTTGGCGCCGCCTTTGACGAAAGACGGCGGGCAGCGATACGATTGGCCGCTTGCGATCTGTTCTCTCAAACGGTCAGGAGAATGAGCCTTGCCGCTACCTTATCACGAGCGTACGTGTTACTGCGCCGAGGTCGGCGAAGACCACGTGGGGCAAACCGTCCTGATCACCGGCTGGGTGCAGAACCGCCGCGATCACGGCGGGATGGTGTTCATCGACGTGCGCGACCGCACGGGGCTGGTGCAGCTCAAGTTCAATCCCGACCGCGACCCACGCTCGCACGAGATCGCCGGCCGGCTGCGGGCCGAATACTGCGTCGCCGTCCGGGGTGAAGTCGCGGCGCGGCCGGAAGGGCTGGTCAATCCGAACCTGGCGAGCGGGGCCGTCGAAATCGAGGTGCATGAGATTGACATCCTCAGCGAATCGGCCACGCCGCCGTTCGACATCGCCGACGACACCGAGGCGAACGAGGAACTGCGGCTCAAATACCGCTATCTGGACCTGCGCCGGCCGGTCCTGCAACGCTCCCTGATCACGCGGCATCGCATCGTTCGCGCGATCCGCGAGCATTTTGACCGCGAAGGCTTCATCGAGATTGAGACCCCCATCCTGACCAAGAGCACGCCCGAGGGCGCCCGCGACTACCTGGTGCCGTCCCGCGTTCATCCCGGCCGGTTCTACGCGCTGCCCCAGTCGCCGCAGATCTTCAAGCAACTCCTGATGATCAGCGGCTTCGACAAGTACGTGCAGATCGCCCGCTGTTTCCGCGACGAAGACCTGCGGGCCGACCGCCAGCCCGAATTCACGCAACTCGACATGGAAATGTCATTCGTGCAGGCGGAGAACGTGTTCGACGTGATCGAACGCTGCATGGCACACGTGATGAAGCAGATCCACGGCGTGGACATCCCGCGCCCGTTTCCGCGCGTCGCGTTCGATCGGGCCATGAACGAGTACGGCACGGACGCGCCCGACACGCGCTACGATATGAAGCTGATCGACGTCAGCGCCGCCGCGAAGAAGTCCGAGTTCCGCGTGTTCGCGGACGCGCTCGCCGCCGGCGGGGTCGTGCGGGCCATGCGCGTGCCCGGCGGCGCGACAATGACGCGCAAGGAGACCGACCGCCTGGCCGACGACCTGCGCGGCATCGGCGCCGGCGGGCTACCGCTGGTCAAGGTCGCGCAAGACGACGACAGTCGGATCGCCTTTCAGACCGGCGTCGCCAAATTCTTCACACCCGAGACGACGGCGGAGATCGCCGGCGCGACGGGTGCGGGCGAAGGCGATCTGCTCTTCTTCGCGGCGGGCGCGCCCGCGGACGTGTGCAAGCACCTCTCCTGGCTGCGCACGGTCGTGGCCCGCAAGCGCGATCTGATTCCGAAGAACGAATGGCATTTTCTCTGGATCGTCGACGTCCCGATGTTCGAGTGGAACGCGGACGAGAAGCGGTGGGACTCGATGCACCACCCGTTCACCGCGCCGCGCGACGAGGACGTCCCGCTGCTCGACAGCGATCCCGGCCGCGTCCTCTCCCAAGGGTACGACCTCGTGCTCAACGGCACCGAGCTAGGCAGCGGTAGCGTGCGGATTCACCGCGCCGACGTGCAGCGCAAGATCTTCGGGCTGCTGAACATCACACCCGAGCAGCAGCAGCTTCGTTTCGGCTTCCTGCTGGACGCGCTGCGGTACGGCCCGCCACCGCACGGCGGAATCGCGCTAGGACTGGATCGCATCATGATGCTGCTGACCGGCTTGGACAGCCTGCGCGACACGCTCTCGTTCCCCAAGACGGCCAAGGCCCAGGATCTGATGACCGAGGCCCCGAGCCCGGTCGATGAAAAGCAGCTACGCGAACTCGCGCTGAAGAGCACCGCCGCGACGGAAGCGACTCCGACCTAGCCCCACGCATGTTCATGCGGCGATCGTTGGCAGAAACCGCGTTCGACCGACTCTTCCGCCCCGGTCGCAATGGAGTGGCTCACCCGGCGGCGGTCAACCAACCGATAAGGGCGAAGTGGGGATGCGAATCTCTGCTCCGCCGGGCAACCGAGCCGCACAATCGCGGGGATGACGGAGAGGCCGTGATGATGTCAGGATCTTCCAATCGCAAGTTCGTATCGGCGTTCGCTCTGGGTGCGGTGACCGCGCTCGCCGGCGTCGCGCTCTGGACCGGACTCGCCGCGCCGCGGCGCGCGTTCGCACAGATTCCCGACGCCGGGGCGCAGCGCGCCGCCATGGTGTCGGAACTGCGCGCGGCGAATCAGAAGCTCGCACAGATCGTAAAGCTGCTGGGCGAACAGCGGGAGCTCTCGAAGACCGGCGGCGGGGCGCCAAAACGCACCAAGCCCTGACACACGTCCGCCGCGGTTTCAGCGCCACGCGTCCCGGGTAAGCCCGTCGATTTCTGGCCGGCGAGCATGTTCGCGGCGCGGCTATTCGTAGGGGCTCTTGGGGGCGACGAGGCTCTCCATCTCGACCTCGTACAAACCCGTGTGCGTGTTCTCGATCGGTTCCTCGTTGACGAACTCGCGGATGCGCGGGCCGCTTTCGCGCATGCGCTCCACGAATTCGAGCACGGTCGCCGTGGCGTCGTCGCGGTTCGCGGCGATGATCTGGAAATTGCGCAAAAAGCGCGTGAAACGCGGCGTTGCGGACTGCGCTGTCGGGTCTTCTTTCGACGGATCGGCGGACTCGGTCTCGGTCACTTCGATCAGGCCGTCGCGATAGTCCGCCTCAACCAGCAGGCTGAACCACGTCGCCGATTGCAGGCGCGTCCCGGTCGCCTCGCGGTAGGCCTCGCACAACTCCACCGTGCAGGCGTTGTCGGCGTAGGCCTGTTCGAGCAGCCGTTCGTAGCGCTCGGGCTTTCCGTGCCGCGTGAAGAAGTCCATCGCCATTTCCAACGCGTACACGAGATCGTTGTGGTGTTCGCCCCGCGACCGCTCGAGCGCTTCATCGTAACAGGCCGCCGTCTCGTCGAGACTGCCTTCCTCCTCGAGCACGAACGCGCGCAGGATGGCGGGCTGCGACGCCGACGCGCCCAGTTCCTCGAGACGCGACAGTTGCTCGCGGGCGAGTTTCAGATCGCCGGCATGCACCGCGCTCACGCCCCAGTTCAGCCGCAGCCAGGGACTATCGACCTCGAGACGCTCGGCGTTGGCATAGTGCGCGTACGCTTCCTCGTAACGCCGTTCGTCGCTGCACAGGATCGCGAGCGCGATCCATTGCGAGGCATCCTCCGGCGCGAGCGACAGATAGCGTTTCAGCGTCGCCCCCGCTCCCGCATAATCGCCGAGATCGCTCTGCACGGCGGCGCGGCGCGGCAGGACCCAGGTGATGTCGGCGCCGGCTTTCAGGGCCCGGTCGTAGGCCCCGATCGCCAACTCGAATTCGTGCAGCTTTTCGTAGACCAGCGCCAGATTGGCGAAGGCCACGTCGTCGTCGTCGTCGAGCGAGGTCGCCGTCTCGAGCACCTCCCGGGCTGCGTCCAGGTCGCCCGCTTCGGAGAGCGCCACGCCCAGTTCCGCGTGCAGACTCACCGAGTCGGGGTGCTCGTCCAGCAGCGGCTCGAGCCGGTCGACGGCGTCGATCGCGTTGCCCAGCTCGGTCAACGCGCGCGCCCCGAGCACGGCGCATTCGATGCGGTCTTCGGCGTCCATGTACGTGTCATCGATCGGCTCGAGCTGCTCGAGCGTCTCTGCGAGTTTGCCGGCCTCCAGCAAATCGCAGGCCCGGTCCAGAATTGCGCGAATGCGTTCGGTGTCCATTCAAATCTCGGAACGACTTTCGGCCGCGCGGCGACTCGTCTGCAGAGGCCGTCGAGGGCAGGCGCGATTATACGGCAAACGATTCGTCAAGGTGGAAACGGGGAGAACTTCAGTTTCGCACGCCACTCCTGCGTTTCTTACGCCGGGCGGGGGTCTTCTTCGTCGGCCGCGTCGGGCGCTTCGGCGGCGCGAGCTTGACGACGGAGCTGCGCGGGAACTCACACAGCGGCGGGCTCCCGCTGGTCTCGTTGAGCAGGTCCGCGAGCGTCGTACTCTCAAAGGCGTCCTGCACGAGCGCGATGGTCGCGTCGATGCGGCTGTGCAGCGGGCAAAGGTTGACACCGTGGCTATTGATGTCGAGCGGGCAACTGCGGATGCGCTTGATCGGATCGACGGCGTCGACGATTCGCCAGATGCTAATGTCCTCAGGCGCATGGGCGAGCATGAATCCGCCTCCCACGCCGCGCTGCGAGGCGAGCAGTTCGGCGCGCGCGAGGTTCTGCAGCACCTTCGCGAGATAACCCGCCGGCACCTTCGTCGCCTTGGCGACCTGACGCGCACTAAGCTGTTCGTCCGGCCGGCTGGCCAGCCAAATCAGGGCGCGTAACGCATATTCGGCGGTTTGCGAAATCATATGTCTTGATCCAATCGGCTCGACCCCTTTGACCCGCGTTACCGACGCGGCGACGCAATCAAGGCGCCCCGCCCATTCTTGGGCTTCTTGCGTCCTCTCCGCATTCCGCGGATGATCTTCGATTATGAGAAAACAAACAAGCTCAAACGCGATTCTTCATCCTGGTTCAAGTGCGCGGCGGCCCGTCACAGCCGCCGTCGCGCTCCTGACCGTCTCGCTTTGCGGCTGCGCGGACTGGAGTTTTCAACGAATCCGGCTCGGACAGGGGCCGGGAACGTACGAACGCATGTTGCCGGCCGACGGCTCACGGCATACCGACCTGGGGCTGTGCTACCTCAAGAGCGACGCCTTCGGCCGGACCGACGCCATGGTGGTGCTGCTCAATCGCCGGCAGCAAGTGGCGGCCAAGCTTCACGCCACCCACTATCGCCGGCAGCTCGGCTTCAAGGTCGACACCGGCTTCTGGCTGCGCGGCGAGTTGGACCCCGAGTTAATCGGCCTGAGCGCGACCGGCCCGATCGACACGCTGCGCGCTATCGCCGACGACCTGCTAACCTACCGCGGCGAAAAGCTGGCCATGGACGCACACGCCTGGATCGCGGCCGGGTTGGTGCGCCTGATGCAGCGCTGGCCGCACGTGTCCGACCCCGGCTTGCGAAGCGACGGGCTGACTGAGATGCTGGATCGCGTGCCCGGCGCCGGGATGGCTCGCATCAGTATCGACGAAAGCGGGGTCTACCACCTCGAGTACCGCCAAGGCACCACGCGCTGACGCCCGGCCCGCGCGGCGCGGCCTTTGACCCAACCGGCCGGGCGACTATACTCCCTCGACTCCGACTCAGGTAGGCACGCATGGCCCGGTGGTACGTTCCCTGGCACGATCGTCCAAAGCACTTCGAGGGACCGGCGAAGATAGCCGCCGATATGGCGGTCGCCGTGTACCGGGTCTCGAAGCCGCTGGTCGAGCGTTTCGCGCTGGGGATTCTCCTGGGCGCGCTCTTCGGCAGCGGCGTGGCGGTGTTTGCCGTCACGGAGTTGTTCGCCGGCGTCGCCGACGTCCGCGCGCACCTGGTTGCGAACGGCGACATCGGACCTGCCGACCGGATGAGCCTCGAAGACATCCGCTTCGCGACACAAAGCCTCGAGTCGCCCCTGCCGGCCGCCCTGATCTGGCCATTTCAATTCTCCCTGGTGCGCGATCTGATCGCCATCCACGGGGTCATCATCTTCGCCACCATCCTGGTCATGGGGTCGATCTGGGCCGAGCGCAAGGTCTCCGCGCACATTCAGTCGCGGCTGGGGCCGATGCGCGTCGGCGGCTGGCACGGCTGGGCGCAGTCGCTGGCCGACCCCATCAAACTGATCGGCAAGGAAGACTTGATTCCGCGCGAGGCCGACCGCCCGTTGTTTCGCTTGGCCGTGTACCTGACGGTGGTGCCGGCCCTGGCGGGGTTCCTGGCGCTGCCCTTCGGCGTGTTCTGGGTGTTTCGCGACCTCGACGTGGCGTTGATCTTCATTCTTGCGATGATGGGGATCCAGGTGATGGGCGTGCTCATCGCCGGGTGGGCCAGCAACAACAAGTGGAGTGTCTACGGCGCGATGCGCGAGGCCTTGCAGATGGTGAGCTACGAGATTCCCATGGGCATGGCCTTGCTGATACCGGTCATGGTCGCCGGCACGCTGCGGCTCAACGAAATCGCGGCGGCGCAATCCGGCGGGTGGTTCAATTGGTACGCCTGGCACAGCCCGCTCACGTTCGTGGCGATGTTCATCTACTTCGTCGCCTCGCTGGCCTCCTGCAAACGGGCTCCGTTCGACCTGCCCGAAGCCGAGAGCGAGCTCGTCGCCGGGTTTCACACCGAATACAGCGGCATCCGCTGGTCGCTGTTCTTCTTCGCCGAGTACGTGGCGATGTTCATCGTCAGCGGGCTGCTGGTGATTCTGTTTCTCGGCGCGTGGGACGCGCCCTGGGCCCTGTCGGCGGCCGCGCCGGGGGATCCGTTTTATCCCTGGGCGCACAGTGATTCGCTCGCGGCGCGTTTCGCGTACGGGCTGCTCGTCAGCGGACCCGTCTGGTTCATCCTCAAGTGCGCGTTCTTCATCTTTGTGCAGATGTGGCTGCGCTGGACACTGCCGCGGTTGCGGATCGACCAGGTGCTCTATTCCTGCGTGCAGGTCATGCTGCCGCTCACGATGGTGGTCCTGCTGGGGTGCGCGTTTTGGGAGTTGTTGGCAACCGACGCGCACCCGTGGTTCTCGGCGATGGCGGGGGTGATCACCGTCGTACTGGGGCTGATTGGCGCCATCGCGATGATCGCCATTCTGGTCGTAGCTTTCGCCGGTGTCCGCCGCGCGAGCGTCCTGGTCGGCACGCAGGCGGTCGCGCGGCCGTTACCGAGAAGTTAAGCGATGTCTGAGAACACACAACTGCTGGTCTTCGGTCTGCTCGCGCTGCTGGTGTTGGCGCTTTTCGCCGGCATCGCCCTGCTGAGCGAGAAGCCGGTCGAGACCTTCGTCTTTTACGTCTTCGCCGGCGCGATGGTGCTCTCGTCGGCGGCGATCGTCTTCAGCAAGAACATCGTCCGCTCGGCAACCTGGCTGCTGGGGACGCTCGGCTCGGCGGCGGGGCTTTTCCTGCTGCTCTCGGCCAACTATCTCGCCGCCATTCAGCTCATCGTCTACGCCGGCGGAATCCTGATCCTGATCGTCTTCGGCGTCATGCTGACCGCCAAGAATCCGTTCCTGGGTTTTGCCGCGCGCCCGCGCGAGCTGCTGATCGCCGGCGTGGTCGGCGTCGTTTTATTCGCGGGGCTGGTTTCGGTCATGTTCGCCGGCCCGTGGCCCCAGGTCCCGAACGCGACTCCCTCGAGCGAGGTGGCGCCGGTGCATGCGATCGGCACGGCTTTGCTGACGACGTACCTGGTCCCGTTTGAGATCGTATCGGTACTGCTGCTGGCGGTGATGATCGGCGCCGCGTACCTGGCCCGGCCGGAGAAGAGATAGCTCGAACCGCGAGCTTTGTTCTTGGGAGTCTCGACCTTGCCCTTGTTGCCGCGACTGTCGACGATCGATACCTGGGGCGAGCTGGAGAATGCGGCATGGAATCGGTATT
>JACZRH010000096.1 GCA_022574815.1 Planctomycetota bacterium | reverse complement strand
TGCCGCAGATCGAGGTCACGTTCGACATCGACGCGAACGGCATCCTCAACGTCTCGGCGAAGGACCTCGGCACCGGCAAGGAGCAGAAGATCGAGATCAAGTCCTCTTCGGGGCTGAGCGAGGACGAGGTCGAACGCATGGTCAAGGACGCCGAGGCCCACGCCGACGACGACAAAAAGCAGCGCAAACTGGTCGACCTGCGCAACCAGGCCGACCAACTGGTCTACGCGACCGAAAAGACGCTGAAGGAGCACGGCGACAAGGTCGACGCGGCGGCCCGCGGCGAGATCGAACAGGCGATCAACCAGCTCAAGGAAGCCCAGAAGACCGACGACGCCACGGCGATCGAGAAAGCGATCGAAAACGTGACCAGCGCCTCACACAAGATCGCGGAAGCCGTCTACAAGGCCACCCCGCCCGTCCCGGACGCGGCGGAAGCGCAGGCGGCCGGCGTCGCGGCCGGCGGCGAGAACGGCGACAAATCCGAGTCGAAGGACGAGGACGTCATCGACGCCGAGTTTGAGGTCAAAGAGTAGATCCTCGCGACCGAGCAGCCTCTGTGGATCGAGGGCGGGGCGCATCGGCGTCCCGCCGGTCCGTGGCGTCCCGCTGCGCCGGCGCACCCGCCAAGCCAAAAAGTACGTCCGGTCATCGACCCGACATTCCACGCCGCCAGGGGGCCCACCTTCTTCGAGCTCGCGCGCTCAAGACCGGCAGCACACATAGAAGAATTGCTGGGCTTCGAAGACTCAGCCCAGCCGACGTGACTACGTGACTCGGTCCACGCGACCGGCTGATCAGGTCGGTTGCTGGTCCTTGAGCCAGTTACGTATCGCGATGCGCGTTATCCCCCAGAGCTCGTTCATGAGATCCTTTTCCTTTTGTTCAGGCGGTGCCCAGCCGAAGTCAACGTCCTGATCCATCTCAAATAACCCGCTTCCATGAAGGATGTCATTTCGCATCGCATACATCTCATTGCGACGCTTCTCAAGACTGGCACGAGGGGCATATCGCTCGATGAAGTCACGGAATCTCGCCGATGGTTTAGAGGCTCGCTCACCAAGCGCCTCGATGGCGATGACAAGGGAAGCGAATGCCGCGGAAAAGGACACTGTCCATTGCCGGGAGGCCATGTCCATCCAGAAACCGGCGATGCCGAACTTTCCCCGGTTCGCCTTCGAAAGCCGCATGTAGCAACAAATCGAATCATCGAGATCGGCCGGGACTCGCAAGCCTCGGCCATCGTGACCAACCGTTGCGTAATATGTTTCAGGGTCAATTTCTTCAAGGGCTTCCGCGGCCGGTGGTGACAGCTCATCTCGTACGGATTCGCCGTAGTTGGCGAAGTAGAACTCTTGTACCCATTTGACCTCTTGGCCGGCAACGCCTTCCTCATGCACGATCGCCCATAAATGCCTGGAGCGCCGCGGCTGGATCGTGGTGCCCCCCGCAAGAAGAACGTTAAGGAGAAGTGTTAATTGTCGGTGCTCTCGCATCCGACGGAAGTTCGTAATCGGCCACAGGTCGCTAACTATCACCGGGTACTCAAGGATGAACGGGTGCTCGGCCATTTCACACGGAGCTCGCCGCGCGTCCGCCGGCGGCGGAAGAATCTGCACGCGGGAGCACTTTCCTCGCCAGGAACCGGCCACGCGGAAGCTGCTGAAGCTGCAGTCGCGCCCAACCTTAGATGGCCCGGTTCTCTCGATCTCCTCGACAACCTGCTTCCACTGAGTGGCGTCGAACGCCGGACCACGCTCAATGGCGACGATCTGCTTGCTGTCCGAGAAAGTCAGCTTGATCCGGCAGGAAGAGCCCGCGAGCGGAAGATAGAACGTATTCGGATTGCTGTCGCGGTCGTCATACTGGCCGGGCCTTCCAATGCGTTCGAACAGAATGAAGCGTAATTCGGCGGGATCAATGTCGGTCCAGCCGCTTCTTAAAAGACCTGTAGTCATAGCGTAACCTAATGGGTATCGGGTCAGAGATAAAAGGTGGCGGAGCATGAAATGGGCGACTCAGAGAACACGTCGGTCTCCGTCATGCTGGTGCGCGGGACGCAGAGAATGCACGCCGGCCGGCCCAAAGCACCTTGTAGGCAATACCGATCGGCCGTGTCAATCGGATAAACACCTGATTTCGACGAATCTTGGCCGTTCTTGGGTATGCGCGACCCCGACGGTGCTGAAAAAACAATGTCGAGTGCGCACGCTTCTGCGCAACATCGGGCCGGGCGCTCGCCCGGCGGACCCAGCGCCTCTACGGGCCGCCGAGCAGGTCGCCGCGGCCGTAGAAGATGTAGACTTCTCCGGCGTCGGTCTTGCCAAAGGGGTCGGCCAGCATGGCGCTGATGGCGAAGTCGGCGCGGCGGTCGCCGTCGATGTCGCCCAACGCGGTCACGCCGCGGGAGAACGACGTGGTCGACCCGCCGTTCGGGTCGGTGCCGCTGACGGTCTTGCTACCGCCGCCGAGCAAGTCGCCGATGTTGCGGCCGACAAAGACTATACCTTTGACATCGACGGTGCCGACCCTGGACAGATCGACGGTATCGCCGCCCACCAGCGTGGACGAGCCGTAGATCAGGTACACCACACCCGGACCCGGATCGGGGTTGCCGGGAGCCTGGGCGGGATCGACGGCATTCGGGGCGGCGATCAGGATGTCGCCGAAGCCATCGCCGTCGACGTCGCCGGCGGCCGCGACGTTGGCGCCGGTCAAATCACCGGGGCGCACGCCGGCGAAGCGGATCGCCCGCCGGTCGTCCACGATCTGCGCGATGGTGTAGCCATCCTGGGGACTCACCAACGTCACCGAGCCGAGCACCAGAATGGCCTCACCGGCGTCGCCGAAGCCGTGCTCGCTGCCGACGAGCACGTCGTCCACGCCGTCCCCGTTGAAGTCGCCGGCTTCGTCGAAGGCCCGCGAGATGTCGGCGTCGCGCGTGCCGACGATCAAGACGCCATTTTGGCGCAGCGGATCTCCGGGCCGGAAGGCCATCCGCTCGAGCAGGTAGTCGCCTTCGAGACCGGTGGCGCGCGAGTGTACGATGAAGACCGCGCCGACTCGCTCGCCGTTGGCATTGCGCACCTCCCGAGACCCGACCACGAAGTCGCGGAGGCCGTCGTCATTGACGTCGCCGACGGCGCGAACGTAGGAGAGCTTCGCACCGGAAGCCGGCCCGACGATTTGCGGCGTGCGGTCGGCATAGAAGCCGGCGGTCCCGGGAACGTAATCCACGACGTAGCAGTCCTGGGCGGCGTCGGCCTGGGCTCCACCGCCGGCGGAGTACGCGGGCGGGCAACCGCCACCGGCCGAGTAGCTGCCGCCTGCCGAGCTGCCGCGCGTGGACCCGACCGTTTCGATGATGTACTGGTGGGGAACGGGCATGGTGAAGTCGGTGCGCAGTTCGAGCTCGACGTCGGGCGTCGGATAGACCTGCTCCGGTTCGATCCAGAGCTGCGAGAGGGTCGGGGCGCCGGCGGTGGGCCGGGTATCGACGCGATACTGATATACGACGCCGGAGTTTTCGCGCTGCCCCGAAGGGTCGGGCAGCGACGGGACGTCGGGCTGCGTGACCGTGTGCAACGGGGCACTGATGTACAACCACGTGCCGTCGCTCGCGATCGCCGTGCCGAACCGGTCGTCGCCCTCCTGACCGAGGACGCGCGCCCCGACGGTGCTGTACTCGCCGCTGGCCGGGTCGCGGAAGGGTGCCGAGGCCGGCCCGTAGAAGCCGGTCCAAACGCTGACTTGGCCGCCGACGTTCCACGATTCCAGGCCGCAGACAGCGGTACACGGGAAGGGGTCCGAGGGGCACGCGCCCCATCGATACCAGAGATTGAACGTCTCACAACCGATGCCGCCCGAGATGGCTTGGCAGGCGCGCAACTGCGGATAAATTTGGGCGATCCGACCGAGCGTCCAGGGGAATTCCGACGGATTGGCGAGCGGCGGGTCCGCCGGCGTCTGGGTCCACGGTTGGTGGAATCCGCCCGGCCCCTGGTTGTTCATGACCACGTCCCAGAGGATGCTCCATTGTTCAACGAACACTTCCGCGCCCAGCAGCGGATCGCAGGCGTTGGTCTTGGGATCCCGGTCACAATCGCGGCAGCGCGGGACCGGGCTGCGGCGGATCACGTCCTTGATGTATGGCACCAGCGTCGCCCGCGCGTGGCCGTCGAAGAGCTGGCCGACTTCGTGCAGGTCGATGATGCGGTCGAATTTGCGGTTGCGCAACGCCTCGTCCTGTATCAGCGCGTTGTGGCTGGACACAATGACGATGCCGCCGCGCGTGAACTGGGCCCGATTGGGCTCCCACCCGTTCGGGGTCAGCGCGTTGTATTCCAGATTGCCGATCCCGATCACATCGGGGAACAATTCCGGATGCTGGTAGTTCAGATCGCGAACGCCGAGGTTCAAGGACTCGACTCGCGGAAAGCTGAAAACCAATTCCGGCAATTCGTCGCCGTCCATGTCCGATACGACCGCCACGTCGGACATGCCGCCGGTCCAGGTCGTGTTGAGCGGGACCCGTATTCCGGGAAACGCGAGCCCCGGAATCGCTCCTCGGCCGACCGCGTTGAGCGAAGTAGCGCCGCTGAGACGCCGCGAGTTCCCGTACGCCAGATAGGCCTCGCCGAAGCCGATGCCTGCGCTGTTGACGATGAACGGCTTACCGAAGCGCGACACGATGACGAACTCATTGATGCCGTCGCCGTTGAGGTCCGGCACGCTGGCCATGGCGCTGCCGCCCTGGTCGTTGAAATTGAAGCCTTGCAGGATGGCGCCGTTGGGCGAGGTTTCCAGGTCGGCCACGTGAATCGTCCCGTTGATGCGGTCACGAATGCGAAGCTTGGTCAACTGATCCGGATCTTCCTGATCGCCCTCGATCGGCGAATAGAACGCAACCGCGGGAGCGACGCCGTCCCGCACGACGACATAGAAGAAAAACAGCCCGGAAGGGAAGTTCGTCAACGGGTCAATCGTAATGACCGGATCGGGTTCACCCGGAGTCCATTGCTCCGCGACCAGGAGTAGCTCGTCACCTTCTTGGGGTTCGAGATTACGGTCGAGAAACACCGCAAAGGTGACTCGAGAAGTATCGCGAATCTGAAGTTCGAGCAGCAACGAGTCGATCTTGTCGAGCCTGAGCGTCTGCTCCGGCGGCATGAACCCGGGCGCGATCAGCTCGATCTCCGGAACGACACTGTCGACCGTCAATACTCCCGGAGCGAATGTCAGGCTCACGTTGGCGGCCAGATCCTCGGCCCGCACGCCCAAGCGATAGATCCCGTTGCCGTTCGGGTCGAGCAAACCCGCCAAGACGACCACGCCGGTGTCAAAAAAGTGCGTGTTCGGGAAACTGCCGTTGAAGAAGGGATCCGTCTCGCTGTAAATGATGTCGGCGTCATCAATCACACCGTCGCCGTTCTGGTCGATCGGTTCGCCCGAAGCGTCCGACTCGACCAGAATGACCTGAATGCCGTCGGGCGGAAGCTTGAGCGCCCGCTCCGGATCGGTCACGTCGAAATCCATGAAGATCGCCGCCCCCGGCCGAACCGCGTTGTCCGTGGTCGGCGCGCGAAAGAACGAGGTGGGCGTGTCGTTGAGCAGCGTGATGATGCCCGGGGCGAAGGAAGTCGTGACGGCGTTGGCGTCGTCGACCACGCGCACGCCCAGCATGTAGCGGCCGGCCTTTTTCGCCACCGTTTCGAACTGGATCGAGCCGACCCCGACACCCAGATTGGTAGCAGTGATGATCTCCGTGCCCGCGTCGGGCATGCGATCCCCGTCGGCATCCAGGGCCTGGATCCACGACACGCTGATCACGCGGTTCTCCAGGTCTTGCACGTTCCACCGCAACGTCACCGCTTCGCCGGCGCGGACCTGACGGTCAGCCAGCGGCGCGATAATCTCGACCACCGCGGGCGCATTGATGCGAAATCCCCCGGCGGAATAGGAGGCGATCGATCCACCTATGCCGTCGTTGATCGCCGCCCCGAGCTTGTATCGCCCGGGCGCCAGAGCGCTCGTGTCGATCACATCGCTAAACGTGTGTTCCGGCGTGGTGAGTTGGTACGTCGCCAGCGTGGCTTCGTTGCCATTGAAGACGCCGTCGGAGTCGCGAAACACCGTCACGACAGCCGATGCTTCGGGATCACGGGCAATGATCGTCACCGCGACCGGTTCACCGCGAACGATCAACTGATTCGTCGCCGGGTCGGTCACTTGAACGGATGGTGCCAGATCGACCGTGATCGTCCGCGGCGACCCTTCGGCCACGCCGATGTACTCGGTCTGCTCCTGGCCGACCGAGTCCGAAACGTTCACGCCGATGAAGTACCTGCCGTCGTCGAAGTCCGTGAGAAAGATCGTCCCGGTGCCGTTGAGGCCGCCGCCGGTGAACGCCTCGACTTCGTTCCCGTTGACGACCGTGTCGGTATCCGTGAAGACGGCGTACGATACGGTTCGGGCCAGGCTCTCGATCGTGAACTGCACGCTGACGCCGGTGTTGGGGCGCACGCGCACGCTGCCCGAGGGCTGGGTGAATCTCAGCAGCGGCCGGCCCACGACGACCAGCCGGCCGTTCGCGTACGCCGTCGCAATTTCCTTGTTGTTGCTGGCTCGGATGCCGATGTGGTAGCTGCCCGGGGCAATGCCGGCCGCGATGAACGCCTCCGTGCCGCGCGGTGCCAGATCGGTTTCGAGCACGATCTCGTCCCCGGTATCGGCCACGCCGTCGACGTCATAAAAGAGCTGGATGTGGATGACACCGTCTTCCGGGTCGCCGCCAAGGACCTCGTACGTCACGGCCCCTTCACCGCCGGGCAGAATGTTGATATCGGAGGCGTCCGGCGCGGCGATGACCACAAAGACGGGCTGCGACACGCTGCCGGCATCCGGAATCAGGAAATCCCCGCCGCCGATGCCGCCGCCCGCACCGCTGTCGTCGTCACCTTCGTCGATGGCGGGAGGCGGAATGGGGCGGTTGCTATCGCGCTCGTTGTTGATCGACGGCGGGCGTCGGGCATCCTCGTCGGTCTGGTTGTCGGGCACGCGGGGCTGCTGCTGAACCGGACAACCGCCGAATGAGATGCTTAGGATCAGGCCGATCAGAAGCGGCAGGGCCGTAATCGGCGTCACCAAGATGCGCTGGCGTGACATCATCGGATGCCTCCATGTGTATGGAAACAGATTGCGAAGCGGTCCGGCCATCTACGAGAGTTGCATGCGACCACAAAGCCGCTCAGCCCGACCGGTTAGGTTCTCAGACGATCGTCGCACACTTCGGGCGTGGCCCCGGGCGGCGACGGTCCGTGATCGAGGCGCAGCACACGATGCATCATCGCTGCCCGATGACGGTCACGAATTCGCGGCGATACCGCGGAGCGGCAGAGCGCATACCAACTCGGCCCGATCCTGGGCACGAGCCGATTCGGCACGCGGCGGAATGGGACTGCGGGGATCGTAGTCTTAGATTGGCTGATTGAGGGCGAAGGAAAAAGGGCGATCTAGTATAACAAGTATGAGGCTGGTACAGTCACCCGCAATGCAGTGCTCTTCCCGCCGTCTACTCTGCTTACCCAAAATGTCTAACATAACAGCCTATCGTTCGCCGCGAGCCTGTCAATATAAATCTTGGAGGAATCTCAGTTTCGCGGTTACGCCAGCGTTCACGCCGGCCCCGCGCCGCAATGAGCCCTGCTCCTCGCGCACGTCCCCACCCGCAGAACTCGCCCATCGCAACCGCTTGCAGAATTCGCGGGGATCCGGATTCCTCGCACCGTCGTTCAGTGCCTCAACGCTTCTTTGGGTTCCGCCGGGTGCGGCGTCCAAGCCGATATGCGCCGTGACACGTTACAGCAGTGTCTTCCGCGGAACTCCTGAGACGGCCGATGCACGGGCGGTCTGATCGAACCGTGCCGCCCCTACTTTCGACCTCCAAACCGGCTCCAGCGCGATTTTCGGCTCACCCCCGCGCCTGTCGCGTGTCCGAATCCTCAGTGGTAGGAATGCCGAACCAAGCTCCACGCGCTAGCCGCGACCACCCGATGGTATGGAAAGCCGGGTTGTTTCACACACCGGTTTCGGTCTATAATGTGGGGCGCAGCGCCGGGGTACGTGCGCGCGAGGTCTGATATGCGGTTGCCGCTTGCAGGGTACCAGAGCTACTGCTGGGGCCGTGTCGGTCGCTGGGCCGCCGCCGCCGCAATCCTGCTGGCCCCCATTCCCATCGCGATGTCCGACGTTCTCTACCTCAGGAACGGCGGCAGCGTCGAGGGCGAGATCGTCGAAACCGACGCCACCTCTTTCAAGGTCCGCACCGTGGTCGGAGCCGTCACGCTCGCCAAGAACGACGTCACGCGCATTGAGAAATCCCCCTCGCCATTCGCCGAGTACGAACAGCGCCGCAAGGCCCTGCGCCGCACCGCGCGCGACCACATGGATTTGGCCGCCTGGTGTGCAGAAACGGGGCTCGCATCCGAGCGCAGCCTGCACTTACGCAGCGCCATCGAGTTGGACCCGGATTTTGAGCCGGCGCGGCGGGCGCTCGGCTTCGTTCGCGTCGGCGGCTTCTGGGCAGAGGGTCGCAAGGTCGTAGCCCGGCAAGAGGGTGCCGCCGGGCCGGACTCCAAAGGCCCCCCCAAGGCCGACTCGCAAGCGGAGCAGCAGAAACTGATCGACGCGGTCCGCGCGAGCTGGACCCGGCGGATTCGAGCCATCCGAAACTCGCTGCTCGAAAGCCCCATCGGACGCACCGTCGAAGACGGCCGCCGGAGAATTCTCGCGATCAGCGACCCACTGGCGATCGGGCCGATGTCGCGCGTGCTGAGCCAAGGCGACCCGCCCATCCGGGCCTTGCTGGTCGAGGCGCTGAGCGCCTTCGCCGAAGATGAAGCCTCCATGAACATCGCGATCCTCGGCCTGCTCGAACCTATCAAGCAAGTCCGCGAAGCCGCGCTCGATGAGATCGCGCGGCGCAACGACCCCCGCACGATCCCGCAATACCGCAAAGCATTGAAGGCCGGCAACGAGACGGTCCTCCTGCGGGCCGCCGACGGACTCGGCCGAATCAAGGCCCTCGAGGCCGTTCCGGACCTGATCGACGTCTTGACCCGCCAACGCATGAAAGTGGTCGAACGCTACCCCAACACGTTCTTCAGTGGCTTTCGCGCGGTGTACGGAATTCCCGTGCGCTCCCAGGGCGGCGTGACCATCCAGGTCGCCAACTACCCGCGGATCGGCATGCCCGATTCCCGCCTGCACCGCGGCCTGATGGTGCAGCGCGTCGCACAAAAAGTGACGGTCTACCGAACCGAGGTCCGCGAGGCCCTCCGACAGATTACCGGGCAGGACTTCGGGTTCGATCGAGACGAATGGCGCCGATGGTACAAAAGGGAGTACAGATCATGACCACCCGTTGTGCATTCTTCTTCGTCGCCGGCCTCGCCGTTTCGGCGGCGGCCGATGATCGCAGCGCGGACCGCAAGCTGATCGTGCAAGCGTCACGCGGCGGAGGCAGCGTGACCGTCGCCGCAACGACCAGCGACGGCGTTACCCAACCGGTCGGCAAAATGGAAACGCTCGAGGCTCAAGCACGGGCCGAGCTCTCGGTTTCGCAAGCGCGGCTCGAGCTCGTCCTGGCGCGCAAGGCCCTCACGGCGCGGCGTTACGCCAAGGCGGCCGACCACGCCCGCCGCGCCCTGGCCGGCTTCGCGAACGTCTCGAAGCAGGTTGACGTCAGCGTGCTCGAATTGCAGGCCGAAGGAGTCATCGCCAAGGCCCGGCGGCTGGGCGGCGAGCCAGTGCTGCTCGGCGAGATGCGCCAGCCCGACGCCAACACCCAGCGCGACATGCAGGACACGGCCCCCGACTACCCGCTGGCCCGGCGATCGCGCGCCGCGGCGACGGTCGCGCGGCAGTTCGACGGCGCCGACACCGACGTGGTCGACACGCGCGGGAACGCCGAGGTTCTGATGGACCGCGCCGTCCGCAACCAGGAACCCACTTCCTATGGATACCGTCCCGGCCGCGAGATCATCGACCGGCGGGCCGTGATCGATCGCGACAACCAGCGGATCTACTACCAGGACGCTTTGCGCGAGGCCTACCGGGCCAACGAGGCCCGCCTGCTGACCGAGGTCGACGAGGCCCGCATCACACCCTCGAACGGGCTCGTGTCCTACCCCGACAACTGGCCCGAGATCGTCAGAAAACGCGCCAAATACAAGGACGGCGTCGTCGCCCGCTCGCCGAGCTGGACCGACAAGGACGGCCGCGAGTGGTACGTCGCGATTTACGACATTCACGACCTGATCTACGAACCGCCGGACTTTCAGAACATCGAGGGGCTCGGCTTCCTGCCGCGCGAGGGCTTGCAGGCGGCCGAGGACCGCGCGGCGCTGCGGCAATACAGCGAGATCTTCCGCGGCTTCCCCGAAGACTTGGCCGCGGGCATCCCCCTGCTGCGCCACTTCGGCGGCCTGGGCGACCCGTTCGCCTATCGCGGGCCCAAATACAGCCTCGAGCGCCAGCAGCAGATCATCAACATGATCCGGGCCTTCACCGGCGAAAAGCCGACCGAGCCCAGCGTGCAACCGGTCGTGACGCCCTAGCCAAACGGAATCGCAACCGATTTGTTGATACCCACGCGCGTTCCCTCACGGGTACGCGCGTTTTTCTTGTCTTGACGGATTCCGCTTCCGGCCGACGCTTCGCCCGTCAGTTCGGATGCGGCTCAAGCGGATTCGGCCAGTTGCGCAATCCGATCGATCGTCGAGGCGATGTCCTGCTCGCTGGTGCGCGGGTTGATCGTGCAAAAGCGGAGCACCGTGCGCCCCCGCAACCGGGTCGAGCTGATCATCGCGTACCCGTCGCGAAAGATCGCGTCGACCAGCCGACTATTGACGCTCTCGGCGGCTTCGTCGCTCATCTGAGCCGGCGCGTAACGAAAGCTGACAATCGCCAATTGAGCCGGCGTGACGATCTCCCAACAGCCGGACGCGCGCAGCACGGACTCGGCGTATTCCGCGAGCTCAAAGCCCCGCGCGACGGCCTGCCGAAACGCCCCGAGCCCGAACACCTTCACCGACATCCAGACTTTCAGCGCTCGCGCGCTGCGCGTGAGCTGCACGCCGTAGTCACAGAAGTTCGTCTCCGGCTCGGTCCGATGCGCATCACGCAGATAGTCCGGCGTGATGCGAAAAGTCTCGCCGAGCCAGCGCTGCTCGCGCACCAACACGCAGCCGGTCTCGAACGGCTGGAAAAGCCATTTGTGCGGGTCGAGTGCGACGGAGTGGGCGCGTTCGAGTCCCGTGAGCAGCGCGCGGCCTCGCTCGCAAAGCGCGGCGGCGGCGCCATAGGCCCCGTCCGCGTGCAGCCACAGATCCTGCTCGTCGCACAAATCGGCCAGCTCCGGCAAAGGGTCCACCGCCCCGGTGTTCGTCGTGCCGGCATTGGCGATGATGCAAAATGGCCGGCGCCCGCTCTCGCGATCGGCTGCGATCGCTTGTCGAAGCGCTCTGACATCCATCCGAAAGGCGTCGTCGGTTTCGATCGAACGCATCTGGTCCGCTTGAAACCCGAGCAGTCGTAGCCCGCGCATGACCGACGAGTGGGTCTGGTCGGAAAAGTAAACCACGCCGCCGTCGTTTACGTCGTTGAGCTTGACGTGCCGCGCGACGGCCAACGCGGTGACGTTGGCCATCGACCCCCCGCTGACAAACAGCCCGCCGGTGGATTCGGGCAAGCCGCAAATCTGACGCAGCCAATCGACGACCACGAGCTCGATCTGCGACGGACCGGCGGAGGCGAGCCACGTGCCGGCGAAAATGTTGAGGCCGGCGCAGAGCGTATCGGCGAGCACGCTGACGTAATTGCTCGGCCCCGGAATGTACGCGAAGAATCGCGGGTGATCGACGTGCATGAAGTTCGCGAGGGCCGTGCCTTCAAGACTGTCGAGCACGGATTCAAAATCCGAGCCCGCTTCCGGCGGCGGTTCGCTCAAGCCGCGCTTCAACTCGGCGCGATCGACCGCGTAGGTGACCTTGCGCTCATGGAGGTTCTCGGTGTGATCGATGAGGCGGTCGATGATGCGATATCCCACGCGGCGCATCTCCTCCACCGACAAACTGAGTGTGTGAGGTGGCTGCGAAACCGCCATTCCATTCGCTCCACAAGACTCGGTTTCACGCGATGATAACTTCACCGACCATTCGGGCGAGATTCCCATCTCGCGCGCACCGCTCGCAGGATTCCCATGCTACGTGCTCGCGGGAGAGGATGCCCGCAAGAACAGGGGCCGGAGGGATTCGCGCACCAAGCGATGACGTTGCCGGCTATCGAAACGGTGAATCGGGAAAAACAATGGCCGGCGGACGATCCTGCCCGAGCCCGTCGAGGTGCAGCAAGACCATGCCGATCCCGGCGGCGCCCTGCATGTAGCCCGTCTGGGCGATCAGCAGCTCCGGCCGGACGCGGTGCTCGGCCTGAATCCATTTCAATCCCCGCGCGCCGTTCGATTGTTTCCCTGGATTGGCCGAAGACGCGATCGGGTCAATTTCGGTCGCGCGTTTCAGTATGTCCGCGGCGACCCTCTTGGCAAACCCCAGATACTCACGCCGCCCCGTCGCGCGGTGCAGGTCTACAAAAAACTGCGCCACGCCGGCATTGCCGCAACACTGCCCGGCGTTGTTCCAGAAGCCGGGCGTGCGCTTCTCGGGGATGCCGCTCGACACAAGCGATTGCGCCGATCGGCCGACCCACCGCATCCACTCCGGATCGCCCGTCGCTTGCGTGAGCTGATAGAACAAGCGCGCCGTGCCCGCCGGCCCATGACACCAACCGAGATAGAAGAGGTCCCGGCCGTCCGGCTCGTGATGATAGATCGTGCAGCCCGAGTAGCTTGTGTCGGCGATGGATTGTAGATAGCGCGCCCCGGCAATCGCCGCGTCGAGAAACTCGCGCTCACGCGTCTCCCGATAGAGCGTCGCGAGGAAGAAAGCCACTCCGGCCGTACCGTGCGAGAAGTTGGGCATGCGGCGCGCGTACGTGGGCGACATGGCCCAGTCTTTGCCGGCGTCCTTGTCCTCGCTTAACTGAAGCAGCCGCTTCCCCGCGGCCGTAGCGAGGGTCCGAGCCCGCGGCAGGTCTTGTTCCTTCGCCGCACGCAGAAGAAAGAGCCCGGTCCCGGCGCTGCCGGAGATGATGTCGGTAACGGGCCCCCACTCGATGCCGCCGCCGGCCGGACGCGCGTGCTCTTCCAACAGCCGCACGATTTGCTCGACGCCGGCGCGGTATTTCCCGTCCTGGGTGGCCCGATACGTTTCCAGCAAGACGAACCCCGTACCCGCGACGCCGGTGTAGAGACCGGCCCCGTCGTGGCTCAAGTCTTTGGGAATTCGCGCCAGCAATTCGTCCGCACCGGCCCGCGCGTCCGCGAGATAGACCGCTTCGCCGCTCGCAGCGTGCAATTCCAGCAGGAAGAGCACGACGCCGGCCGATCCGCTGTAAAGGCTGGTGGTCCGTTCGGTCGGCTTCAACGGGTCCGCCGGCCAGATCGTGCCGGCTACGGTGATGCGCTGCGTCGAGCGAATCCATTTCGCGGCCCCCCGGGCGGCGTCGAGATACCGCCGCTCTTCCTGGGCGTTGATGCGCGTCACACCGCACATCGCGAAGCCGATCAGTATCGCCCGACGAAGCACTCGCATCTCACACCTCGCCCTCGCCTACCGTGCCTTGTTTCGACGGCATGTTGGTCGGACCCGGTACCGCGGGTAACAGTGATTCAAGCCGGCAGTATTCCCGGAGTGTGCGCCGAACGCAATGGTTCGCCGGATAGCTGTGCCCGATCGCGGGAGGTTCACGCGGAGCCACAGAGGTCACAGAGGACACCGAGCGAATCGCTGTGCTCCAAAACGGGGTCGCTTCAGGAGGGGATCAGTCGGGCGAATTCTTTGCGGCAAAAGCGGTCGGTCATACCGGCCACGTAATCGGCCACGACGCGATGGGCGCCCTGCTCGGCGACTCGCTTCGCAAAACGCCCGGGCATTTGTCCCGGCTCGGCAACTAGAGCACCGAAGACGCCTTTCGCGACGGACTCGGCCTGCGTGTCCTCCTGGCGGAGGTCCGGGTGCCGGTAGACGCGCGATTCGATCAGCCCCTCGAGTTCTTGGTAGCGCGCTCGCATGTCCTTGGAAAGGTCGGCCCGATTGTCCACACGCCGGCGCGCGATCCCTGTCCCGGGTTCGCTCGAATCCGCGCTCCGTCTTTGAAACTCGGCTGCGACGTCGGCCACGAGCATGAATTGCAAACGATCGATCGTGGGCCGCAGACGCGCCCGCCACTCGGGATGACCGGATGACGAACCGATCCCGGCCGACGCTGCGCGCCACAAGTCAATAGTGCTCAACTCGCCGGGATCGATCCAACCGGCGTACAACCCGTCCTGCAAATCGTGCAGACCGAACGCCAGCTGATCCGCCAGCGCCGCGAGCTGCCCCTCCAGAGGCGGTGGGCGACCGTCCTGGAGCGGATGCTCTCCCGGGCGATCGAAACGCGTCGAGTGCTTCGCAAGACACTCGCGCACAACGCGCGTCAGGTTCAGCCCGCGAAACGGCGGATAGGGGTGCTCCAGATACTCGACCACCCGCAGCGAGTGCGCGTTGTGCTCGAATCCGCCGTGCTCCTTCATGCACGCGTCGAGCGCTCGCTCGCCGGCGTGGCCGAACGGCGGGTGCCCCAGGTCGTGCGCCAGCGCGACGACCTCGGCCAGCTCCACGTCGGCACCGATCGCGCGAGCCAGGCAGCGGGCCAGGTTCGCGACTTCGAGCGTGTGCGTCAGCCGCGTGCGAAAATGGTCCTGCTTGGTCGTGACGAAGACCTGCGTCTTGAATTGCAACCGT
>JACZRH010000095.1 GCA_022574815.1 Planctomycetota bacterium | reverse complement strand
GGGACAGTCACCTATTTATTGCCTTTCCGGCCGGCGAGGGGTAGGTTTTGGGCATGCCTCGCGTGGCCGGAATCGTCATTCCGGGTCAGGCGCACCACGTTGTTCAGCGCGGCAACAACCGTCAGGATGTTTTCTTCGTTGATGACGACCGCCGTGCGTACCTCGAATTCCTCCGCGAGCACTGCGAGCGCTTCGGCCCAGCAAGCTGGGTCTACCAGTTCAACGTACTTGGCTATTGCCTGATGACCCACCACATCCTCTCGTGGGGACGCCGGCTTTGGACGATTCGCTATGGAGCGGGCCCGCCGTTTGGGCCGATATTCGTGTTGAGTTGGCCAGGCAATTGGGTGGGGGGAGCTATGCTGTCGCCGTCGCGGGCGACATCGCATACCGGGGCGTCGGCCCGCGTGTTGTACTGCTGGACGTGTCCGATGCGGTGAACCCGGTGTTTCTCGCAGAGCACCGTCCTTGCCCACCTGGTCGCCGGTATCGCAATCCAGGATCATTACGCGTACGTCGCGGCGGCTTACGGCGGACTGCAGATCATCGGCCTGGCAGACCCTCACGCTCCTACGTGGATCGGCGGGCAGGATACCGACGCTGATTACACGGACATCGCCGTCAGCGGCGACTACGCGTACCTTTCGGATTACGCCGTTTTGGAGGCCGCGCGAACGCCGCTATAGTGTCCGGCGTTCGCGCGGCACGCACGTTCTTGCGGAGACGTGCCAGCGGAAAGCGACCCCGCGGAGACCGCATGGCCGATCCCCAGCTCTCGCCGACAGGCAGGCTCGATCAACTCCTCGCGACGCGCCCCGACATCGCCGTGATGGCCCCGTTTCTGGCGTATCTGCTGCTATTGGGCGTGCGCGACCTGCTGCCCTACGAATGGCGGGCGGCCGCCAGCGCGATTCGCGGGCTCGGCACGCTGGTCGTGATCCTGGCGGTCCGCCGGCACCTGCCCCCTTGGGGCAAACCCTGCTGGCTGATCGCCGTCCCCGCCGGGCTCGTCGTCGCGTGGGGCTGGGTCTACGGGCAACACCTCTTCAACGATTGGGGCGTGCCGCACCGCATCCCGCTGCCGATCTTCCCCGGCCAGCCGGAAATCATCGACCCGCGCGATCAGCTCGGCGTCCGCCACCTGTATTGGACGACGGTCGCGGCGCGGATCGCGGTTGCGACAACGATCGTGCCCATCGTCGAGGAATTCTTCTGGCGGGGTTTCCTGCTGCGGGCGATGATCAACTGGGCTCGGTTCGAGAAAGTCCCGCTCGGGACGTTCACCTGGCTCTCCTTTCTCGGCACGTCCCTGCTCTCCACGCTCGAACACCCCGACAATTGGGCCGTCAGCATCCCCTGCTGGTTCGCCTACAACGGCCTGATGTACTGGAAAAAGAGTATCCTCTGCCTGATCATTGCCCACGGCGTGACCAACCTGGCGCTGTACGTGTACGTCGTCGGCTACGGCGACTGGATGTTCTGGTAGCCGGTGCGACCGCTGGGTCTCCCGCTCGGAGGAAAAACGTCATGTGCGTGATTCGAAACCTGTTGCTGGTCGGCCAAAGCCTGGCCGCGGCCACGTTCGTTTGGGCGCAGCCGGCCGATCTCGATTTCGAGCGCGGACAACTCGGCAAGATGCCGCCCGGCTGGTTCGTCCCCACCGCCGGGTACACCGCGACCCTGACCGACCAGCGGCCGCACAAGGGCAAACGCTGCGCGCTGCTGGAGAGCGGCGAGCCCGCCGCCGGCGTGCCGTTCGGCAACCTCATGCGGGCCATCGACGCAGCGCCCTATCGGGGCAAGCGCGTGCGGCTGCGGGCCGCGGTGCGCTGCGAGCCGGCGGGGCCGGGAGACCGCGTCCAGATGTGGATGCGTGTCGACCGCGAGGGGGGCAAGCGCGGCTTCTTCGACAACATGGGCGACCGGCCGATTCGCTCGAAGAGCTGGCGAACATACGAGATCGAAGGAAACATCGCCGCCGACGCCCGTTCGATCAACATCGGCTTCATGTTGATGCGTAGCGGGCGCCTGTGGATGGACGACGTCACGCTGGAGGTGGTCGGCGAGGCCGCGCCGGTGATTCATGATCCGCCGCGCCCGCTCGAAGGGCGTGCGCTCGAGAACCTGGTCGCGTTTACGAAACTCCTGGGATACCTGCGCTACTTTCACCCGAGCGACGAGGCAGCCGACGCGGACTGGAATGGACTCGCGGTCAGCGGCGTGCGCGCCGTCGAGCCCGCTCGCGACCCGCGCGAGCTGGCGCGGCAGCTTGAGGAGTTGTTCCGCCCGATCGCGCCCACGGTCCGCGTGTTTCCGGTCGGGCGCACGCCGCCCGTGCCCGACGCGCTCGAACCCGCGCCCGACGCGAACAAGCTGCGCGTCCGCGCCTGGCGCCATCGGGGCGTAGGCACCGGCGAGGGCCCCGGTCGAATCTACCGGAGCTGGCGCGCGACGGTGAAGGCGCCCGGCGGCAAGTTGCCGAAATCCTTTGCCGATCCCTCACACCCGTGGGTCGCCGAGCTGGGCGCCGGCGTGGCGTGCATGGTTCCGCTGGCACTCTTCGCCGACGAGCGCGGGACCCTCCCGCACGCCGCCGACAAGCAAGCGGAAACCGACTCCGACTCCAAGCCCCGACGCCTCTACAGCGGCGACGACCGCGAGACGCGGCTTGCGGACGTGGCATTGGCGTGGAACGTATTCCAGCACTTTTATCCCTATTTCGACGTGGTGGACGCCGACTGGGCCAAGACCTTGCGCAGCAGCCTCACGTCCGCCGCGATCGACGCCGATGAACGTGCCTTCCTTCAAACGCTTCGGCGGATGGTGGCCGATTTGCACGACGGGCACGGTCGCGTCATGCACGCGTCCGATCCCGCGCAGGCCCATCTTCCGGTCCTCTGGGATTGGGTCGAAGAGCAACTCGTGATAACGGCGGTTGCGAAGGACGCAGCCGCCGACGTCAAACCGGGGGATATCGTCCGCCGCATCGACGGGCGCAAGCCCGAGGCGGTGCTCGCCGACGCCGAAGAGCTGATCTCGGGCGCGACGCCCCAATGGCGCCGCTTTCGGGCGTTGCGGGCCATCTTGGCCGGCGAGCCGGGCGAGCAGGTCGCGCTTCAGATCGAAAGGGGCGACGCCGACACGCGCACGGTCAACCTGCGCCGCGCCGCGGCCAACGCGATCCCCAGTGAGGCCCGACCGGACAAGGTCGCCGAACTCGATTCCGGCATTTTCTACGTCGACCTCGATCGAATCGAATCCGCGGACTTCCAAGAGGCCCTGCCCAAGCTCGCCAAAGCGCGCGGCATCGTGTTCGACCTGCGCGGCTACCCGCGCACGATGGAGATGCTCGCGCACCTGACCGAAGAGCCGCTCACCTGCGCGCAATGGCTCGTGCCCAAGGTCCGCGAACCCGATCGCCGGAATATGACCTTTCGGTTCAGCAACTGGCCGGTGCAGCCGAAGTCGCCGCACTTTTCCGCCAGGGTCGCGTTCGTGACCGACGCTCGCGCCATCAGCTTTGCCGAAACGCTGCTGGGAATCGTGGAGCATTACAAGCTCGCCGAGATCGTCGGCGGACCGACGGCCGGCACGAATGGAAACGTCAACCCGTTCAGCCTGCCGGGCGGCTACCGCGTCATGTGGACGGGCATGAAGGTGCTGAAACATGACGGTTCTCGCCATCACGGCGTCGGGATCTTGCCGACCGTGCCGATCTCGCGCACCATTCGGGGAATCCGGGAGGGCCGGGACGAGCTGCTCGATCGTGCGGTGGCAATTGTCTCCAAATAGCGCCGCCATAAGAACCCGGCGGCCACGTTACGGGTGTGCGGCGTCATTGTGGGACGATACGTCGATGAAGCGTGTGGCCGAAGTCCTGATCGCATGTGGCGCGGTGTGCACCCTGGCCTGGGCGTCCGCGGTCGGGCCGGCTCAGACAGCCGCCAACGCCTCGTCGGGGCAGGCTGTTTCCGATTCGCGCGAGGAGAGGCTCTGGGGCGAAATCGTCACGCTGCGCAGCCGCGCGCCGACCTCGCAGCCGTACGAGGATTGGTTCGCTTCGACCCTGACGAACAAGCGCGCCTTGGCCGAACGCATTCGGCTGTACCTGACCCTCTATCCCGGCGGGGCGCACCGCGACGATGCGGTCCGGCTCGAGCTCGCGACGCTTTTTGATATTGCGGCACTCTCCGGCGGGGATTGCGCGCCGCTGCGCGAACGGGTCGATCGATATCTGACCAGCCCGCCGAGCGCCGCGGTGCAGCACGAGGCGGCCTACTGGAAGATCCTCTGCGATCGACTGGCGGGGCCGAACACGGCAAGTCAGCCTGCGTCGACGGCGGCCTCGCCGGCGACCGCCGCACCACTCGAGGCCTATCGCGAATACGTGCGGCGCTACCCGCGCAGCCGCCACACCCCGCGCCTGGCGACAATTCTGTTCGAGCACGCGGCCCGCTGCGGGGAGCGCGCCGAAATGCGCGAACTGGTTGACCTGATGTCCCGCGCGTTCCCGAACCATTTGACGACCGAGAACCTTGCCGCGCGGCTGCGGCGAGAGGACGCGACCGGCAAGCTGTTCTGGCTGGCGTTTCGCGATGCGGACGGGCGCAACGTCGACACGCGCGAGCTTGCCGGCCGGCCCGTGCTCATCGTCGTCTGGGCCGCGTACGATGAGGCGGCGCGGCGCTGCGTGAGCGAGGTCGAGACGCTGCGCCGCGAGCATCCGGAACTCGCCGTCGTCGGAGTAAGCCTGGATGCGACCCGCGCCGCAATGTCGGCGGCGACAACCGAGTTGGGGCTGGACTGGCCCCAATTCAACGACGAGCTCGGCCGGGCCAATTCGTTTGCCCGCCACTGGGGCGTTCGGCGAATTCCGCGTGTGTTCGCGATTGATCGCTCGGGTCGGCTGGTGGGATCGGCCTCGCAGAACGAATGGAGGCGTCTCGCCTTCGTCGCTCTGAAATAGCCCGAGAGCGTTTCGCATGCGGGTGCTCGGAGTCTTCTGAGCGACCCCGGGTGTGGCCGAGGGGGTGTGCCCCGGCCGATGCCGGCCCCCGCAAACCGGAGAACGCGATGGCCTTGACCGGTTTCTCGCCGAGCGCACCTTGTCCTTGCACGAGGCTTCGCTTGCCGGTAATATTCAACACTAGTAGGAGAGTTAGCCCGGGAAAGAAGCGGAAACGCTGGGATGGATCATCCCCGTCGGGCTGCGAGGAGCGGCGACGCCGTGCGGTCCGATTGTGCGGTTGTCGCTCCTGAGCGCTCATTCGCGAACCAGGAGACTCACCGTGCGGTCCAGTCCTATGCGTATCTCGTGTCTGGTCGTGGTCCTGGCCGGTGTGTGTTGCACGGGGCAGGCCCAACCGTTGACCAACGTGACCACCTATGCCACGTCCCCGGGCTTGCCGCGCGCCGACCGGGTTCCGGTTCATGGTGTTTTCGAGTTGACGTTGACGCAGCCGATCGACTACGGCGGGCAGCGCAACTTCGACGATGTTGCTGTTTTCGCGACGTTCGTGGCTCCGGATCGAACGCTGCAGGTCGAAGTCGGGGGCTTCTACTACGCCACGGTCCCAGGCCCGCTCTCGTTATGGAAAGTCCGCTTCGCGCCATCAGTGGCCGGCACCTGGACGTATCAGTACCGCTTCACTCACCTTCCCACCGGAAGTGAAGCGCGGGGTTCCGGATCGTTTCAGGCGTACATCGGTGACGACCTTCCCGGCTTTCTGAGGCAAAACGACACGAACCCTTTCCGCTGGATACGGGAGGACGGCCGGCCATTCGTACCGATTGGATTCAACGATTGTACGGGGGACAACGACGTTTACAATATAGACGGCGGTGACCGGGTTGGGGCTTTTGTCGGGGCAGCACAGGCCGACGTGTACCTGAGCAGCTACGCCGCCGCCGGATTCAACATGTTCCGATATTCTCAGGCCAATTGCTCGCCCAATCTGGCCAATCCCGCCCTGACGGTCTACGACTCCGCCACGGCGCAGCACTTCGATTGGCTCATGCAGCGTCTGCGCGCACATGGATTTCACGTCTTCTACGGTTTGTTCGGGTACTTGCTGGACAACAATCCGCAGACCCCGCCGCCGCCTGAGCTGTATCGGTTTGTCGATTACTGCGTCAACCGCTGGGGCGCCTACATCGACGTTTGGCAATTGCAGAACGAGAGAAATGCGTCGAGCGAGTGGATCGCGGTGGTGGCGCAGCACATCCGGGGCCAGGACCCGTACGGGCATCCCGTCACCACTAGCTGGCAACGCCCCGAGCTGAATGAAATCGAAATCAACGCACCGCACTGGTACCAGGCCGAAAGCGAATTCGATTCCGATAGGCGCACGGCCAACCTCGCCTCCCAGTGGAAGGCGAGCGGCAAACCGGTCATCGTCGGGGAACAAGGCAACAGCACGCCGCCGGGGTTTGCCAAAGGCAACTGGCTGCCCGACTCGGCTTTGCGGATGCGCCTGCGCAGTTGGACGGCTTTTTTTCGAGAGATCAGCTTTCTGTTCTGGAACACGTCGTGGGCGACCAACGGGGCCGGCGGCGGGGCCGCCAACCTGTACATCGGCCGGGAGGAGCGTCAATACGTTCAGATGTTGCAGTGGTTCGGCGACCGCGTGATTCGCGCGGACACGGTGATCCCGCAGCCGTCGAACGTCCGCGGATTCGACAGCTCCTTGATCCGGGCCTACGGGCTGGCTTCGAGCGATGTCGCGGCCGCCTACTTTCATCACTACGCCGACCACGTGAATCCCGTTCGCGGGCAGACCGTGCAGATCGACATCCCCCGGCCGGGAACCGGATTCTGGATCGACCCGGCCACCGGAAGAACTGTGGGACGCGCCGAAGTGACGGCGGGCACGAACGAATTGATCATGCCGGACTTCACGATCGACCTGGCCTTCTTCAGCGCGGCGGAGATGGATCTCGCGGTGCCCCCGATCGCGCTGGTCGTGATCGAAAACCCGCAAGCGGACGGCGATCTCGATGATGACGGTCTTCTTGACTATGGTCCCGACGAGCCGCCGTTCGGAATCGCCCCGCTTCCGCTGACGTTCGACGCCTCCGGATCGTACGACCTGGACGGGGGTGTGTTGACCTATTCTTGGGACTTCGGCGACGGCTCCGTTCAGTCGGGCGACGGCCCGCGCATCACACACACGTACGCGGGCGGGAATTTCCTGACGATACTGACCGTTACGGACGACGAAGGAGAGACCGCACGAGTCCAATTCCTCGTGCGCGCGACCGGCGATCCCCACCCGGAGTCGAACGACCCGCCGCTCCAGAACGCCATCGGCGACGTGACGGTTCGCGAAGGTCAGTTGGTGTTGATCACACCCTGGGCCGTCGATCGCGAGCTCGAGCAATCCGGATACATAAGCGATGATCTGACCTACTCGGCCTTCGCTTTGCCGAGTGGCGCCTCGCTGGGAACCTGGGGCGCAGCCTGGAGTACCCAGTTTTATTGGATTCCGGATTTCTCCCAGAGCGGGACCTACAATATCCGGTTTGACGTGCGCGACGACGAGGGCGCCACGGCGGCGCCTCGTCACGTCACGATCACGGTGCTTGATTCGCCGGTTGTGCGCCCTCCGGCTGCGGGAGCCACCGGCAGCGGTTTAAGCCCGCGGATGATCCTGAAGGTGAAGGGGAAAAGGCGCTGACGCACGCTGCGGTACGCGATCGAGCAAGGAATAATCGCCGTACGGGCCGCCTCTTCTACATAGGGTAATTCGACACGCTCGTTTCGGCCTCCCGGCCGGTCGGAAGATTTCGTACTCATGGAAAACCGCGTCCGGTCGGCGCCGCGCGACGCCCATCGGCGATCCCGATCAATCGGTTGCCGCGCCCGGCCCCGGCAACACGACGAACTTCCGCTTGGCTTTCCGCTCGCCGCAGGTGATTGTGGCGATGTACTCCCCCGGCGGAGCGAACTGGGTCTGCCGCAGCCATTCGTCCAGATTGCTCAAGCGGTCGTACTCCTCGAGCTGCAAGTCCCAAACGACGCGGTTGAGACCCGGCCGATTCGTGCCGGTCAGCTTGCGAACCTTCGTGCCCGCTGTGTTCGTGATGGTCACGCTGACCTCGTCGCCGCTGTAGTCGCGGATCCAGTAGGTGATGCGGGCTCCCATAGGCGGATTCTTGGCCATGAACATCCGGTCGCCCCATAGACCGGCATACGGCAGGAACAAGCGCGGCTTCGCGTCGGGGATCTTGAAAGCGTGCAGCTCGGAATCCAGGACCTCCCGCGAAAGCTGCGACAGCGCCGACACATCATCGAGCACGTAGATGGACCGCCCGTGCGTCCCAACAACCAGGTCCATTTCGCGCGGATGCTGAACCAGATCGTCCACCGCGACGGTCGGCAGCGAGTCGTTGTTCATCTTAAGCCAGTGCTCGCCGCTATCGATGGAGACATACGCCGCCTGTTCCGTTCCGGCGTACAGGACTTTTGCATTCGAGTGATCCTCGCGCACGACCTTCACGGGCCAGCCGGCCGGCAGGTCGCCGGCGATGGAGCGCCACGTTTTTCCGGCGTCCGTCGTTTTCAGCAGCCGCACCGCGAAGTCGTCGCTGCGATGCCCATCGACGGCCGCGTAGGCCGTGCTCGCGTCGTGGTGCGAAGCCTCGATTTTGGAAACGTACAGGCCGCCGACCTCCGTCGGCGTCACGTTGGTCCAGGACTTGCCGTCGTCGCGCGTCAGGTGAATCAGCCCGTCATCGCTGCCCGCCCAGAGCGTTCCCTTCGCAAGCGGTGACTCGGCCAGCGACACGACCGTGCCGTGCGTCTCCGCGTCGGAGCCGACCGTCGTGATCTTCTCGAGCTCGCGGGCGGACAGGTCGCCGCTGATCCGCTCCCAACGCTCGCCGCGCTCGGTCAGCTTGAACACGAAGTTTCCGCCGAGATACAGGACGGTCGGGTCGTGCGCGGAGAGCAGGAACGGGCTGTTCCAATTGAATCGAAAGCGGGCCTCGCCTTCCTTGGGCGCGGGGTTGATGAACTTTCGCCGGCCCGTGTCCAGATGGACGCGCACGATGTTGGCGCCTTGCATTTCAGCATACACGATGTTCCGGTCGCTCGGGTCGAACGCGACGTGGAACCCGTCGCCGTTATTGATGAACTGCCAGTCGCGGTTGGTGATGCCGGTGCCTTCGACGCCGAGCGCGTCCTTTCCGGACTCCCAGATCGTCGCGCTGGGGCCGATCCACGAGCCGTTGTCCTGCAGTCCGCCGCCGACGCGGTAGGGGTCGGACATATCGACGGCGACGTTGTAAAACTGCCCGACCGCGACGTGATTCAGAAAGTCCCACGTCTCGGCGCGATCGAACGAAAGGTAGATCCCGCCATCGGTCCCCATCAGCAGGTGGTCGGTGTCGGCGATGTTGATCACCAGCGCGTGCATGTCGACGTGCGGCTTGCGGGCTCCGCCGGCGCGGAAGTGCCTGCCGCCGTCGTCGGAAATGTAGAGCCCCCAACCGAGCAGGTAGATGCGCTGGTCGTCCTTGGGGTCGATGCGCAGCTTGGAAAAGTAAAAGGGGCGCGGGTTGAAGGCACTGACGCGCGTCCACGATTCGCCGCGGTCCTCGGAGCGATACACGCCGCCGGCGGCGCTGCGGTCGTCAAACGGGTCGCGACCGCTGCCGCCTTCGTCCGACTCGACGACCGCGTACACGATGCGCGGGTCGGATTGGTAGACGTCCAGACCCACGCGCCCCGTCTGCGACGGCAGCCCGCGCTCGAGCTTGGTCCAGTTCGCGCCGCCGTCCGTCGAGCGGTAAATGCCGCCTGCGGGGCTGCCGCTTTGAAAGCTGTGCGCCGTGCGGCGTCGGGCGTACATCGCGGCATAGACGGTCTCCGGCTCGCGCGGATCGAGGATCACGTCGCAGGCTCCGGTGTTTTCGTCGATGAACAAAACGCGCGTCCAGGACTTGCCGCCGTCCGTCGTCTTGTACAAGCCGCGCTCTTGGTTGGGACCCCAAAGGTGCCCCAGGGCGGCGACGTAGCAAACGTCCGGGTCGCGCGGGTGGACGGCGAGGCGCGGGATGTCGTGCGAGTCGGCGAGTCCGAGATGCTCGAACTTCCCGCCGCTGTCGGTCGAACGGTAGACGCCGTGCCCCCAGGATGAGCTGTTGCGGCCGTTGCCCTCGCCTGTTCCGACCCAGATGATCTTGGCCTTTCCGCGCTCGGCGGGATCTTTTTCTTTCGCGTCGGCTTGGCTTTCGTCGGGTTTTTCATCCGCCCAGCCCGGCCAGTCGGGCGGGGCGTCTGCCACCGCGAGCGACCCGATCGAAGCGGTCTCATACTTGTCGAAGACGGGCGAAAACGTCGTGCCGTTGTTGGTGGTCTTGAAGATACCTCCGGTCGCAAACCCGACGTAGAACGTCTTGGGGTTTCCGGGTGCGATCGCGATGTCGGCGACGCGTCCGCCCATGTTCGCCGGCCCGATGCTGCGCCATTTGAGCCCTTTTAGATCGTCCGCGCGCAGCGTGCGCCGCGACTGCTTCGTCTTCTTGGAAGCCACGTCAATCGCTCCGTGTTCCTGATTCGGGTGGGCCGGCTCAGCGCGCACCGCCGACTGCGGCGCCGCGCATCCGCTCACCAACACGCCCAGAAAGCAACGCACGAGAGAGGCCCGCGTCCGGTGCCACATGCCCGTCCTCCTGAGGTCGACCCGGAGCGAAATCATAGCGATCCGTCAAGTGCAAATGAAGCCCGATCAACCATCGAAGCCCGCGGCGACGCCCGGTTTGGGCCGGCCCGCAGTTCTGAGGCACGCGGGCCGCGCGCTCGATTCGCAAGGTCGCCCTAGCCCAGCCGGCGCGCGCGGGCTAGGACGGAGTTCCCGCGGTGACTACCTGAGCTTTCAGGTCGCATCTTGCGTGAATCGCCGTCGCGCAGGCACGAGCGCGTGACGGATCGTCGAAGAGCCGAAAGTACGTCGAGCCCGAGCCGGTCATGCGCCAGGGGCTTCCCGCGGCGCTGGCCGCGTCTCGGGCCACCGCCGCGAGATCGGGATGGGTCGCGAGTGCGGGAGCCTCGAGGTCGTTGAAAAGTAGCGTCATGAGCTCGGCGGGCCGGTCGAGTTTGCCGAGCACGTGCTCGAGCGACGGGCGCTGCAGCCGCCCGGCGCCCGGATCCCATGCGCGGTAAACCCGGGCGGTGTCGCAGTGTATCTTCGGGAATAGGACGACCGCCCAGGCCCCAAAGAGAAGGTTCAGATCCTCCATTCTCTCTCCCGGCCCTCGCAGAACGCAAAGCGGCTCGTGAAAGAAGAGCGGAACGTCGGCACCGATCGCCGCCCCGAGGCGGGCCAGTTCGGGTTGGGTCAATTCGGTCCGCCACAACTCGTTGAGCAGCATAAGCGTAGTGGCGGCGTTGGAGCTGCCGCCGCCGAGTCCGGCGCCGGCCGGGATGCGTTTGGTGATTTCGATGTGGACGCCGCGGTCTTTGGCTGCGCGGTCGGCGAGCGCGCTCGCGGCTTTCAGCGCGAGATTGGTCTCGTCATTCGGGATGGAAGGGTCGTTGCACTCAAGCGTCCGGCGTCCGTTCGGCCGCTCCGACACGCTGACCGTATCGCAGAGCCCGATGCGCGTCACGAGTGATTCGATCTCGTGGTATCCGTCGTCGCGCTTTCGCAGCACACGCAGCGTGAGATTCAGCTTGGCCGGTGATTCCCGGGTGAGAGCTTCCATCCCTTGAATGTCGCGGGCAGCGGAGGATTGGTCAAGCCGGACGGGCGTGGGGAGTGGGGGAGCAGCGGAGTGGAGGAGTGGGGCCGGGTGGCGCACCGACAGGCCTGCTCGCGAAACGACGCGTCAGAGGCTTTCGAGACGCAACTTGAGGTCGCGATCTCGTAGTTCGCCGAGAAACTCGTCGAACTCGCCGCCGAGAATCCGCTCCAGCCCGAAGGCGTCCTTGCCGATGCGATGATCGGTGCAGCGGTCCTGCGGGAAGTTGTAGGTGCGGATGCGCTGGCTGCGGTCGCCGCTGCCCACCATGCTCTTGCGCTCCGAGGCGATTTTCTCCTGCTGCTCGCGCTGGTGCAGCTCGAAGACGCGCGACAGGAGAATACGGCGGGCCTTGGCGCGGTTCTTGTGTTGACTCTTGTCGTCCCGCATCGAAACCGTGATGCCGGTCGACCGGTGCTCCAGCTTGATCGCGCTCGAGACCTTGTTGACGTTCTGCCCGCCGGGGCCGCCGGCGCGGCTGACGTGCTCGATGACGTCCTTGTCCCAGTTGATCTCGATCTGGACCTCTTCCGGCTCGGGGTAGACCGCGACCGTTGCGGCCGAGGTGTGAATGCGGCCTTGCGACTCGGTCTTGGGCACGCGCTGCACGCGGTGGCCGCCGCCCTCGAAGCGGTAGTGCAGGTAGACCTCGTCGCCGGTGATGTTGACGATGGCCTCCTTCACGCTGTCCAGCTCGGCCGACGAGAGGGACAGGATCTCGGTCTTGAAGCCCTTGCGGGCGGCGTAGGCGGTGTACATGTCGAGCAGGTCGCGGGCGAAGAGGGCCGCCTCGGTCCCGCCCGTGCCGGCGCGGATCTCCAGGATGATGGATCGAACCGAGGACTCGTTGCCGGTGACCAGATTTTCCTGGAGCGTGTTCAGCAGCTTCTCGCGGCGGGAGGACAGCTCCGGCAGCTCGCTCTCGGCCAGCTCGCGCAGCTCCGCGTCGGCGGACGCGTCGGCGAGGATCTCGTTCGACTCGTTGATCTGGTCGATCACGCCCCGGTAGTCGCGATAGGGCTTGACGGTTTTCTTGAGTTGGCCGTGCTCCCGCGCGAGCTTCACCATGCGCGCACGGTTGGCGGCTACTTCCGGCTCGTTCATTTGGGCCGCGATCTCGTCGGCGCGGCGGGCCATCTGCTCGAGGCGGGCGATCCAAACTGGCTCGGGCACGTCGCTGCTCATGGTTCTCGCTGCGCCGTCATCGATCTCACGGCTCGCGGCACGTAACCGACTCCAGGGTCGTCGGCGGGGCTCGCACGGGCGTGCGATGAACCCGACCCTCAGGCCCGACAGTGTCGCTCCCCCCCTTTTGAGGCCCCGGACCCGCGGTATACAAAAAACTACGGCCCGGCGCGGGCACCGGACCGTAGCGGGATAACTCAAGCGTAGCTACTTGCCGGCTTGCTTGGCCGGCTCCTTTTTGAAGTAGTTGCCGCCGAACTTCTTCTGGAAGCGCTCGACGCGGCCGGTGGTGTCGACGAACTTTTGCTTACCGGTGTAGAAGGGGTGGCAGACGTTGCAGATTTCGACGACGATTTTTTCGGTCGTGGCGCGGGTCTCAAATTCGTTCCCGCACGCGCAGCGGACGGCGGTCTGCTTGTAGTCCGGATGAATGCCTTTTTTCATAACCCACGTTCTCTCTGCGCCTGAGGCCGCGCCGGCGGCGACCACTCCGATTCTCAAGCCCAGTATTGTTGTCGCGAAGCGCCGCGATTGCAAGCCCCGCGATCGGGCGACTCACAGGGCAACGGCGGATCGCCCCGTCTTCCATTCATGAGCGAAAGCGGCGTGGGTGCTTGGTCCCCGCCCTTTCAAGGGCGGGGGACGGATCACTGTCGAATTTCAGTCGTGCTCGAGTCGGTCCCCCACGCTTGAAAGCGCGGGGGACCCGCCCGCAAAGCACCGCGAGGAAATCAAAGGCGACTTCTGCGAATCGCTCAAAACCGCGAAGACGCGAGGCTTCGGACGACAAATCCGGCGTTTTTCCCTGCGCTAGCCACAGGCGACAGGGCGCGACGTAAAGGCGCCGGCTAACGCTTCTGGCTCTGATTCTTCGCGATCCGCGCCCAGGTGTCCTTCAGCGTCACCGTGCGATTGAATACCGGCTTGGCGTCGGTCGCGTCAGGATCCAGACAGAAATAGCCCTGCCGTTCGAACTGCACGCGGGCGATGCCGTCCGGCCACGACGCGCAATCGGCGGCAGCGCGCCAGCCCGCCTCGAGCTTCGCGTCCGGGAGCGTCTCTAACGAGTCCGGGTTGAGGTTTTGCGTGAAGTCCCAGTCTTTGGGCGCATCCTTCGGCTTGCGGTCGGGCGCTTCGACCTTGAACAGCCGATCGTACAGCCGCACCTCGGCGTCGGCCGCGTGCTCGGCCGAGACCCAATGCAGCGTGGCCTTGACCTTGCGAATCTTGCCGTCGGCATCGGGTGGCGGGGCCTCACCGCCGCGGGTCGCGGGGTCGTAGGTGCAGCGCAGTTCGGTCACCTCGCCGGTGGCCGGGTCCTTCACCGCTTCGACGCACTTGATCCAGTAGGCGTAGCGCAGGCGGACCTCGCGGCCGGGAGCGAGCCGGAAGAATTTCTTGGGCGGGTCCTCCATGAAATCCTCTCGCTCGATGTACAACACGCGGGAAAACGGTACCTTTCGAGTGCCTGCATCCGGGTCTTCGGGATTGTTCACCGCATCGAGCTCTTCGGTCTGGTCTTCCGGATAGTTTTCGATGACAACGCGCAGCGGGTCGAGCACTCCCATCACGCGCGGCGCGCGCTTGTTGAGGTCCTTGCGCAGGCAATGCTCGAGCTGTTCGATTTCGTTCGTGCTGTCGGCCTTCGCCACGCCGATGCGCCCACAGAAATCGCGGATGGACTCCGGCGTGTAGCCCCGGCGGCGCAGGCCGGCGAGCGTGGGCATTCGCGGGTCATCCCAGCCGTTTACGTGCCCCTCCTCAACCAAATCGGTGAGCTTGCGCTTACTCAAAACCGTGTAAGTCAGATTGAGCCGCGCGAACTCGATCTGTCGAGGCTGATACACGTCCAGCGCGTCCAAGAACCAATCGTAGAGCGGCCGGTGGTCTTCGAATTCCAGCGTGCAGAGTGAATGGGTAATCTTCTCTATCGAATCCGACTGGCCGTGCGCAAAGTCGTAGGTCGGATAGATGCACCATGCGTCGCCCGTCCTGTGGTGTGCGGCTCTTAGAATGCGG
>JACZRH010000094.1 GCA_022574815.1 Planctomycetota bacterium | reverse complement strand
CCGATTAGCTACGCCATAAAATTAGTCTATGGTTATTTGGAAGATTTCGTTTTGTGGCTGCCCTGGCCTTTCATCATCCTGGGCTCGTTTATCGTCTCGACGAAGATCGGGGGCGTCTCTTTAGGCGCGTTTTGTGCGGCGGGTCTGTTTTTCATGGGATCCATGGGCCTCTGGGAGGCCAGCCTCGCGACCCTCGTCATCATCACGATCGCCGTGGTCCTGTCCATTCTCTTCGGCGTTCCCGTCGGGATCGCCTGCGCTCGGAACGATCGGATCGAATTATTCGTCCGGCCCATCCTCGACACGATGCAGACCATACCGATATTCGTCTACCTCGTGCCGGTGCTCGTGCTCTTCGGCATCGGCACGACGGCGGCGATCGTGTCGACGGTCATCTACGCGTCGCCGCCCGTGATCCGGCTGACCAATCTCGGCATTCGACAGGTCTCCAGGGAGGTCGTCGAAGCGTCGCAATCCTATGGCGCGACCCCGGCGCAGACCCTCTTGAAGGTTCAACTGCCGTTGGCCCGCCCCTCGATCATGATGGGCATCAATCAGACCATCATGATGGCGCTGGCGAACGTCATCTTCGTCGCTCTGATCGGTTCGATCATTCAACAGCAAATCTCCATGTCCGCGGCGGCGGCCATTCAGAAGCGCGTGCGCGGGCTCTGCCCGCGCGGCCGTGTCACGGCCAGCGGCATCCGCGCGCTCAGCCCCCACCGGCTTCGCGGCGCCGGCCTGTCGCGCGCCAAAGTACAATACATTCTGAACTTGGCCGAGCACTTTGCGACGCGCCGGCTCACGGCGCCCGCTCTGCGACGGATGCCCGACGACGAGGTCATCGCGGCAACGACGGCCGTTAAAGGCATCGGGCGTTGGACCGCGGAAATGCTGCTGCTCTTCTGTCTCGAGCGGCCCGATGTCTGGCCGGTCGACGACCTGGGCCTGCGAAAAGCGGTGCGCCTCTTCATCGGATCGGATGAAATGCCCGGCGCCGACACTCTGCAAGATCTGGCCGAGCCGTGGCGCCCCCACCGCTCCTACGCGACGTGGTACCTTTGGCGCAGCCTCGAAGGACCTCTTATGCCCGGAATCGCACTTTCCGCTTCGTGATGCGCCCTGCCCTTGGACGACTCCCCGGCGGTACCCGACCACGCGTTACGCGCTACCCATCCGAAAGCGTTGGCGGGACCCAGTGAATCGAGCTCGAAATCACCACGCCAGCCCGCCGCGCAACGGGCGCTCTCGCTTGCGCTCCTTGCGCGGCTTGCCCTTGGGCGCGGGCTCTCCCGCCGCATCGGCGTCGCCATCCGCCCCCGAGAGGCGTTTCATCGAAAGCGAGATGCGCCGCCGCTCCACATCGACCGAGAGCACGCGAACTTCGACCACTTTGCCGACCTCGACCACGTCACTGACGCGCCGGACGCGCTGCTCGCTGAGCTCGGAGATGTGAACCAACCCCTCGACCCCATCCTCGAGCCGAACAAACGCCCCGAAATCGGCCAGACGCGTCACGGCGCCGCTCATGACGGCGTCGGGCACAAAGCGATCGGCGACACCGACCCAGGGGTCCGCCCCCATGGCCTTGAGGCTCAGGGACATGCGCCGCTTCTGCGCGTCCACTTCCAGCACCGATACGCGCACGTTGTCGCCTTCGTTGAGCACGTCGCGCGGATGGCGAATCCGCACGGTCCAGCTCAACTCGCTGATCGGTATCAAGCCCTCGACGCCGGGCTCGACCTCGACGAACGCGCCGAAGTCCATCAGTTTGGTGACGCGCCCGTCGACGACGTTCCCGGAGCGATAGTTGGTCGGGACCAGCTCCCAGGGGTCGGCGGTCAACTGTTTCGTCCCCAGCGAGATGCGGTCCTTTACGAGGTCGATCTTGAGGATCTTGACCTCCACCTGATCGCCTGGCTTCAGCACGCTGCGCGGGTCGGCGATCCGGGCGTAACTCATGTCGCTGACGTGCAGCAATCCGTCGATGCCGCCCAGGTCGACGAACGCACCGAAATCCGTCAACCGGCTCACCACGCCGGCGCGGACCTGCCCCTCTTCCAACTGGAAACGCAACTGCTCGCGCGTCTCTTCGCGCTCGCGCTCGAGAATGCGACGGTGGCTTACCAGCAGATTGCGCTTGGAGCGATTGATCTCGGTGATCTCGCATTCGAGCTTGTGGCCGACGAACTGGGAGAAACTATCGTGCCGGACGAGATCGACCTGGCTCTTGGGCATGAACGCCCGCTGCCCACCCACGTCCAGCTCGAGGCCGCCGGTGTTCACACCCGTCACCCGCGCGACAATTACGTCGCCGGCGTGCAGCGACTCCCAGTCAACCTCCAGCCGTGCCTCGCGCAGCGAAAGCCGCATCAGGCCCGAATCGCCGTCGAAGCCCTGCATCACGAAGGCATGCGACTCGCCCACCACCGGTGGATGATCGGCCTCGAAATCGTCGAGCGTCAGAAAGCCCTCGCTCTTACCGCCGATATCGATGAACACGTCCGGCCCGCGAATGTCGAGAATCCGACCTTGTATCCGGCCTCTCTCGTCCGGGTCCAGCCGGGACGGTCCGGCGGCGGAAGCTTGTTCGAGCTCACCGGGCGCCAAGTCGCCGAGAGCCTCCTCGAGCTGGCGCTTCAGGTCGGCATCGTCTAAATCGTGCGGATCGATCGACACAATCTCACCCGGGTTCCGAAGGATGGTTTCCTATCGCGAATGTATACGCAATTCGCCGCTGATTACAAGCGAAGGTCGCACCTCGCCCGCCAGACTCGGCTCTCAGGCCCGATCCACCGTCGTTGCGTTCCGGGCCTACGTCTTGAAATTCTGCGGCGGAGGCGAACCGCGCATTCGGCCGTGCAGCTTCCACATCTGCCAGGCGCCCGCCACGAACGCGAACGAAGCGAGAGCCAGCGGCCAAGTGAAGCTCCCGCTCATGCGATAAAGGAGCATGCCCAGCCCTTGAAACAGGATGCCGCGAAATCCCACCAATGTCGCGTGGATGGCGACGTAGTGCGGAACTTTTTCCGGCGAGGGCGCCAGCGCCACCGGACCGAGCATCCAACCGACGACGACGCCGGCCATCGCAAATCCAAACAACGCGCTCGCCGCCGTCAGCCCGTTCGGGCCGGTCGCCAAGAGCAGCAGGATCGGATAAAGCCCCAGCCAAGCGAACGAAAGTCCGGATGTTCGCGTGGCACCGATGCGGTCCATCACCCAGCCCATTGGCAGGGCGAGTGCAAGCATTCCGAGCCGCTGCGCGACCACGGCGCGTTCGGCAAACTCTTCGTAATTCAGGTGCAGCTTGTCGGTGACCAGCACCGGTAGCAGCACTTCGCAGATCATGAAACCCGCGCCGTAGGTCATGAATGCCGCTTCGTAGCGCAGGAAATTGCGATCCGCGCGCAGCGTGCGATGCATGTGAATGACCGGTGCCAGCACGCCGGACCAGGGCCTCTTCTCGGAGGGTGCGGCCGGCGTGCGGTCCTCGGTGATCGTCGCGAGCCGGATCAGAATCGCGACGCCGAGCCCTTGAATGAGCACGACTCCGGGTAGGAAGATCCGAAAAGCGTCTGGGTCGCCCGTCTGCCAGCGCCCGATCACCCAGACCGTCGCCATACCGCCGATCAACTGGGCCGCGTTCAGCACGCCGTAGGCCCGCCCGCGCGTCGAATCTTTGTAAAACCGCTTCAGCAGGATGCCGTTGACCGGCGACCAGCCGCCGAACCCCGCCGACGCGACGATATAGCAGATCAGCAAATGCTCAAAATTCCGCGCCCCGGCAATAAAGGCGATCGGCAGCATGGCGGTCAGCCAATGGATGACGAGGTAGCGCGCGGGTGAAATCCGCCGCAGCAACTCGCTCCAGAAGATCGACGCCAACAAGAGCGTCGGCACCGCCGCGGTCACCATCGCGGTCTGCCAATCGCCCGCGCCGAACCGCAGGCGGGCGATGAGCGGGAACATGGCGAAGAGCGTGAACCCGCCGGTCGACACGAGCAATGTCGAAATGACGTGATACACCAGAATATGGGCCACACGCGATCGAGGGGGCATCCGCGCCCTGCCTTTTGGGTCCCACGAGATATCAGGGAAGCGATCGGCCGGCGCCGCTCGCGCGTTCGTCACGATGTCTGAAGGGGCCGAATCGTAACTGGAGAGACGGCGCATGAAAAACGGGGCGGGAGGACCGTTGATCCTCGCCGCCCCGTCCTTACGCTTTACGAAAGCGAACCTACGGAACGATGACCGCGTCAGTGTCGGTCAACGGACCCCAACGGTTCTGCGGCGCGATGCCGAGCAGGCCGTCAATCAGTTCGAAACCGGACTGGTAGGTGTAGATGTTGTCATCATTTATGCCCGCCACCGGTTTGTTCAGGAAGTCCGCGTGCCCGTCCATGAAGAGCACCACTTGGCCTTCGCTGTTGTGGTTGCGGCTGTTGTACGGCCGCCAAGTCTCGGCGTCGATGCGCAGGATAAACGCCGCGTTCCCCGAGAAGTTGGGGTCTCCGATGTCGTTACGGCGCTCGTCCTGTGTGGACCAGATCGGATCGCCCGGACGGCTGGAGACGTCAAAAAACGGGCCCTTGTCGGCGTTCACCGGCATCTGGCTGTAGCCGGTCATCGACTCGCGTGCCTTTCCGCGGCGGGCGAATCCCAACTGGTAGCCGTAGCTCATGAAGGGATAGCCTTTGAAGTCGAAGCGATTGATTCCGGCCTGGGCGGCCGTGGCATTGGCGGCGACGTTGTTGCGCATGTCGTCTTCGGTGTCCGACGAGCTGGGGCAGATGAACGACTTGGGCGCCGACCCACCCTGGATGATCAGCAGAAACATCGAACGCGACGGGTGTGTGCTGGACGAGTTGTTGGCCAACACGGTAATCTTTTCTTCCAAGTCCCTACCCATATTCGTGACAAAATCGACTTCGTGCTCGTTCTGGTTGTTGGTAATCGGGTTGTACAGATCCTGCGGGAACCAGTCCTGGTAATCGTTGGCGTAAATGTGCTCGCTCTGCCCGATGCCGCGCATGTTCGCCCGGCAGACCGCGCGTTTCGCCGTTTCGCGCGCTCGCGAGAGGGCCGGCAGCAGAATGGAGATCAGCAAAGCGATGATCGCCACCACTACCAGCAGCTCGATAAGTGTAAATGCCTTTCTTCGTCTCACGGAAATCCTCCAGAAACGCTACCCATGATGTCCAAGTTTCCGATCAGTCCGCCATGCGGGGTACCCGGCATGGAATCGATAAGAGCAAGCCACCGCGACTCGAGCGAATGTCGATCAGGCCATTCACCGTCCGCGATCCGGGTCGCACCGCGCAACCCGACCGACCGCCGCGCGATGTGCAGGGTCCGAACGCCGGACCCACACCTTGTGCCCCATGGGTTCGGGCACAGCGCGGATTCACATCTTCAAGTTGTATCCGATAAGCCAAGAGCGCTGTCGACAGAGTCCGGCGCGCACATCCGACGCGCGGAGGAGACAGCACTCATACGGCGGGAGCTTACAGCGGGGATGATCGAATGAGGGCTGAGAACAAGGTCTCGATGATAATCAGTATGAACAGCAAATATTACGTCTACTATGACCTTTGCATAACCCTGCGTCGATCCCGTCGCACAGTTTCTCTCTTCCGTCTAGTAAGTTATCGTCCTCATCGTCGATGTCAATGGAAAATGTCCAAAAACTCGGATTTCCGCCGCCGAAACTCAGTTCCCGGCCTGCGGGATGCGAAGCTCGATTTCGTGCGCCAGCGACCGGCCGAGCCCCATGTTCGCCGCCGCCATGAGATAGGGAACCTCCAGATTTCCCCGAATTCCCTTGTTCTTGCGCCCCAGCGCGAGCAATTCGAGCCCGACAGAATCAACCGCCACGGGATCGTACCCCAGGAACAGACCACCATGTCCTATAATATCGCCTTCCGCAGCTTCCGGGCCGTTCGCACCCACAATCCGAACCGCATTGATGATGTTCAGCTTCAGGCGCGATTGTACCGCTTCCGAGCCCACTACCTCGGCCACGAACGGGGAGCACCCATTTGCATGGTACAACCCGGGATGCTTAATGACGGCGTGAGATAAGTTCTTCAAGCAGCCCGACATACCGGCGATGCGGTGCGTCTTGAGAAACGGCACATTGATGATGGCGTCCGCCTCATACACATAGCGCGCCACCGGCTCGGGCCTGGCCCCCACGACGATCGTAGCTCCCCAGCCACGCTGCGCGGCGTGGCGCGCGCGGACACCAAGCGACTTGGTGATGGGGTCCGCGATTTCGATCAATTCCAACCACTTGCGATCGTAACCGGCCGCATCCAGTGCCGTCACGAGCACGTGGGCCATCGCGTTGGACGTGTTGATGATCTCTGCGCCGACGGAGTTGAATTTCAACACGATGCGGCGCGCGTCGCCTAGAACGGCCCGCCAAGCTTCGCCGGCCTGCCTCTCGCCTGTCAGCGCGAGGATGCCGTGCGTCAGCATCTCGGCGAGCACGACGCGATCCGCCGAAGACGCGCGCACGACCAAGCCCGAGCGAATGTCGACCACACGCGATCGCTCGGTCTCCGAATCCATCCACCAAGGCGGCCGCGCGAGTCGGGTTGGGGCCGGCTGCGCCGCGAGCTTTTCTTGTGCCGTCACCTTCTGAGCGCAGACGGTGCCTAGCGTCGCCGCCGCCGCCGCGCGCAGGACGTCGCGCCGCGTCACACCTTCCCGGGTTGATCCGCGTCGTTTGACCTTGCCACTTCGCATTAAGTATCGTATCGGACCCGAGCACGCTCCATGTTGATGGATTGAACGAATGACTTCGACGAATGACCGATTCGAGGCTCACAGGCGGCAACTGGCTGCGTGCGAGCAGTCCCACCTCCTGGACTTTTGGCCGGAGTTGAACGAGCCTCAGCGGGCCGATCTGCTCGACGACCTCGACCAAGTTGACCTCGAGCGTTGTCGCCCGCTCATCGAAACCCATGTGCGAGGCCGGCCCCGCTTCGCCCTCCCCACACGGATCGAGCCGGCTCCCGTCCTCCCCGTAGCGCCCGACGCCGCCAACGCCGAACTCTATCGCCGAGCGGAGCAGCTCGGGGCCGATGCGATTCGGGCGGGAAAGGTCGCGGCCTTCACCGTCGCCGGCGGCCAGGGCACGCGGCTCGGCTATGACGGACCCAAAGGCGGCTTCCCGATCACGCCGGTGCGTTCGCACTGCCTGTTCCACCTGTTCGCTCAGTACCTGATCGGCGTCGAGCGTCGCTACGGAACCCGGCCTCCGTGGTACGTCATGACCAGCCCTTCCAACCATGAAGCGACGCTGCGGATTTTTGAAGCGCACGATTTTTTTGGGTTGGATCGCGCCGACGTGATGTTCTTTCAGCAGGGCCAGATGCCGGCATTCCTTCCCGACGGCCGAATCGTGCTCGCGAGCAAGCACCGGTTGGCCCTTTCGCCGGACGGGCACGGCGGCAGCCTGCAGGCACTGCGCGCCGGCGGTGCGTTGGTCGACATGAATCACCGTGGAATCGACTACATCAGCTACTTTCAGATTGACAATCCCCTGGTCAAGGCAGTCGACCCGCTGTTTATCGGACTACACATCACACTCAATTCCGAAATGTCCAGCAAGGCCGTCAGCAAGGCCGACGACCTCGAGCGTGTCGGCAATTTCTGCCTTGCCGACGGAAAGCTGAGCGTCATCGAATACAGCGATCTGCCCGAAGAATACACGCTGAAACGAAATCCCGACGGGTCGCGTCGCTTTGACGCTGGCAGCATCGCCATCCATTGTCTCAGCCGATCGTTCGTCGAGCGCCTGACCGATGACGGTTCCGATGTGCACCTGCCCTGGCACCGGGCCGAAAAACGCGTGACGACGGTGGGGTCCGACGGCATCCCGGTCGAACCCGACGCCCTCAACGCCGTGAAGCTCGAAATGTTCATCTTCGACGCGATTCCGTTGGCGTCCAATCCCATCGTGTTGTACACACCCCGCGAAGAGGAATTCAGCCCGGTGAAGAATGCCGAAGGCGTCGACTCCCCGGCGACAGCCCGGCGCGACTTGATTCGACGGGCGGCGCGCTGGCTGGAGTCCTGCGGCTGTACGGTTCCGCGCGGGGCGGACGGCGAGCCGGCCGTCGAGCTGGAGATCGCTCCCGATTATGCGGTCGACGCGGTGCATTTGCGCGAGCGTCTGACCTCTCCGCCGGACCTGACGGCCGGATCGACGTACGTGCTCGAATAGGGAAAGCCGGTATGTGCGAGCGCGGATTCATCCGTCCGTCGCTCGAATTGTCATTGCCCCGCTGTCCACGATTGACTAGAATTAGAGTCCCACGGCAGGTCTCGACCCGCGTGGGATGGGTTCAAGAAATGCGCAAGGCCGCAAGTACGAAGACGCGATCAACGTTGCTGCGCCCGCGCGTCCAGCCACCCTTTGATCGGGGTGTGCTGGCCGACCTGGACACGCAGTTGATGCTGCGCGTGCGCGACGGCAGCGCCGAGGCCGCCGACTTGCTCGTGCGTCGCAATTTCGAGCGCGTGGCGCGGTACATCGGGCGGATCGTGCGCGACCCGCCGGCGGTGGAGGACTTGTCGCAGGAAGTGTTCTTGCGCGTGCTCACGCGGGCCGACGCGTATGAGCCGACCGCGCGTCTATCGACCTGGCTCTATCGCATCGCCACCAACGCGGCGATCAACCATGTCACAGAGGCTTACTCCCGCCGGCAAACCGCTGGCCGAGACATGGCCTCGGCGGAAGTGCCCGACCCACGCCCGGAATCCGGACCCGATCGGGAAATGAACCTGGACGAGCTCAAGTCCCGCGTGTCGCGAGCCATCGGCGATTTGCCGATCAAGCAGCGCGTGGCCTTGACGCTCTTCGAGTACGAGGAACTGTCCTATCAGCAGATCGCCTCGGTCCTGGAAGTCTCCGTCGAGGCCGTTCGTTGCCTTCTCACCCGCGCCCGGACCACGTTGCGCAGCAAGCTCGCCGGTCTCGCGTAGCTTGCCGGTCCGCGGCCGGCCCCAAGAATTCCGCGCCGCCGCACGGCGCCATGGCGCAAACGGAAGCGAGGCCAGACGTGACGCGGCACCTCGACGCCGAGCTCGCCCATCGGTTCATCAAAGGTCGTCTCGACCCGGACGAGCGACGAGCTTGCGTGACCCATCTGTCGACGTGTGCCGAATGCCGCGGCCTCGTGGATGAAGAACGCGGCCTGAGCAATCTGCTCAAGTTGTCCGACGACCCGCGCCACCCCGAGGGCGCCATCGAGCGCGTCCTGGAGCGCCTCGCCGCCGTCGCGCCGCAGCGCGCCGCGCAGCGCCGCCGTCAACACCGCATCGCCTGGGTCGGCTACATCGCGACGACCGTGGTCGTCGTCTTGTCGGCCTGGTCGCTGACCGCACTTTCGCGCGAAACCGAGCGGGTCGCCGCCGATCTCGGCATCTCCCCGACGATCCAGCGCCAAGTGCTCAAAAACCTTGACGCGCTCGACACACTCCGGAGCGATGCGTGGCTCGCCGACCACTACACGACGGCGATCACGCTGGATGCTCTGCTCACGAACCGAGGGCGCAACCCGTGAGACGCCTGACCATCACGATCGTGGTCGGAGCGACTCTCATCGCTACCGTGGGGGCCAGGACCTTCGTCGCTCGTCTTGTCACGCCCGTTTTGAATACCCCTCCGGGTTCGGGCCGCGGGTGGGACCGCTGGAGCACGCTGACGCACGGCGAACGCCGGTCGTTGGTCGCGTGGTACCAGGAGATTTCCCGTCGCCCCGACGGCGAGCGTGTCTTCGCTAATTGCCGGACGTTTGGCGCGCTTTCCGCGAAAGACCAGGACCGGCTCCGACGACTCCATCAGTTGGTCGAGCAAACCGTGCGCTCTCAACGAGCACTGCAGCGGCGGCGTCTGCTGAAGCTGCTGCCCCCGGCCCGCGCTCACAGCATCCTGCGCATTCTGGAGACCCAACAGCCTGAGACGCTAACGGAGTTCCTTTCCGTTCGCGATCGAAACGAGTAGCGTTCTGGGTCGGGAATCCGCGCGAGCCCCGTAGCGCAAAGCTCCGGCTTTGCCGGCTGATTCCGAGAAAGCAACACATTGCCGCCGACTCATGGTGCAAAACGACTGATAACGTATTGCCGGAAGCGTGATTCCGAACTACCGCCGAACAAGACGGCTTGGGCCTCGCGTTCGAGCGCATCGGCACGAAGATGTTTTTTCCTCTTCCCGGCGAGTTTGCCGATAACGTATGATCTAGCCGCGACTTCGGAGACTCGAATGAACCAGATGACGTTCCGCTACGGCGCCGGGCTGATCTCGCTGATCGCGATGGCGCTTGGGCTCGCCTGCATTCGGCCCCCCGGCCAAGTCCCGCCGTTGACGGTGGCCGAGAACCTGGATGCCGAGTTCGTGGTAAGCGGTGCCGATTTCCCCTCGGCGTTGGCGTTCGCCGACGACGGGCGCGTGTTCTACACCGAGAAAAACAGCGGGCGGATTCGCGTGATCGCCGACGGCGTGCTCTTGCCGGAACCGTTTGCAGAGCTCGCGGTCAACTCCGCCGGCGACCGAGGTCTGCTCGGAATCGCTCGGCACCCCGATTTCGAGAACAACCAGCGTATCTACGTGTTCTATACGCTGTCGGACTCCGGCGCCAGCACCGCCGACCCGCAAGCCGTCGTCGACAACCGCGTCGTGTACTTTGAGGCCGCCGGAAACGTCGCCGCCGGCAGCGAGATATTCGTCGTTTCGCTTCCCGCGGGCGCCGGCGTAATAAACGTCGGCGGACGCATCGCGTTCGCCGCGGACGGCACGCTGTTCGTCGCGCTCGGCGATCTGGGCGACGGCGGGTCGGCGCAGGACACCAACACACGCAACGGCAAGATTCTGCGCTACACCGACGACGGTCGTGTCCCGGCGGACAACCCGATCGCCGACTCGCCCGTCTACGCGGTCGGCGTCCGCGACGTACGCGCCTTGGCGTTCGACCCCCAGAGCGGCCGGCCCTTCATCACCGAGCGCAATCCGGCCGGTCAACACGAGATCAACCGCATCGAGGCCCAGGGCAACTTGGGCTGGCCGCAAGTTACGGGCAAGGCCGACACCGCCGACCAGCTCGCGTTCAAGGACGCCAATCCCGCGTACAGCGATCCCATTCTCGACACGGGCGGCGCGGCACCCCATCTCGCGGGCGGATCGTTCAATCCCAGCGCCCGCTACGGCCCGGATACGTCCGGCGAATACTTCTACGCCGAAGCCGCCAAGCTGCGCGTGCTGCGAATGCGTCTGACGGCGGACCGGGCGGGCCTGGACAGCACGCGCGTGTTCGCAACCGGCTTTCCCACGCCCATCACGGACGTCGCCTTCACGCCGGCGGGCACGCTGTACGTGGCCTGCGAAAACGCCGTCTTTCGAATCGTCCCGGTGCGTTAAAGCATTCGTGGGACCGCGCTCGTCCGATCGACAAGCCGGGAGTTCTCCCTCGGGAGCAACGGAAAGGTACTGGAGTCGGTGTCGGCAGGCCGCTCATCTTCCAAAACGCCGGCTTCGACCGAGATCGTTTGGATTCCGCCGCGGGTGGGGATCTGCGCAGCAACGCCCGATGAGGCGCTGCAATTCCGGGCGCGGGCTCTGGCCGCGGATTTGAATCTGCGAGTGGCCGCAAGAGCTGACCGCGCTTGTGATCTGCTTCTGATAGTAACAGACAGCGGGCTGGAACTTCACGAAACCGGGCGCAGCGCCGTGGGGGCGGTGAAGGTGGACCTCGGCCGGACGGGGGCGAGCGCTCGCCGGCTCGCGACCGCGTCGCGCCGCCAACCCATCGCCCGCGCGATCGGCTTGAAGAAGCGCACACCGACCATCCTGGACGCCACCGCGGGCCTGGGGCGCGACGCTTTGCTATTGGCACGGCTGGGTTGCACGGTAACCGCCGTCGAGCGCTCGGTGATCCTCGGGGCGATGCTGCGCGACGCACTCGAGCGCGCGGCGACGGCGGACGCGGCGGCTGAGTGTCCCAAATGCCACTTCACATTAGTCGTCGCGGATGCCGTCGATGTGCTGGCCAGCATGTCCGCCCCGGAGGCTCCGGACGTGGTCTACCTCGACCCGATGTACCCGCAAACCGGCCGCTCGGCCTTGCCCAAGAAGGAAATGCGCATTCTCCGCCGGCTGGTCGGCGACGATTCGGACGCCGGCGCTTTGTTGGAAGCGGCCCGCCGCGCCGCGCGAAACCGCGTAGTGGTGAAACGCACGCCCCACGCCCCGCCGCTGGCGCCCGCGCCATCGACAAGTATCCGCGGTAAGCTCGCTCGCTTCGACGTCTACCTCACACAGACGTAGCATCCCGGTTCTGCCCGGCACGAGGACTGTCAGCCAACGTCATTCCGAGCGCAGCAAGGAATCCTGCTAAATCCTGAGCACGGTGCTTCGCGTCGCTCAGCATCGCGTTCCGCACGTCACGCTCTGCGTCGTGACCAACGGTAAACCGATCGAGCGATTCGAGAATTCCAGAGCCGCCTTCGCCCGGGACGGAGCGCAGCGGCTCACGAAATCAGGTGCAGAATCTGCTCCGCCGTGCGCGCGGTCGCTCCTCGCCGACCCGCGATCGCTCGGCGGCCCGCATCACCCATCTTCCGGCGGCGTTCCGGGCGGCGTAGAAGATCAGCGACGGCCGGGGCCAGGTTTTCGGCCGAGCTAACACGCCGACAGGCGCCCTCGGCAATCAGCAAGTTGACGGCTTCGACAAAGTTCTCCGTGTGCGGACCGACGAGCATGGGCCGCGCGAGTCCCGCGACCTCCATCACATCCGACCCACCCAGTGGAACCAAACTGCGCCCGACGAACACAATCGTCGCCAGCGCATAGAACTTGCGGAGCTCGCCCGTCGTATCGCCCAGAAACACCGGCCGCGGCTCGATGGCCGCCTCCGGCACGGTCGGCGCCCCCGTGCTACGGCGAAGGCACGCGAACCCACGCGCGACGATTCGCGACGCCACCTCGTCGAAACGCTCCGGCTTGCGCGGAATGATCGCCAGTTGCAGTCGCGGCGCATCCGTCAGGAGCCGCTCGTACGCCTGAAGGATCGCCGCTTCCTCGCCGGGGCCGGTGCTGCCGCAGACCCATAGCGGTGCGTCCGTGTCGATGCCCATTTCGTCGGCGAGTTCATCCTGCCCCTCGATGTGATCGCCGACGTCAGCCGCATCATACTTCAGCGACCCGGTGACGTGAACGCGTTCGGCCGGCACGCCCAGCTCCACGAATCGCGCCGCATAGACGGCGTCTTGCGCGCCGACCCAACGAATCTTGCCGAACATTCGCCGGGAGCACGCCCGAATCAGCGGGTATCGAAACCGCCTCATGCTCTTTTCCGATGTGACCCGCCCGTTGGCGATGACGACGGGGATGCCGAAGGACGCAGCCACCTCCACCAGGTTAGGCCAGACTTCCAGCTCCATGAGCACAATCACCGTTGGCCGGACGCGACGCAACACTCGCCGAATGATGAAGGAGAAATCGAGCGGGAATCGGAAGACGGGCCGGTTGGGGTAGAGCTTGCGGGCCTGCTCGATGCCGGTCCGCGTGGTGCTGCTAATCACGACGGCCGTGGTGGGCGAGCGGCGGTGCAGCTCGGCCACGAGCGTGCGCGTCGCATTGATCTCACCCAGCGAAACGCCGTGAATCCAGACGCACTGGGCCGAAACGGGCCGCGAGGGCGTGCGCCCCAGCCGTTCGCCGAGCGCCAGGCTCCCCGGCCCGCGCGCGATCCGCCGGTAGAGCAGCAGCGGCCATCCCAGACAAACCGCCAGCAGGTAAATGAGGTCATACAAGAGGGTCATGTGGCGCGAATCGGTGCGACCGTCGTCGCCGCCGCGCCGCGGTCGGACCCGCGCGGCCGCGAAAACGACTGGGAACTGTAGCCGAGAAAACCTAAAATCCGCAGGTGTCGACGAATACGGAGGAACCTCCATGCGAACGCCATCGAACACTTGGGCCGCGGCGGGAATGATAGTCGTTTTGGCGGGCTGCGTCGCGGTAGCCCGGCAGGAGCGACCGGCGTCCGCGCCAGGTGTGCCCCAAGTGCCGCAAGCGCCGGCGGCGCTGGACCCCGCGATCGACAAGATCCTCTCGCGTCTCGAGAGCCGCAAGGTTCACGACCTGTCCGCCAAAGTGACTTGGCGTTCGCGCTCGCCCCTGGAGCAGGAATCCGACGCCCGCATGAAATTGGGAACGATCAAGTACAAGGACTTCGACCCGGTTCCGAAGTTTCGGGTCGAGTTCGACAAACGGATCAGCAATCGCACCGTGCGCCCGATCGAAGAGACGCACGTGTTCGATGGCCGCTGGTACGTCGAGGTGCATGGGCCGCCTCAGAAGACCGTCCACCGCCGCGAAATCCGCCGGGCGAACGACCCGCTCAATCCCTTCAAGCTCGGCGAGAAAGGCGCCTTCCCCCTGCCGTTCGGGCAGAAGAAAGAGGACATTCTTCGCGAGTTTGAAGTAACTCGCAATCCCTCGCTCGCGGGGCTCGGCGAGAAGGAAGCCCAAGCCCCCCCCAAGACCGACCATATCCGCCTCACGCCGCGCGCCGACACCGCGTCGGCCCGAAGCTACAACTGGGTCGATTTCTGGATCGCGCAAGACGGCCCGCTTAAGGGGTTGCCTGTCAAAGTCCTCACCGCTAAGAAAGACGCGACGGGGCGGCTCAACGCCTACGTCACGATCACGTTTGACGAAGTCAAGCTCGACACGGGCTTCAGCGGCAACGTCTTCGATATCGAGGCGCCGCGGGGCTATCACGAAGAGACCGAGCCGCTTCCGCCGCTGCCGTAATGGAAACCCTGGATCAGTGTTGGATTTCCAGCCCTGTTCGTCCCGGGACCCGCGGCGAAGGGTAATCGCCTTTCCATTCACGCCCTGGCGCGATATAAACGCCGTTGCGGTGCACGGCCTCGCGCTGCACGGATAGGCGCGTACCACCAAGGCC
>JACZRH010000093.1 GCA_022574815.1 Planctomycetota bacterium | reverse complement strand
ATCGCCGAACTCCTCGGCCAGCGGCTCTACGCGCTCGGTGCGATCAACGAGGGTGCCCGGGTCGCCGCCATTGGGCTCAATACTGCCCTCGACATTGCCGGGGCGTTACTCGGGATCGACGTCTTCGCGTCCGTATCGGTCCTCGCCAGCGGCAGCGGCGGTTTCTGGGACGCGATGAACATCGTGGCCAGCATGAATCCGGTGGGCCGGCTGGGCAAGGTCGGCGGCGCTCTTGGCAAAATGTTCAAATTCGGTCGGCGTGGAGCGCGAGCCGGAAATAGGTTCGTTGGGGCGTTCAAGACCTTTACGCTGGGCAATTTCCGTCATAACCTCAAGGTGATGACGAAGTTCGACGCGCCCACGAGCATCCACGCGCATCACATGCTGCCTCTCAGGCATGCGGAAAAGTTCAAGAGGGCTCGCATGAACATCCACGATCCGAAGTGGGGTGCGTGGTGGGGAGGCGGGCATTTGAGCCACTCGAACCGCTACAACAGAGCGTGGAAGGACTTCTTTCGCGAGCACGCGAACCCAGGCCCGGGACAAGTGGAGAGCCACGCGAGGAAACTGGCCGCCGACTTCGGCCTGACGATCAATTTTTAGGTGCCCGATGGATTTTAGCAAGCTGTACAACATGGGGACCGTCGACAACCGCACGTCGCTGCACGTGGAACCGATGCACGACATCGCCGATCCGTGCGCACTCCACTGGGCTGAAGTTCGACCTGCGTCGGCGCTTGCCTTCAGGTTCATGAAAGGCGCCAGTGGCAGCACGGCGCGCGATTTCGTGAGCACAAGCTTGCATCCTTTGACGCTCGTCTCCGACCACGTGGTCGAACTGCTGCGGCCATTGTCGGGCTGGACCACGTATTCAGTCGAGGTGTACGGCAAGAAGGGCGAATTGATCCCCGGCTATCACGGCCTCGCCGTCACGGGACGCTGCGGCCCGATCGACAACAGCCTCAGCCAGCCGCGAGTTTGCGAGCCGCCGGTGCCTCAAGGGCGACGGTCACGGAAGTGGTTTGGAGCCTATTTTGACGAGAAGACGTGGGACGGAAGTGACCTATTCGTCCCAGAAGGGACGGCGATGACGGTCGTGACCGACGCTGTCAAACAGGCTTTGCTGCGCGCGAAGATAACGAACGTTGAGTTCGAGCCGCTCACTGAGCACAACAACACCACCATTCCGGCCGAGTTCTTGTAAGATTGCGTGCGGCCACCTGCGTGCGCGAGAGCGAGTTTGCCTGTCGCGCCAGAGGGAGTACGATGAGTCCGGCTATTCGGGCTCGCCGACCTGCTCGGCCAGAATCTTTACGCGCTGGGCGCGATCAACGAAGGCGCCTGGATGGCGTCGATCGGCTTGGAGACCACGCTCGCCATCGCGAGTGGTTTCCTGCCCGGCGCGGGGCTGTACGAAGCATTCAATTCGGTGCAGGTCATCGCCAGCGGCAAGGGCGGCTTTTTCGACGCCCTGAACATCGCCGCGGCGGCGTTTCCGGTCGCCAAGGGCCTGATGGGGCTGAAGGGGCTCTTCAAGGCCCGCAAATTCCGGCGAATGGCCTGCAATTGCTTCGTCGCGGGTACCATGGTGGACACGCCCGCTGGAGCCGTGCCGCTCGAGGGCCTGGAAGAAGGTGACGAAGTGATCACGCGCCCGCAGGGTTGCCCGGATTGCCCGCCGGTCAGCGGCACGGTGACGCGCGTGTTCAAGAGCCTGGCTCCGGCGATCCTCTGGCTGACCCTGGCCGGCGGCGACGTGATCGGCGCCACGCCCGGCCACGAGGTCTGGACCCACCAGGACGGCTGGGGCGTTGCGCGTGGCCTGACGGTCGGCGACACTTTCACGGACGCTGCCGGAAACCCAGTCGAGATCGTCGACATCCATCTCGATCCGACCCCCACGCCGGTGTACAATCTCGAGGTCGACGGCACTTTCACGTACTTCGCCCAAGGCGTGTGGGTGCATAATAATAGTTGTCCGAGGATTTTGCCTTTCGACGGGCGACATCATGGCGGCGCATTGCACGATGCGTTCCTGCACTTTCGTTTGCGGAACCTAAGGCAGCAGCCAGGTGTCACCGGGCTGAGGATGGATCAGGCACTTGTAAGTCCAGGCGGGCAAAAGCTGACGAACCTGAGACCGGATATTCAGTACATCAGACGCGGGAAAGTGCATATCGAAGAGATTATTGTGACTCGTCGGGTTACCGGGCGCCGAAAGACCTTTGAGGGAATACTGGGAGGACATTTTGGCAGCTACATCGAGATCGATCCATAGACGGGAGTACCTTTCCCTGGTATACTACTTGGCCGAGCCCCCGGCTCAGTGGAGCGACATTTCGGATGGCATCATCCGCGCCGCCGTTCAGTTGTTCGGCCCCAAACAAAAGGTGATCGTGGTTTGGGATCACGCCATGCAAGTTGCGTTGCCCGATAAACCAAAGGAGAGGCGATTTGCACTGGGAAGCGCTGAACTTGGAAAACTCTGCCGGGAAAATCGAAATTGTACGCTTGCATTGATAGCAGAGAATCGAGAGAGCCGGCGAATGGGCCCGAGAGAATTTGCATGGGAGGTCGAGTGGGAGCCAAAGCCTGTCGCGAGCGGAATCGCGTTCGAACCATACCTTGGCGTGAGTTGGGGGCTCACGTTTCTCGCTGAGAAGCAAATACAGATGCTCTCTCCACTCGTCAAGAAGTTCGGCCTGATGTTGGGCGATTTGGGCAACCCGTACCATGGACTGATCGACGTGGGAATTACCGAGGAAACCGGGTATGGCAATCTCTACCAGTCGATTGAGCCCGGTTACGTATCATACGAGCGGCGCGTGCGAAGGCTCGTGTGGCTGCGGTCGGGCAAGCGCAGGCGGCACACGCTCCGCGGTGTCTTTTGGGGGCAATTGTTGTCTGCGCCGATGGTGCGCCGCCTGGGCGACCGTGATCGGTTCGTCGCCGAATACGCGGACTTGGAGGACCCGGCTGATCGGAACCTGATCGATATTCTGGCAAACGGCTCCATGTTCATTCGCCTGTCCTCCTCAATCACGACCGTGCGTCGCCCTTTCGCGGAGCTGCTGCCTTCTACGCTGGAGCGGGCCGCCTGGCTTTACGAGCGTTTCACCGCGGCCGGGATACTCTGACCCAGCCACGAACCTCACCGAACGCCTGACTGCGACTCGGGCATCTCCTTTCTGCGACGATCTGCGCAACCTGACCTCGGACGCCCAGGAGCACGACGGGCTGGTCGGCGGCGCGACGCCGACCGTCGATTACGAGTGGGAGTTCCGCCCGGTCGAGAGTTACAACTTCAACCGGCCGGTCAGCATCACCTATCCCGTGCGGCCCAGCGACGCCGGGCGGCGCCGGATCACCTTCAACTACGGCAACAACCTCGGCGACGTCGACAGCGCCGTCAGCCGCGTGACCGAGATCGTCGATGCGGGCTTCGGCTCGGTCGCGGCCTACGACTACGCCGGCATCGGGCGGCGGATCGCGGCCGTGCTCGGCAACGGCGTCGGCCATGACCTGTCGGGTCCGAGCGGCTACACCGGGCTCGACCGCTTCGGTCGGCTGAGCGACCTGCATTACGTCGACGCCGCCCAGCAGACCATCCAGCGCTACCAGTACGCCTACGACGCGGCGGGCAATCGGCTGCACGCCGAGGTGACGCACTTCCAGGGCAACGGGCGGCGCTCGGCGGTGCATCAGTACGACGCGCTGAGCCGGCTGATCGCCAGCGACATCGGGCAGTTCTCCGGCGGCGCCATCGCCGCGCCCTATCGCCGTTCGCTCGACTGGGTGCTCGACAACCTCGGCAACTGGGCCGGCGACGCACAGAGCGCCGGGCTGACGCGGCAGATCGATGCCGACGGCGACGGCACGCCGGACCAGACCGTCACGATCGACCACGCCACCGACGCGGCCAACCGGCTGACGCAGGTGACGCTGGACGCCGGGGCCGGGCCGCTGGCGACCGCGGTCGTCAACGACGCCAACGGCAACGTGGTCTTCTCCGGCGGGCCGGGCGTGCCCGCGAATCAATCATTCTTCTATCAATACGACGCCTGGAACCGGGTGCTGCAGGTCAACTACGCCGGCGCGCTGACGGCGGCGGACTTCGACGCCGACGGCCGGATCATCGATCCCGTGGCGACGCCGCCGGGTGCTTTGGCCGCAAGCTTCCGCTACGACGGTCTCGGCCGGCGGATTCGCAAGGACACGCCCTCGCCGATCTCGCCCGGCGAGTTCATCAGCGAGGACTACTACCACGACGGCGTGCGCCGGATTCAGGAAGCGGTCTACACGCCCGACGGCCTCGGCGGCGGCATGCAAACCGAACGCGAGTACGTCTACGGCCCGGACTACGTCGACGAGTTCGTGCTGCAGACCGACCCGGCCAACGGCGACGCCGTCTACCTGCTCCAGGACGCCAACTACAACGTCGTCGCAACGCTGAGCGCCGGCGGCGCGGTGCCCGCCGGCGAGCCGTTCGAGCAATACGTCTACGAGCCCTACGGCGAGCTGGTCACGGTGGCCGTGGTCAACCCCGGCGGCCCGCTCAACCGCGTCGGCCATCAGGGTTTGTTCTTCGACCGCCTCGACGACGCGATCGCCCCGCCGCTGTCGGCCGGCGCGGTGGGCTTGTACGACAACCGCAACCGCAGCTACAGCCCGGAGTTAGGGCGTTTCCTCCAGCGCGACCCGAACGAGTCGGGCTCCTTCATACTCTCCGCCCTGGCGACCAACGGCGACGGCTGGTCGATCGTGCTGGGCGGCTTCAACCCGCAGGGTCACTACGGCAACGGGCTGAACCTCTACGGCTACTTGGGCGCCAATCCCGTGGATCGAACCGATCCGCTGGGCCTCGATTTCCAGGACGACATCGATGACCTGATCGCCGAGCTACTCGGCCAGAAGTTGTATGCGCTCGGTGCGATCAACGAGGGTGCCCGGGTCGCCGCCATTGGGCTCAATACTGCTCTCGACATCGCCGGTTCGTTGCTCGGGATCGACGTCTTCCAGTCGGTGAATGTTCTGGCAACCGGCCGTGGCGGATTCTGGGACGCGCTGACGATCGTTTCGGCTGTCGTCCCCGGCAGCGGTGCTCTGCGTGGTATACTAAAGGCGAAGAAGATCAGGCGCATGGCACGCGTCGGCGTGTTCGTCGGCAAGAAGCTGCGGCATCACACCGTCCCGCGGGCGGTGTTGAAGAAACTACGTCCCAGTGTTGCGAACAATCCTCTGGTGCGGGGCAGGAAAGGCGCGCCGAATGTCTGGAGAATTCCCGAGGATCTTCACAAGGATATCCATCGCGGAGCGCAAGGCGGGCTTTGGAACAATGCTTGGTGGGCTGAATTGGATGCCGTCGGAGGTGAGAGAGCGGCCGAGGTCGGCGACGTGCTGCGAATTCGCGAGAAACTAATCCGAGCATTCGGCCTAGGGGAGTATCGCCCGTGACGCTATGGCGACTCCACGATCCTCGCGATCCCGCCTTTGCAGAAGGTGGTTGGCGCGGCTCCTGGAGCAAAGGCGACAGTAAGCTCTGTCCGGAGTGTATGGGGTCTGCTCAGCATCGGATCAGGCCTCTGATAATCGAATGGGAACCGGGGTCCGATCTCATTGGTGATTTCACGTGTACGGGAACTTGTGACGGCTTCGCAGTTACGGAAATCGTGGGACGAATGCTTCGTGAGCGATTTACGGGATTCGAACTCGGTCCTGTCCAGATGATTCAGAACCCCAAGCTCAAGCGGTCGTCAAGGGTCACTAAGCGTACCAAGCCGCGCGTCTGGCTTCCCTATGAAGGGCCAGAGCTGCACGAGTTGTGGGTGACCAGGGATGTTCCGATGGACGGTGAGCGAACCACGGCCCACCTCGTCAAACGCTGCGCCAGCTGTGGTTGCGAGCGCTACGAGCTCGACGGCGCAGAAAACATCGAGGGTCACTGGGATCGCGAGCGGCGCACCTACTTGCGCATGCGCAAGCCGCGCGAGCAGGGCAAAGGAGTATTTCTACGCAAGCGCGACCTTGGTGACGCAGATATTTTCTATTTGCGTGAATTCTGTGGTTGGGTTTTCTGCACTGACCGCGTCAAGCGGTTCATCGAAGAGCGCGGGTACACGAACATCGACTTCTTTGAAATGGGCGAGGTTGTCTGACGGGGGCATCGAAAAGACTATAGGAAATACCATCGTGCGGACGTACGAACCGCCCAACACGATCGGCGGCGAAGGAGGAATGGGCGGCGGGTTCGGGCCGATGGGCGGGTTTTTCGCCACCTGGCGCCAGGTCGAGTACGTCTACACCCCGGACTACGTGGATGAATTCGTCGCGCAAATCGACGAAACCGGCCAGCGGCGACGCCGTCTACCTGCTCCAGGACGCCAACTACAACGTCGTCGCGACGCTGAGCGCCGGCGGCGAGATGGCGATTGTCGATGGCGAAGCGCCCCGGCTCGCGCTGGGCGTGGATCGCGATCTGCTGCAGCTGCCGATCGAAGATGCGGACGACGTGTCCGTCCCAGCGCGCCCATACGCGGCGGCCAACGTACTCCGGCGGCGCCGACTAGTACGACTTGGCCACCTCAACGTGCCCATCCCGATTGACCTTCCGCGGGTCTTCCTCGAAGTACGGGAACCGCGCGACCGGCAACGGCAGCATGCCGCCCGTTCGACCTCGGCGAAGATCTTGCCAACCTGCGTCCGCGTCGTGCCGTAAATGCGGGTGTCGGCGACCGCGATCTCCCACTCCAGCCGGAAGCGGTTCTGCGCAGCCAAGCAGTCGAACGTGCGGCCCTTCAGACCGTTGTCCTGGGCGTAGCCGACACTGCGTTGGCGGGCAGGGGCCGATGGACGTGTTGGCCGGTCGGCGGCAAGCGCTCCGGCCGGTAGCAACCGGAGCCGAGGTGGAAGTGGCGAGTTTGCGAAGGCGTCCGGTTTCACGTCCGGTTTGATGAGCGACATGTGGCGACGGAGCGGCGACAGCCGCCATCGCGTCACCTCACGACTCTACCACGCTGCGACGTCCAATAAGGCGCGTCGGCTGCCAAGCACTGATCGCTTCGGACGCGTAGGACGGCGATACTTGCGCTTGCTCGCCGCACCAACGATGCGACACTTCTCGACGGCGCCCGACTGACGCTGCCTCCGAAATCGCTCAGCCACGCGCCGCGGAAGATCTCGGCGCTGACGCGACAATCTTCCATCGCGCGGCAACTTCGCGCCGTGACGGGGTGACACGGAGCGACAATGCGCAACCATTTGTGCCACAAAGAGTTGCGGCGCGCAATCGCCGCGCCAAACCGACAGATCCGCCACACTTTGAATCTCCAGATCCCCATATGCTGCCCCCGCTATGGTGACCTAGAGATAGCCACGGCGCAAGTCGTGGCTATTATTATGTTTACATCGCTTTCGGCTTCGTCCGACTTGGGGTTCATAACGAGGTGGTCGTAGGCTCGAAGAGGACCCCCGCTATAAGGACCTGGAGATAGTTCCTCCCGGGAGCAGCGTAGCCGAACGAAGCGGACGAGGCCACGAGCCAAGCCTGTCCGTGCCAAGCGTAAACGGGCAGCTCCACGGCGAAGGCGTGCGGTAACAGCCCGTGTATCGGTTGAGCGACGAGCCGCGGCGAGCGTGCGAGCCGCTCTGCGTGAGCTGACCGCTCAACGAGGTTCGCTCCGTCGCATTCAACGCCGACGGCACCCGGCTCGAGTCCGCGTCCTACGATCGGAGCATCCGAGTCTGGGATGCCGCGACGGGCGAAGCGCTCGCGGTCATGCGCAGCGATGACAGCGGCTGGGAGTGGTCCGTGGCGTTCAGCCCCGACGGCACGCGCCTCGTGTCGGGATCCAACGACCGAGCCGTGCGCTTGTGAAACGTCCTCACCGGGGAGGAGCTTGCGGTGCTGCGCGGCCACGACGGCTGGGAGCTCACCGTGGCCTTTAGCCCGGACGGCGCCCGCCTCGCCTCCGGATCGTATGACCACACGGCGCGCGTTTGGGACGCGTCCACCGGCGAGCTGCTGCACATCCTGCCCGTACATCACCCTCATGGATGGAGCAGCCACCGTAAGTTAGCGAGTGCGCCGGCTGACTGCGCCGACGGCCGTTCTCGTCGCGCGCTTTCTTTCTCCGTCATCAATTCTCGAGAAATCTTGGCAGTCGCAGCGGCCTTTCGGCGCCTTGTGCAGCAGAGCGCGTGGGCGCTCGCCACGGTCACTTGGATGTTGGCCGATGCCGATTGTCTTGGCTCGGCCACATGGAAAGGACGGACAGTCATGACTGCATGACGAATACGACTTGCCTTGAATCTCTTTTCGTCGGGATGGTTTTTGACGGCGCGCCGAATGCTTGGCAATGACTTACATGCATTCCCAGGCCGCTGCCGCGCGGCACCCGCGAGAGGCCTTAACGAGGCGTCTGCTTTCAGTTATCGGCGATCCCGCAGTCCGACCGCAGCCGCCAGCCACCGTGGTTCAAGCTGAGAAGTAGTGCCAGTGGCGCTCTCATGTTTTTGTCCCACGGCGCGGACCGCATCATGCGACGAGAAGTCTGTTAGTGAGACTCCGCCTCCTCAATCCTTTGGACCCGTATTTCCTCGGCGTCGCCTGGCTGTGTGACGCGCGGGTTGCTTCCCACAATGCCCCGATCGGGGTCGGCCCATTCTTTGCCGATCATGGTGTCGTGTTCGAAGAATATGCTTGCCGTAATTCCGCGATCCGGGTCGTGGTAGACCCAGGTGCCGTCGGCTTTCTGCCAAGGCTCGCCCAGGGTTGCCTCCACGGTCTCGGGCGTTGCGCCTAGGTGGAGAGTGGTCCATCGCTCGTACGTCAAACTTCTCACGCACCCGCAAAGGGTGAAGCATGTTGCCAGGCTCAGCCAGCTCGCCGCTCGTCTCGTACACATCGGACAGTCTCCTTGTGGCAGTATCCGCCGCGTCGCTATCCGCCGACCACCTTGCCTTGAATGCGGTTCAGCTTCAGGTCTACGATGTCGAAGAGGTTCACGAATTCGCCGGTGCTAAGGCGTTCGGCCAGGATTTCCGCGCCCATCTTGGCGTTTATGTGATACGTGCCGACGCCACGGGTCAATTTGAAGCCCACGTGCTCGACGCCTTCCATCTTCGCGAGCATGCTCTTGATTCGACTGCCACTCTTGTAGTTCAAGCCCTCGACTTCGAGAACGAGTTCGCCTCCCGCGCTGATGGCGGTCGCCCATTGCCGCAGAATCTGTTCATACAGCCCGTCCACAAGCGGCCCGCTGACGTTGACAATCGCCATCTTCCCGGCCTGTGGGCTGAAGTCGCTGCGGCCCCGCGCGCCGCCGCGGGTCACCGGTATACCCTTGCTCGCAAGCAACTTCGCGGTGTCCGTGTAATACGCTCTGATCTGAACGTCGCAGTTATAGAAAGCGGCCGGGACGCCGTACAGATCTTCGATTCCAGCGTGGTCGGCGTTCACCGTGCCCGTGATGAAAATGTGGGCGTCGAAGTCCTTCGCGAGCGCTTGCAGCTTGGACGTGTTCTGGCCCGCGGTCGCGATCCGCACCTCCGTATCGCGGAGAGCCGCCGCTGCACCCGCCGCAACCACGTCAAAACCTGATTGCAACAAGCGTTCCTCGATTTTCGTTTCCAGAATGCTCTGCTCTTCCAGCCGGCCGTCGATACGCTCCGCGATCGAGACCAGGATCTTCGGGCGTCCGATTTGGTTGAGCACGTTCTGCAGCTCGCCCCAGGTCTGCGCCAGCGCGCGCTTCGAGACCCGCGCCTTGATTCGGACTTTGTAAGTGCCGCCAACGCCGCGTTGCTCACTGACGACGGTGAAGTCCGTGACGATTCCCTGGGCGCGCGAGATGATCGTGTCGCGCAGCAACTCGTAGTTCTGCACGTGGGTTTCGGAAAAGATCTCGTTGCGTCCGCCTTGCTCCAGCGCAGACCGCAGCGCAGCCTTGACGGCCTCGTCCTTGGACAAACCCTCACCCTCGGCCTCGACGACCACCACGTCGCCGGGCGGAGCCTTCTGGTCGGGAAGGATGCTCGCCGCGGCGAACGCGCTAACACTGAACAGAGCAACAAGAGCGGCGAGCATGGACCGCTTCGTCAGTATCTGATTCATCGAAGCAATTCTCCCTTGACCGGCCAGCCCGGGCTCCGTCATGCCGGGTGAAGACGCGACGGCCGCGCCTACTCGACCGTGCGCGCACTGTTCTCTTTGACCCGTCTGCGGGCTTCCAGGTATTCGTCCTCATCGTCGAGGCGAGACGCCATGCGGTAGTATTTCAAAGCGTCCTCGTATCGCCCGAGCGCCTCGCACGCGACGCCCGCGGCAAAAGCGGCACGGTCATCGTCCGGGCGGTCGCTGAGGGCCAGCTTGAACCGCCCAATCGCCTCCTCGTACATCTCCGCCCGCAGAGCGCGTACACCTTCCTCACAGTCGTCCTGGCTGCTCGACTTGACTTTCACGAGGTATTCCACCTCGGACGGCACGAGCATGCCGACGAACTCGCGCGCCCCACGCTGCACTGCCTGCTCGATCACCTCGTCGCGCGGATCGACCTTCGAGCCGGAAAAGATGCCGGCGAAGAAATCGCTGATCTTCGCCTGATCCGAATAGTGGTGCCATTTCGCGTAGGTCGCCCAGTTTTTGGAGGTCTTCGCGTCGAACAGGTGGAACACGGTTTGGACCGTGGTATGTCGTTTCACTACTTCCGCCGACTGGGTCGGGCGTTTCTTGTGCCCGCCGTGCGACTTGCGCTTGCGAGGCCGCAAGTCGTCCAGCAGGCCGCGGAGATCGACCGTTTTCTTTGTGTCGCGGTGCTCTTCGACCCTGACGTTGATCTCGGCCATGATGACGCCTTGGACCTCGAGCAACTGCGCGGCCCGGCCCGCGGTCCGGCTCGGGATCAGCCCCGCCGCCGCCAGGTCGTGCTCTTTCAGCACCGTCGCCGTGTGCCGACGGTCGATGATGTCCAGTTCGATGCCGCGCTGCTCGATGGCCTCCTGGAGCAGGTATTGGACATAATTGGCCGCAAGTTCCGACCAATTGGTGTCGGTCTCGAGCCTGGCTTTCTCGTCGTTCACCCCCGCATCGAGAATCGCCACCGCGCTGAGCCCCTCCGGAATCCCCCGGGTGGGCCGCAGCAAATAGTGGACCCGCACGGTGGCCTTCTCGCCCGCCAGACCGGGGGCCACACATGCCACGGCGATCGGCAACGTCGCCGCCACGAGATACCATCTCACAGCGCGCACTCCACTTTGATTCTTCACTCGTGAGCTTCCAAGCGTCGCAGGCTTACTCGACGATTTCCTGTCCGGGCGAAACCATGGCAGGCTCGGATTCCACCACCCGTTCCTGCATGTGAACGGTCGTGGTCTTCTTGGCACAACCGAACGATGCGCCGAGCGTGACGAGCGAAAGAGCGACGAACGCGTATAGTGCGAGCCGCAACATCAAGGTCTCCTTGTGGATGAGTGACAATACCTGTCGGGTCGACGCACCTAGCGCCGCACGATGCGAATCCGCTGGTGAACGATCTCCCACACGCGAATGCCGGGAATGCTGACCGTCACCTCGGCTACCTCGCCATCGAACGTCGTGTGTTCGACCACCGCGCCGATCAGCACGGCGTCCATGTGCGAACGGATCTCGTCGTGCTGGGCGACAAAGTCCTTCACCGAAGTGCTGGACTGAATGGTTAAACCGTACACCCGCTCGGCAAGCCGCCGTTTCGCGTCCAGCTCCGCCGCGCGAGCCGCCATCAACCGGCCCTGGGCGTTCCCGTTCGTGTCTGCCGGCGGCACGCCCTGGCCTTTGGCTTCGATCTTGGTCGTTGCCCAGGCCGGCAACTGATCGTCGGGCTGATCCACCTTGGCGTTGTACGCATCGATGTAGCGTCGCGGCGGAACGCCCATGCCGGTGGCCCGAAACGTCTTGGTCTTGATGGAGCGGGCAATGTTGCTGATGTCGGTCCCCTTGACGTGGTCGCCCTGGATGCTGCGCGTGTGCAGCTCCTTGATGACCGAAATCACCCACTCGACCGGCACTTCGACCGTGACCTCGGCGATCGGTTCATCGTCGTGCAGATAGGTCCGCACAACGCTCGCGCCGATAACCTTGCCCATCGCCCGGGCGGTGATGGTGTCCGACTCCACGACGAAGTCGCGCACCAGCGTGTCAGACGTGATTCGCAAGCCCTTGATCCGCTCCAGCAGCTTGCGCTTGGCATCAATCTCGGCGGCGCGAATCGCCATCAGGCGAGCCCGCGCGCCGATCCGCTTCCAGATGTCCGGAATCGTCGCCGCCGTTTCGACCGGCGGAGCCCCGAGCTGCTCCTCGACGCCGGCGGGCAGATCGGGCGGCAAATCCTCGCGTGGCGCGCCCATGCCGACCGCCTTGATGACTTTCTTCTTGGTCCGGGACTGAATCTGCTCGATGTCCCAGCCGCTGATCTTGTCACCCTTGTAGTGCCGTGTGTGGATTTCCTTGATCGTCTGAACCAGACGGGCGACGGTCACCTCCGCAGGCACTTCGCACGATCCGTCGTCGTACCAGGTCGGATCGCCCAGACGGACGCCGCGGATGAACGCATCCATTGCCGCCTTGATCGTGTCGCTTTCGGCCACGAAGTCCTTGACATACGTGTCCGACGTGATCTGCAAGCCCTTGATCGCCTCGGCGAGCTTTCGGTACGCGTCCGCCTCGGCAGCGCGCTTGCTCAGAAGCTTCATCTGAGCAGTGGAGGTATCCACCTGACTTCGTGCCTCGCTCACAAGGCCGAACGTCAGCGCAAAGACGGTTACGGGCAGTAGGACTCTCATATCCAAGGTCTCCTTCCTAATCGGGGCAACTGCGTGGTTCTCTACGGCGGGCAAGCTGTGCCTCCGAGCCTGTCATCGGCTGCTACGCCCCCCGCGCTTACCTGCTCTATCGCGTGGTAGCGTTCCGACATCCTCTAAGAGTTGGCCAGAGCTGACTCTATCGGACGATGACCGCACGAGCCTCCGTCGTGTCGCATTCGTCCAACGGGCCCAACAGTTCGGCGACTACGGAAGAGCTGTTCGCGCGTTTCGGTTTCCGCTCGGCGGAAAGAGTCGACCTGGCCGCTGAGCCGCAAGCTCATCGAGTCCGGGTGGAAAGTCACCCACGGCGACGACCGCAGCCGCGTCGATGATCAAGTCGTGCGGGTTCTGCGTGCTGTTCACGATGCCGGCCCCCGGCTGCGACTGTCCGCTTTCGTCGTCGCATTGAGCATTGTCTGCTTCCTCCTGGCGCGATACTTCAGCAATCCGGTCAAGAGCTTGCGCACGGCCGTCCGCCGGTCCGCGAGCGGCGATCTGGAGCAGCACGTCGGATCCAAGGTCGGCGCGCGGCGCGACGAACTGGGCGAGCTGGCCCGCGACTTTCGATCACATGGCCGAACGAATCGCCACGCTCGTCTTCGCCCAGCGCAATCTGCTCCAGGACATCGCGCACGAATTGCGCTCGCCGCTCGCTCGCCAAAGCGTCGCCCTCGAGCTGGCCCGCCAGCGAGCCGGCCCGGACGCGCAAGAGCCGCTGAACCGGGTCGGCCGCGAGGGAGAGCGGCTCGACGAACTCATCGGTCAGTTGCTGACCCTCACACGTCTCGAAAGCGAAGCCGAAATCGTCGAACGAACGCCTGTCGATCTCGGCGACCTGCTCCAACGAATCGTCAAGGACGCGGATTATGAAGCGCGCAACCTCGGCCGGCGTGCCCGAGCAGCTTCGGCGAGCCTTCGAGAACGTCGTGCGAAATGCCGTGACTTACACTGGCGACGGGACCGCGGTCGACGTTTCGCTTGTGCGAGAAGGCTCTTTCGCCTTCGTTCGCATTCGCGATCGCGGCCCCGGCGTGCCGGAGGCGTCACTGGCCGACATCTTCCGTCCGTTCTTTCGCATCGGTCAGCCCGCGATCACCAATCCGGCGGAACGGGCCTCGGCCTTGCAATCGCCGTACGCGCAGTCCGGTCACATGGCGGCGCGGTCACGGCCGCCAACAGTCCGGACGGCGGACTGGTGGCGGGTCAATGCCATTCCTAGTTGAAATTGCGAACGGCTGCATGGGTTCACGCCACCTGTTCGAGGCAGCCCTTCAAGTGCGTTTGCAGTGCAGTGCGCAAGCGGACCAGTTGCTTGCAGCCGCACACCTTGCGTAAGCGCGGCTCGATCTCCAGCAAGGCCGTGGCCAGCCAGCGGTGCTTCTGATCCGCGTTCTTCCAATAGTCGACCTTGTCCGTCCGCTGGGCCACCAGTGAATTCAGGTTCTCGATGCAGTTCGTCGTCTTGAACGAACGGCCCAATTCCTTGAACAGGCCCAGCCGATGAAGCGTTAGCGTCTCCTCGAACCCCTCATCCAAACTGCCCACCGCCGAAGCATTCAGCAGGCTCAGCTCCGATCGAATCCGCGCCATGGCCGACTTCGCCTTGGCGTAGGTGGGCTGATCGTAAGCCCGTTGGAACTTGTGGCGGAACGTGGCCTGTCTGCTGGTTGGCAGGTAGCTCACCACGTTCTCGCGCTTGTGCCATTGGCAACGCTGCACGGCGGCCTTGTCGCCAAAGACCCTCTCCACCGCCTTCCGCAATCCCTTGCCGCCGTCGATCACGCACAATAGCCCCGCATCGATCTTCAAGCCGCGCTCCAGAAGCCCGCGCAGAAAGGCCGAGCACGTTCGCTCGTTCTCCGTCGCGGTCTGCACAAAGCCCAGAACCACCTTCTCCCCTTGCAGCGTAACGCCCAGGCCGATCACCATCTGGTCGTCGCCGAAGGTCTTGCCATCCAGGAACAGGGCCACCAAGTCGTAGCCCGATAGATCACGCTCGGTCATCTCCGCCAGCTTCTTGGCGCTGGCCCGTTTGAAACGGCGCGACAGGGACGACGCTGCCAACCCAAACGTCTCAGCCGCCGGCTCGACGCAGGCTTCGTAGTCGCGACAGGACAGGCCCTTGAGCAACTTGAGCAATGCGGCTTCTTCCGCTCGCCGGGGACGTCCCAACGCCTGGTACGAAGCCAGCGGCACTTCCTGACCACGCCGCAGGTTGCGAACCCGAGGGA
>JACZRH010000092.1 GCA_022574815.1 Planctomycetota bacterium | reverse complement strand
AGTCCGAGAATACGGGCTCGCGCGTGCTGCTCCATCAGATTGGCGAACACGATCCCCATGAACAGACACAATATGAACAAGTCCGCCATCAGCCAGCCGGCCCACTTCCACTGAAAGCGGGGGTTGATGACGTATTGGCGCCGGCGATAATCCTTGCGATTCGCCGAGCCGTTCTTCGATTCCGTCGTCGTGTTCATCGATCAGCACCTTTGCTCACGGGACGATCGCGGCGCATTCCCCCGGCCGGCAAACCGGCACACCGTCTATGCATCATCGGCCGGATTTGCCCGCTTGTTTTCTAAAACGGCGTTCCCGATCGTGCGGCGGCCGTCCAAACGCCGCACGCAAGCCCGGGGGCGGGCCCACCACTTGCGTGGAGGGTTCGGAGGGGGCCGCATCGAGAACGCGCACGGCCTTGTAGTATTCGTTGCAAAGCCGCCTCACGGCAAATCGATGAAGCCTTACTGCACCAAACGCACGCGCCCGACGGTCCCGCTGGTCGACTGGGCACTGTTGGTAACCCAGATACTCTGGTCGGTGTAAACGACCGGTTGAATGTATACGCCGTTGTCCTCGGCGTTGCCGCCCAGGTCGACGTGCATGATGCGCCCGAAGCGAATCCCCGTGATTTTGTAGACCGCATTCGATCCGTTTCCCGAGACGGACTCATGCACAAAAAAGGCGACCACGTCCCCAACTCGTGCGAGCAGCGCGTCTTCGATGCTGTTATGGTTGCCGGGTTGGCCGCTTACGCCGAAGGACGTTGGATTGCCGTCGGAGTCCTGGAAATCAATGTCGGTCCCCCCGAATTCGATAGACACGTCGGATAGGGAGACGCCGTTGGTGATCTGTTCGATCAGCACGCTGGACGAGCCGTCGCTGGAGCCGATCTCAAGCGCGCCGTAATTGCCTGGGGCGCCGCCGGTGTCCACGCCGAGCGATTCCAGCTCTTTGTCCTTCCACTTCCAGGGGAAGATGCGCGCCTCGGGCACGCCGTCGCCCGTGTTGCTCACACTGGAGCCGTCATAGGAGTAACCGTCCGTCCCGTTTTCCAGCGCGTAGTCGTACAAGCCCGAATAGATCGAATACGGCATGAGGCGCCCGATAATGCTCTCCTCGCCGTAGACAGCGACGCGGTCGTTCAGCGCGGCGCGGGCGCTGGCGATCACCCCGCCGTCGTCGCGCCCGAGAATGCTGGCGAAGAAGAACCCCACCGGCCCGTTCGAGCTGCCTTCCGTCCGCCGCACGGTAATCTCGGCGGCATTGAAGGCTTCGGTCCCGGACGTATCCAGCGGGGCGCCGGGGTTATCGAAGTCGTGCGTGCCGATAACGATGTCGGCGGACTCGAGCAGGGTGACCGCGCCCAGAGTCTTGTTCAGGCTCGAGAACTGTTGGGCCCGCGCGCGCAGCAAGGTTAGCAGTTGCGCCCCCGAGTCGTTCGCCAGCGCGACGTCGTTCGCGAACGCGGACGCGCCGGCCAGGGCGGCAGAGTCGGCGGCGGCCTGGAGCTCGGTCCGGACCAGGTACAGCCGGCCCAGGTCTATCGTCAGCGCGGTGAACCCCAGGATGACCACCAAGCTGACCGCGACGAGCGCGACGGTCGCTCCACGACGTTGCGTCTTGATGTTGAGATCGTTGGATCGCTGCACGGGACGCACTCCGAAGAGAAAACTCGCTTTCCTCTCCCCTTGACCGGGCCCCACAACTGGCGAGTACCCAGGCAGCATGACGATCCACGCGGCCCGCGCGGACTCATTGCTTTGCGTCCCATTCTTGCGAATGGTTTGCCTTGTCGGGGTGCCGTGTCCTAGGTGAGAGTCTTAGAAACGAAACGCGAAATGGCAAACGAGGAATCGCAGATTCACGAACTCCCGCTACGTGTGACTGTCGAACGTCCGAAACCCGCCGGGTCCGCGATGGGTGTGGATTATCGGTGCCCGTCAGTCGGCCCACTTCCAGTCGAGCACCTTCAGCTCCACGCTCCGTCGGCCGTTCCATTCGTTGATGATCGGCTCGAACGCCAATCGGAATCGCGGCCGCTCCGACAGCTCCTGCGCCCGGCTCCCGTGGCCGAACGCGATCGCCTTGCGATACGTCCGCCCCTGCCGGACGGTGAGCTGCAAGTGGCTTCCGTTCCTGCCCACGACCCGCGGCGGCTCGGCGAGCTCGACCACGCCGGTCGCGAGCTTCGGCCGCGGGTTGCCGGGGCCGAACGGGGCCATCCGTTGGGTCGTCTCGACCACCTCGGTCGTCAGCGCCTCGAGTTCGACCTCGTCGTCCAGCCGCAGCTTGGGGCGCAGATCGACGGCAGTCAGCCGCTGGTTGGCTTGCTCCTGAAAGGCGGCGGTGAAGGCCGGGATTCGGTCGGCCTCGATCTTCACGCCGGCGGCCATGGCGTGCCCGCCGTGGCTGATCAGATGCTCTTCGCAGCCGCGCAGCACTTCGTGCAGCGGGAAGTGCCGGATGCTGCGGCCGGAACCCTGCCCGCGGCCATTCTCGAGCGCGATCAGGACGGTCGGGCGGCCGAAGCGCTCGACCAGCCGCGACGCGACGATGCCGATCACGCCGGTGTGCCACTCCTCGCTGGCCAGCACGATGCCGCGGCAGCCGTCACGGTCGAGGCCGCGCTCGAGCACCATTGCTTCGGCCTGCTTGACGATTCGCCGCTCGACGTTTTGCCGCTCGCGATTGTGAATTTCAAGTTCAGCGGCGATCTCGGCGGCGCGGGCGGCGTCGGCGCGGGTGAACAGCTCGACCGCCTGACCGGCGTGACCCATACGGCCCACCGCGTTGAGCCGCGGTGCGAGAATAAAGCCCACGTCGTAGTCGTCCAGCGACGGCTTATGCGTCAGCCCGGACGCCTCGAGCAGGGCCCGCAGGCCGGGGTTCTTCGAGTGCCGCAACTGGTGCAGCCCGTACGACGTGATGATGCGGTTTTCATTCGTCAGCGGCACGACGTCGGCGATCAGGCCCAGGGCCGCGAACGCGGTCGCGTCGAGCAGGTATTCGCGAAACGCCGGCGTCACCCGGCCACTGCGATTGAGAACCTGTCCGAGCGCCCACGCGACCTTGAGCGCCACGCCGGCACCCGAGAGATCGGGGTTGGGACAGATTTGGCCGCAGGCGGTCGGATGAACGATACACGCCGCGGCGGGCAGCTCGTCGCGCGGTTCGTGGTGATCGGTGATGATCAATTCGAGCCCGAGCTTGCGGGCGTGCAGCGCCGGCTCGACCGCGGTAATGCCGCAATCCACCGTGACGACGAGTTGCCCGCCGTCCGCCGCGATCTTGTCGAGCGCCTCACGGTTGAGCCCGTAGCCCTCGCCGAAGCGGCTGGGAATGTAGTAGTCGACCTCGGCCCCGGCGAGCTTGAGACCCTGATAGAGGATCGCCGTCGCCGTCACGCCGTCGACGTCGTAGTCGCCGTAAATGACGATGCGCTTTCCGCTCTGCGCGGCGCGGGCTAAGCGGGCGCCGGCGTCCATCGCGTTCGGCAGGCGCTCCGGACCCAGCAGCTCGCGAAAGTCCGGCGACAGGAAACGCCGCGTTTCCAAAGCGCTGGATATGCCGCGCAGCAGTAGCAACTGCGCCACCAGCGGGGACACGCGCGCCTCGCGGGCCAGGCGGTCGCGCTCGGGGTGCGGCGGCGCGATGATCCAATCGCGCTCGACGAGCCGTTTTCCGGTGACGGGCGAAATGGCAACCTCCGTGTTGTCGAGGGCTGCGCGGCGCGGAGCAGCGCGGCATCGTCTCGCTTGCCGCTACGACTTGCTCAGATAGCGCGCCAGCAGCGGGCCGTAGTGTTGCCGCAGCGGCTCGGTCAGCTTGTCGCGATTCGACCAGACCGCCAGGTCGAGGGCCGTCTGACACCGGCAGGGCTCGAGCGGCTTTTCGGCGATGGCGTCGATCGCGGCCCGCATCAGCGCGATCCCGTGCAGCGTGGCGTCCTTGAGATTGTCGATGATTTCGTTCAGCAGGGCCTGGCGGCTCTTCTCAGTTTCCGAGCTGCGCCAGCAGTCATAATCGGTGACCAGCGCGATAGCCACGTAGCACATCTCGGCCTCGCGGGCTAGCTTGGCCTCGGGCAGGGTCGTCATGCCGATCAGGTCCGCACCCCACTCACGATGCATGTTCGACTCGGCCCGCGTGCTGAAGGCCGGCCCCTCCATGCACACATACGTACCCCTTTCGTGCAGCTTCGCGTCGATCCCGCTAGACAGCGAATTGAGCAACCCGCGCAACTGCGCGCAATACGGCTCGGCGAACTCGATGTGTACGGCCAGATTGGCGTCAAAAAAGGACGAGGCGCGGCGGTGGGTCTTGTCGATCACCTGGTCGACCACGACGAGATCGCGCGGCCGGATGTGATTGCGCAGTGACCCGACCGCCCCGCTCGCGATCACGTGCGTCACGCCCAGCGTCTTCAAGGCGTAGATGTTCGCACGATAGGGCACCACCGACGGATTGAGCGTGTGCCCGTCGCCGTGCCGCGAGATCATCGCCAGCTCGATCCCGTTCCATTCGACGACGCGAACCGGGCCGCTGGGCTTGCCAAACGGCGTCTCGATGTCGTGCTCCTGGCCTCGATTCTCTCCCATGAGCGCTTCGCCGAGCCCGGTGCCGCCGATCAGACCGATCATTCCGATATCTCCTGTCCCGAGGGGGTCTGCGTCGCGATTTGCCGCGCCGGCGGGATTATACGGGAATCGGCCGCCCACGCCCCGGCAATGCGGTATAATGATCCCAGAAGCTGCGGAACGCTCGTCAGGGAGTCGGATGGCCAAGCACACTTGGGCGCAGAACACAGTGCGCGAACCGCAATCGGTCGCGGCCGAGCGGGCTCTACTCGTGGGGGTGCTACGGAATGGAAAGCCGCTGACGGATGACCCGCTGGCGGAGTTGGCCGAACTGGCCCGCTCGGCCGGAGCCGATGTGGTCGCGCGCGTCATCCAACGGCGCCGCTCGCCGCACCCGGCCACCTGCGTCGGTAAGGGAAAGCTCGAGGAGATCAGGCAAAAGATCGATTCGGCCGATGCCCAGATCGTCGTCTTCGACCTCGACTTGTCTCCTTCACAAATTCGCGAGATCGAAGCCGTGATCGAGCGCCGCGTGCTCGATCGTAGCGAGCTGATTCTCGACATCTTCGCCACCCGCGCCCGCACCCATGAAGCCCGCCTGCAAGTCGAGCTCGCCCAGCTCGAATACACCGCGCCACGGCTGCGCGGCATGTGGACGCACCTCGAGCGCATCGCCGGCGCCGGCGGCGCGACCGGGGTCGGTGCGGTCGGCGGGATCGGCACGCGCGGCCCCGGCGAGCGGCAGATCGAGATCGACCGGCGCATCGTCGGAAAACGCGTCGCGTTCCTGAAGCGGAAAATCGCCGAGATCGATCGGCGAAAGGTCCGCGAGGTCCGCGCCCGCAAGGAACACTTCACCGTCTCGCTCGTCGGCTACGCCAACGCCGGCAAGAGCACGCTCATGAACGCCCTGACCCAAGCACGGGCCAAGACCGAAGACCGGCTGTTCGCGACGCTCGACACGCTGACGCGCCGCTGGCCGCTCGGCGACGGGCGCTCCGTGCTGTTGTCGGACACGGTCGGGTTCGTGCGCGACTTGCCGCATCGTTTGGTGGCGTCGTTTCGGGCGACGCTCGAGGAGGCGATCCACGCCGACCTGCTGTTGCACGTCGTGGATGCCACCAGCCTCGACGCGGAGGCTCAGATCGCCGCGGTGCAGGCTGTGCTCGACGAGCTCGGGTTACACGAGCGGCCGATCCTGCTGCTGCTGAACAAGATCGACGCCTTGCGCGATGAGTCGCTCCTGCCGATCCTGCAAAGCAAGCACGCCGACGCGATTTCGCTTTCCGCCAAGACCGGCCGCGGTCTCGACACGCTGCGCGACGCGGTCGCGGCCCGGATGCGCGGCGAGCAACGCCGCGTCGCACTATCGATCCCCGCCCAGGACACCAAGGCCCAAAACTTTCTCGACCGTTTCGCCGAAGTGTTTGATCGGCGAATCGACGATGGCCGCATGGTGTTTGACGTCGGCATTTCGCCCCGCGCACTCGAACAGCTCCACGGCCTGGCGCGCGACGTGCGGCACATTGAGCACGAAGAGCCGACCTGAGTCACCGCGGGCTGTTTGACGACCCTTCCGAGCCGCGGGCTTCAGCCCGAGCGGAATTCCAGGTGGTCACGAGTCCCCCCGTGCCCTACCTTACCCCTTCGGAAACGTGCGTCGCGTCCGGGCGGTCGCGCACGCGGCGATCCTGTCAACGAGAGGGAAACTCTCATGCCGAGAGGTGCCGTCGCGCAAGCCGTCGCCGAAAACATGAAGTCCGCCTCTTGGATTCGCGAGATGTTCGAGAAGGGCCGGCGGCTGAAGGCCGAGTTCGGCGACGAAAACGTCTGCGACTTTTCGCTCGGCAATCCGACTGCCGGGCCGCCGGCAGCGTTTTTGGACGCGGTCGAAGCCTGCGCGCGCGAGCGCGACCCCACCAAGCACCGCTACATGCCCAACGCCGGCTTCGACGAGACCCGCGCCGCCGTCGCCGGGTTCATCGCCAACGAATACCGCCTCGACATCACGCCCGACTCGGTCATCATCACCTGCGGGGCGGCCGGCGGGTTGAACGTGGTCCTGCGATCGATCTGCGATCCCGGCGACGAGGTCATCGTGCTCGCGCCGTATTTCCCCGAGTACAAGTTCTACATCACCCAGGCCAACGCCGAGATGGTGCTCGTCCAGACCGACCGCGACTTTCAGCCCGACATACCGGCTATCGAGGCCGCCGTCAGCGAGCGCACTCGCGCGATCCTCGTGAACTCGCCCAACAACCCGTCGGGGGCGATCCACACCGCCGAGAAGTGCCGCGCCCTCGGCGAGCTCTGCGGCCGTTTCGATCGCGACGATCGGCCGCTCTATCTCGTTACCGACGATCCGTATCGCCGCATCATTTATGAGCTCGACTGGTGCCCGACCCCCGTACACTTTCATCACCGGACGATCATCGTGTCGAGTTATTCGAAGGACCTCGGCATCCCCGGCGAACGGGCGGGCTACATCGGCGTCCCGGCGCGCACGCCCGAGCGCGAGCCGCTGCTCGGCGCCCTGACCCTGTGCAACCGCACGCTCGGCTACGTGAACGCCCCGGCGTTTACGCAGCGGGTGCTCGCCCGCTGCGCCAACGAAATGTGCGACCTCAGCGGCTACCGCGCGAACCGCGACCGGCTGTGCGGCGCGCTGCGCGACTTCGGCTACGAGTTGCCGAGCCCCGGCGGCGCATTCTACGCCTTTCCCAAAACGCCGATCGCGGACGACGCGGCGTTCGCCGACCTCCTGCTGGAACAACGCATCCTCGCCGTCCCCGGCCGTGGCTTCGGCCGCCCGGGACACATTCGGCTGTCCTACGCCGTCGTTCCGGAAGTGATTGAGCGCAGCTTGGCGGGCTTCAAGTCGGCGATAGAGCAGGTGCGCTAACCCAACTCGTGGCTGTGTTCTCTGCATTACAAACGGTCGATTCCATTGCGCTTCGCGCAGGTCCAACGCGGCGGCCACGCGCGCCAAGCGCGCGCGCGAGCCCCGCAAGGGGCGACAGTAGGCAGCGCGTCGGTCTGCCGCTCCGCTGGGGCGCTCAAATAATCGGTCACGGGCGAGCGGCGGCATGGTTTGGCTCCGATAACCCGATTTGATGAACATTGGACAAGATTGTCTGGTTCTACCTTGACAACCACGCAATTATCGCTCATAACTGTATTAGTAGTAAAACATTCGGTAGGTAGGCCTGTTCCTTGCATGATTACTCGGCGGAGAGTTTGAGATGTCGCTCGCTAATGCACCGCTCGCCACGCCCCTGCGAATCACCGGAATTCGTCCGGAGGGCGCCATGTCCTATCGTCTTATGGAGATGGGACTTATAGAAGGTGCTCAGGTCGAGGTCGTCCGCCGGGCGCCGCTGGGCGACCCCTTACACGTGCGGCTCGGCGACTATCATCTCTCTCTGCGAGCCAGTGACGCCGACTTGGTCGACGTCTCCGACCATTGAAACAGTCACCGTTCGGGGGCGGCTCGAGCGAATCCGTGTCCCACCCCGAAACCGCCGGTCTTTGCACCTGTACGAGCCCCCCTACCGAGTCGCATGGTTCCGATAACACCGCCGTGCGTCCCGCCACGGTTGCCACCGTCGGCAACCCTAACACCGGCAAATCCACGCTGTTCAATGCCCTGACCGGCTTTCGCAGGCGCGTCGCGAACTATCCGGGCGTCAGCGTTGACGTCGGCCGCGGGCCGGTGCGCGACGCGGCGCGGCCGATCGAGTTGTTGGACCTGCCCGGAACGTACAGCCTGGCCGCGCTCTCGCCGGATGAGATGGTGGTCAGCAACATGCTGTGCGGGCGCGTCGAGCGGGCCGAGCGGCCGGACTGCATTCTGGCGATTCTGGACGCCTCGAACCTGCCGCGCAATCTCTATTTCTTCAGCCAGCTTGCCGACATCGACCTGCCGATCGTGGTTGCGCTGAACATGACAGACATTGCCGAGGCACGCGGCATCGCGGTGGACGCAGGGCGGCTTTCCGAGCGACTGGGCGTGCCGGTGGTGCCGATGGTGGCCACGCGCGAAGCGACCGTCAAGCCCTTGTTGGAAGCACTCGACGCGGCGCTCGACGGCGCCGCCGTAGCGACGCGGACACAACTCCCCGAAGCACTTGTCCACGAAGCGGCTGCTCTGCGCGAGACGTTCGGAGGCCAACTGCACTTCGCCGAGGCGATTCGCGTGCTGCTCGATCGCGACGGCTACGCCGAGCAGCAATACTTGGAACGCGGCGGGGACCCGAACGTGATCTCGGAAGCGCGGGCCCGGCTGAACGAAGCCGGCATCGACGGACCGGGTGCCGAAGTGCGAGCGCGCTATGCGTGGGTGGCGAAGATCCTGGACGGGGTCATTTCGCGACCGGACAAACCCATTCGGACCGCGTCGGACAGGCTCGACGCCGTTCTCACGCATCGCTTCGGGGGCGCCTTGGCGTTATTTGCGGTGCTCTTTGTGCTCTTCCAGGGGATTTTTTCCTTCGCCACCTACCCCATGGATTGGATCGACGCCGCTTTCGGCTCGCTGGGAGGCCTCGTCGGCGGTGTGCTGCCCGAAGGCATTCTCAATAGCCTGATTGTGGGCGGGCTCATCGCCGGCGTGGGCGGTGTGCTCGTGTTTCTGCCGCAGATCCTGATCCTGTTCGCGTTCCTCGCGGTGTTGGAGGATTGCGGCTACCTGGCACGGGCGGCGTCGATGATGGACCGCGTGATGCGAGCCATGGGTTTGAGCGGGCGGGCGTTCATTCCTTTGTTGTCGTCGTTTGCTTGCGCGATCCCCGCGATCATGGGCACCCGGGCCATCGCCGATCGCCGCGAACGTTTCGTGACCATCCTCATCACCCCGTTCATGAGCTGCTCGGCCCGCCTGCCGATTTACTTGCTGCTCATCACGGCGTTCGTGCCGACCGAGCGCTATCTGGGCGGCTGGGTCGGGTTGCAAGGCCTGGTCATGTTGGCGATGTACCTGGTCGGCGTGATCATAGCGATTCCGATCGCGTGGCTGCTGAAGAAGACCGCGTTCGCCGGGCCCAGCGCCGGCTTCATGCTCGAGTTGCCGAGCTACAAATGGCCGCGGCCGCGCGCCATCTGGCAGCGCATGCACTTTGCCGGCAAGCACTTCCTGGTGCGGGCCGGCACGGTCATTCTGGCGGTCAGCCTGGTCGTGTGGGCACTCGGCTACTTCCCGCACAGCGCGAGCACGGCGAGCACCGTCCGGCAGAAGGGCGTCGAGCAAGGCTGGGATGAAGCCAAGCTCGAAAGCGAACTGGCCGGCGCGTATCTACGGGAGAGCTACCTTGGCCGGATGGGCCGCACGATCGAGCCGGTCATCAAACCGATCGGCTGGGACTGGCGGATCGGCGTGGCGATCATCGCGTCGTTTCCGGCCCGAGAGGTCGTGATCGGAACGATGGGCACCATCTTCAACCTCGGCGGCGACGTCGACGAAGCCCACACCGGACTACGCGACGCGATCCAAGCCGCCACTTGGCCCGACGGCGGCGGCCCGGTTTTCACGCTGCCGGTAGCCCTGTCGATCATGGTGTTTTTCGCCTTGTGCGCCCAATGTTCGAGCACGCTGGTCATGATCGGCCGCGAGACCGGCTCGTGGGTCTGGCCGGTAGTGTCGTTTACGGGCATGACCACCATCGCCTATTTCGCCGCCTGGGCCGTCGCCGCGGCAGCCCGCGCGGCGGGGCTTTAATCGGATCCGAACACGCCGCTCGAGACCACTGGCCGCAGAGCGGGTGACGACTGCCAGCCAACCGCATATAGTTTGTCCGTGATGCGAGTATCGCCACCACAATCGGACGCGCATCGACGTGGTTGTAGTCTGCGCACACGGCACGGCGCGCTGGTTCTCGTGCTCGGCCTAATCGCGGCCCGTCCCGCTTCGGCGTCACAGGACCGCGGCGGCGCGGCGCGGCCCGAGGCACCTCCTACCACGACCGCGCCGGCGGCGTTGCGACTTGAAGTCGGCGACCCCGCACCGCCGATTCAAACCTCGGCCTGGGTCAACGGCCCGGCGCTAGCCATCGAGCCAAAACGCGAGCGGCGCATCGTCATACTGACGTTCTTCGCGACGTGGTCGCAGCCGTCGCGGGCGGCGCTGAGCGCGCTGGCGGACCTGCACAGCCCGAATTCCAAGGTCGCTGTCGAAGTCGTGGGAATCACCGCGGACGACGCCGATGCCGTCCGGTCGTTTCTCCAAAAGCGAGACAAACCGCTCGGGTTTCGCATCGCAATCGACCGCGAGCACGCGACAACGACGGCGTACTGCGAGGCCGCGGGAGTCGGATTCGTGCCTTACGTCTTTCTGATCGGACCCGACCGCCGGATCGCTTGGCACGGGCACCCGCTCCAGCCGGAACTGCGCGAAGTGCTGCGTCAAATGCAGGATGGAACTTACGACCGCGAACGGGCCCGCAAGCTGGTGCGCGGCTCGCGCAGCGCCGAGCAATTACAGGCGATGTTCCGGGATGCCTGCGCGAACGAGGCCTGGCACGCGGCGCTGCTGGCCTTGAACGCGTTGCTCGAAACGGGCGCCGAGCAGCCGCGGCTGTTGCGCTTCAAGCTGGGGATCCTGCTTCGCGAGCTGGACCGCGAGGAGGAAGCGGGTGTGCTGGTCGAGCAGGTTCTGGCGCGTTACGCGGGCGATCCGAAGCTGTTGAACAGTTTCGCGTGGGATCTGGTGAGTGACGCGCGGGCTTTCTCGCGCGCCCCGCGGGCGGCCCTCAAACTCGCCACCGCCGCCTACGCCGCTGATCGTGACGACGCTTCGATCGTGGATACGTATGGCCGGGCGCTGTACAGGATCGGTCGCGTGGACCGCGCGATCGAAGTTCAGCGGCGGGCCGTGGAGCTTGCCAAGGGCAAGCACAAGGTCGCGCACGCGCGAACGCTCCGGTTCTACGAGCGCTGTCTGGCGCTGCAACGCGAATTCGACGAGCGAACGCTGGACGCGACCGGCCCCGCGAAAACGGAGAGTCCCGCATCCGGCCCCGGCGGAAGCCAATCGCCATGACCGCCCGCGAGTGAGGACGTATGCCGTCGCGTCGAAACGACTTCTTGCTGGGGCTGGCGACGATCTGCTTCCTGGCGCTTTTCCTGGGTACGATCTTGTTTCTGTACCCGTCGTTTCGGAAGGGTCAGACCCGGATTGTCGTCCACTTTCGCCACGACGAGGGCATCGCGCCGCTGAAACCGGGCGGGCAGGTGCTGCTCAGCGGGGCGCTACAGATCGGGACGATTACGGATGTGCGCGCCGAAGAGATTGTGAACAAGAAGCTGTCGGAACCAGGGACCGAACTGATGATCGTGGTCGAAGCCGAGATTCGCGACGACATCCGCCTACACGGGAATTGCGCGATCGCCTCCGATCAACCCATGGTCGGCGGCCCGGGATTCCTCGTCATTCTGAACGTCGGCTCGCCCGACGTGCCGCGGAACGCCGACCAGCCCATTCGCGGGCTCCCGCCGCAGAGTCTGGCCGCGGCGATCTCGACCTTGTCGCGGCGGGTGCTGGCCCCGAACGGGTTCGTCGACAAGCTGGAAGCGATGCTCGATCAGGAAAAGGAGGGCTCGCTGACGCACAAGCTCGCGGCGATCCTGACCGATATCAACGCGATGACCGGCGAGCTGCGGACGCAGTTGGACCCCAGCGAGCAGACCGCGCTACTTGCCAAGATTCATATCATGCTGGAGGACGTGGGGATGATGACCGCCGCGCTGCGCGAGCAGACCGCGGCGGGCGACAGCTCGAGCATGCTGTCCAAGCTGCACGGCGCGCTGGACAAGATCACGGAGATGCTGACCGAGACGACGATGCTGGTCCGTGAGAACCGGCCGACGATCCGCGAAGCGTTGGTGAACGTCGAGGAAGTCTCACGCTCGCTGCGGGAGGAACTCGTGGCCGCGATGCGGGCCGAGCTGAATCGGGATGATCCGACCTCGCTGCTGGGCAAGGTCCACGGGTCGATGGACGCGCTCAACACTTCGCTGGACGACGTGGGCACCATCACCGGCGAGGGCCGACGAATGCTGATCGCAAACCGCCCCGCCATCGACCGCACGCTCGCCAACGTCAAGGAAACCAGCGAGCAATTGCGGCTGGCGAGCATCGAGATCCGCCTCATGCCCTGGCGGCTGATGGCCCAGCCGACCCAGCGCGAGTCGGCGGAGTTCGACGTCTTCGAGGCGGCGCGGACCTTTGCCGAGGCGGCGACCTACCTTGACGACGCGGCGGCGCGGCTGGAAGCGGTGCTGGCGGCCACGCCGCCCGGCGAGCGCGGTGCCGCGGCCGAAGCGGAGATTCAGGCGATTCACGCCTCGGTGAAGTCGGCGTTCGAGCGGTTCGAACGAGCCGAAAAGTTCCTTTGGGAACGCATGAAGTAGGGGCGGCATGGCCAGCCACTCGAACATCGTTTACGACGTCGCCATCGTCGGGGCCGGGCCGGCGGGCTGCGCGGCGGCGGTCGGTTGTCGGGCACACGACGCGCGCGTGGTCGTGATCGAAGCCGCGCCGGCGAAACCGACGGATGAAACGATCGCCTGGATCGGGGCGGCAGGCGTCGACTTCGTGAATCAGTGCGGCATCGACGCGAAGGCGGCCAAAGCCACGCCATTTCAGGGCGTGCGCTTGCATTCCTGGGATCTGAAACGCCGCGTGGACGTGGATGACGAGGAGCTGACCGGCTGGCTCGTGCAACGCGGGACGATTCAGCGCGCCTGGCAACGCGTCCTCGCAAAGGCCGGCGTGGCGGCTTGCTACGGTGAGCGCCTGGCAGCGCTGCGGCTCGGCGAGGACGAAGTGGAGCTGCGACTCGCCGGTGGAACCGCGCTCCGAGCTCGACTCGTGATCATCGCCGACGGAACCGACTCGGAGACGGCCAAGCTCGCCAATCTCGTCGCCGCTGGTGACGCCATCCGGCATCCCGTGTGCGTGCAGATGACCTTTGAAGCCGAGCGCGCCGGCGCCGGCCTTGACGTCGTGGTAGGCGGCGGCCGGGGCGCCCAAATGGCGACGGTCGCACGGCTCGGGAAAACCGTGCGGCTGAGCGTGCTCAACCGCGATCCGGTGGGCTCGGACCCCGCTGAATTCGAACGGTTCGTCGAGGCGGCACGCGCCGCGGAGCTGGTCTCGGGGCGCGCCGTCGGCCAAGCGGTCACCCGGGCCAGTCCGGCGGGCGTGGCGCTCGACGTCGAGTCGCACGTTGGCAAGCGCAGCCTGCTGATCGGCGACGCCGGCGGGTTCGTGGCTGCGTTCAGCAACGAGGGCATCTACCCGGCCATGCGCTCCGGCAGCATCGCCGCCGAGACTGCCATGCGGGCCTTGGGGGCGGCGGTGATGCAGGACGAGCTGGCGACGTTCGGTGCTGCGTGGCGCACGGAACTGGCGGATTATATACGCATGCCGAACACCGACTTATCGTTGCTCATGCCACTGGTGTTCAACAACCCGCGCATGTCGCTGCGCGTAGCGCGGGCGTTCCTGCTCGGCCAAAAGTTCTGATACAATTCGGTGCGTGAATTCACTGGCTGGAGCGGAGTGCGCGATTCCCGTCATGCCCAGCGCAGCGAGCTATCCTGCTGAACCCGAGGCGAGCTGCTACGCTACGCTCAGCGTGACATTTGACGATTAACGCTCCCGACACCGAGGAAACGCTGAACAATCCGAAACCCCGGCAACGGCGCAGGGTGTGAAACTCGACATCGAAAAAATCGCGATCCTGCACTATCCGGACCCGCACCTGCGGTCCAAGTGCGCACCGGTGCGCGACTTCAACGCCGATCTCGCGGCGCTGGCGAAACGCATGGGCGAGCTGATGCGCACCGACGCCGGCGTCGGTCTAGCGGCCCCGCAGGTCGGCGCGCCCATTCGCATGTTCGTGATGAACCTGACCGGCGAGGAGGCCGATTCGCACGTGTTCGTCAACCCGGTCATCTCGCACAAGCAGGGCAAGGCCGAGGCCGAGGAGGGCTGCCTGTCGCTGCCATCCATACACGTGCAAGTGACCCGCGCGGCGCAATGCCGCATCACGGCCCAGGATCTGGAGGGGAACCCGATCGTGCTCGAGGCCAAGGACCTCCAGTGCCGCATCTGGCAACACGAGACCGATCATCTGGACGGCGTACTGATCATCGACCGCATGGGGGCGAGCGACCGCATCGCCACACGCAACACGCTGAAGGCCCTGTTGCGCGGGAAGACGGGGGGCAACAAGAAACCCGGCCCGAGGCGCTGACGCCCATGCGTATCGTATTCCTGGGAACCGGAGCATTCGGAGCCCCGGCGTTGCGTGCGCTGCGCGACGCCGGTCGCGAGATCCTCGCCGCCATCAGTCAGCCGGACCGGCCCGCCGGCCGCGGCAAACGCATTCGCCCCACGCCGATTCATCAGACCGCCGACCAGCTGGGCATCACGCACTTCCAGACGCAGGACGTCAATGCTCTATCCGTCTCTCAGGTGTGCGGCGGCGGGGACATCGGCGTGGT
>JACZRH010000091.1 GCA_022574815.1 Planctomycetota bacterium | reverse complement strand
GACGGCTGGAGCGCGATGCTGGACGTCAGCTATTCGCGCACCGATCGCGACGAGATCACCTTGGAGACCTATAGCGGTACCGGCTATGGCCAGGGCAATGGCGCGACCGACACGATCGGGTTCACCACGGGGCGGAACGGTACCGTATTCAAGCCGACGCTCAACTATTCCGATCCCAACCTGATCCAGCTCACCGATCCGCTGGGCTGGGGCGGCTCGACCCGCCAGGCGGGCTATTTCAACGACCGCACCGTCACCGACGAGATCAAACAGTACCGCGTCGAGATCGACCGTGAGGTCGAAACCCCGATCGTCCATGCGATCCGCGTCGGCCTGAACTATACCGATCATGCCAAGTCGCTGGCCCCGACCGAGTCCTTCGTCACCCTGCCGGGCAGCGCCACGATCGCGCCGTTGCCGCAGCAATATCGCCAGACGCCGACCGACCTGACCTATCTCGGCCTGGGCCCGATGCTCAGCTATGATCCGCGTGCCCTGCTGGCGGGCGGGGTCTATGTGCTGACGCCCAACACCAGCGCAGACGTGCCCGCCAAGGCCTATACCACCACCGAGCGGCTGATGACGGCCTATGTCCAGGCCGATCTGAACGCCCAGTTGGGTACCGCCGAGCTGACCGGCAATATCGGCGTGCAGGCGGTCGCGACCGAACAGAAGTCGCGCGGCCTGATCTATAACGGCACCGGCTATACCAACATCGTCCAGGGCGATGATTATTGGGATATCCTGCCCAGCGCCAACCTGTCGCTACGGCTGCCCAGCGACTGGGTGTTCCGTGTCGCGGCGGCGCGCCAGATGATGCGCCCGCGCTTCGACGACATGCGCGTCGCGCTGTCCTATGGCTTCGATGCCGCACAGGGGATCATCTCGGGCAGCGGTGGCAACCCGTTCCTCCGCCCGATCCGCTCCAACTCGTTCGACGTGACGGCGGAGAAATATTTCGGCACGCGCGGCTATCTGGCGGCGCAGGGCTTCTACAAGGATCTCAAGAGCTTCGTTTACAATCTTGAGCAGCCTTATGACTATGCCGGCCTGCCCCTGCCCGCCGCGGTTCCGATCGGCACGCCGAGCACATCGGCAATCTCCTGATAGCTCAATTCCATCGTCGCCCACAGCAGCAGCACCGAGCGAAACTCGGGCAGCAGGTTTTCGATCGCCTGCTTGACCTCCGCGTCCAAGTCTTCGTAGTCCAACTCCGGTGGATCGCACAGCTCGAAACCCGAACCGCTGGCGGCGTCCATCTGTTCGAGACTCTTCTGATCGGTCGCTTTGGGGGCCCGCTGTTGGCGGGCATACCGATTCAGAAACGTGTTTCGCAGGATTTTCAGCAACCATGGCTTGACGCCGAATTCGCGCATCTCAAACCGCCCAAATGCTTTGTAGGCCTTGAGATACGTTTCCTGGACCAAATCCTCCGCTTCGTGATTGTCACGCGACAGCCGCCAAGCGACTCGGAACACTGCCTCGATATGAGGTACTGCCAGCGCTTCGAAGGATTTATCGCCGTCGGGTGGCATCAATTATCCAGCGCCGGCCACGGGCGGCAGTCTGCAAAGTGTAACCACCCGAATCAGGGACGAATTCCCACAACCAGTTTGTTTACCGGGAATTATCCGCGATTTGTTGGCATCTGACCAGCCCGGTCCGGTAGAATTATCGCCGGCGTTATCATAACCGGAACTGAGAGCCGAGTGCGATAAGAGGGGCCGATGATGAGCGTGCATCGTTCTGGAATTTCGCTGCGGGCCACTGTTCTCATTATCTTGGCGGCCGGATCGCCGCTCGCGGCCCAGGAGCCGGAGGCGGTCTATTTCCCGGCCGCGGACGGGTTCCGAATTCATGCCGACTACTACCGGGCGCAAAAGAACACATCCAACGCTCCCATGGCGATCCTGCTGCACATGAATCGGGCCGACCGCGGCACCTGGAAGCCGCTGGCGGAGCCCTTGAGCGAGGCCGGGTTCGCGACGCTGGCGATCGACATGCGCGGGCACGGCGAGAGCCAAACGCCCAACACCGAAGACCAGGTCGAAAGGCGCGATACACGGCTCTACAAGGACATGTACGACGACGTGCGCGGCGCGTACGACTGGTTGGCCGAGCAGGAGGGTGTCGACCGCGGCCGGGTCGCGCTCGTGGGCGCGAGCGTGGGGGCAAGTGTCGCGCTGCGCTACGCCGTCCAGGACAAGAGCGTCGATGCGATCGTGTGCCTGACGCCGGGCACGCTCTACCTCGGGCTCGATTCGAAGCGAGACACGCGGCGGATCAGGGGACGCACGATCCTGTTGATGGCGACCCAAAACGAACGGCGGGCCTGCGACGAGCTCGCCCGGCTGAACGATGGCGCCAAGACCAAGAGCTACAAGGGGCACGAAGCCCACGGGACGGCTATGTTCGGCGAGGTGCCGGGCGTCGAGAAGGAAATTGTCGCGTTCCTGCGGCGGGCCGTCGGCAAACCGACATCCGACTTGTGTTTTGGCAGCATCAACAGCGACATTTACCACCTGCGCGGCTCGCACTGGATGAGCCGAATCAAGCCGACGAACCTACGCTACTATTCGTCGGCGGAAGAAGCGGAAGCCCGCGGCCTGCGCGTCGCCAAGACCCGCGGCCCGCGCAAGGAAACCAAGCGGACGCCCAACGAGCCGTGAAGAAAAAGGGGTCGGGAGTCTTTTTTGCGGGGAACGGAAACTGATTGAGTGTCAGCGCCCGGAGACTACCAGCTCCTTGAAGATGAGGATTGTCGAAAAAAGACTCCCGACCCCTTTCTTTGGGGACCGGACTTAGGCTCGTTCTACGATACGATCAATGAGAAAGCTCGACTGCTCGAGCGCCTGCTCGGTGAACGGCCCGAAAAACTCACGCACTTCGCGGAACGCAGCGGTAATGCCATCCCGGTCGCCGCCGATTACCATCGCTTCGTGTTCGCGGGCCGCTGCGAGAAAGCCGCGCAGCACCTCGGGCGTCGCGGGATTGGACATCTGAATCGCGGCGTACAGCTCCGGCGACTGGCCGAAGTGCCGGGCCGTCATCAACAGCTCCATGAGATAGATCGGCGACGTGAACGCCAGGGTCTCGTCAAGGCTGACGCCGAGACGGGTGAGCGTCTTGCCCATGACTTCGGTCGCGAAGTGAACCAGCACCTGCACGATCGCCATCGCCCGATCGTGCCGCTCGGGCGTCGATTTCATCACGGTCAGCCCGCGCGCCCGGAGCATCTGCTCGAGCCAGGCAAGCCACTCATCGCCGCGGCCCGGCGTCAGGACGATGCGCTGCCCCTGAAGCGAGTGAACCGACGGCCCGAACAGCGGGTGGGTCCCGACCACGCTCGCCGCGGTCGATTCCAGCATGGTCTTCAACGGCCCGGCCTTGATCGACGTCACGTCCATCAACAGGGACTCATCCCGCACGTGCGGGCCGACTTGCCGAACGACCGCTTCGGTCACTTCGATCGGTACACTGATGACCACCACGTCGGCGACCTTCGCGGCCTGCTCGTTCGTGACCTGGGTGTCGCGGTCGGCGATCATGACCGCGTGGCCGAGGTCTGCGAACATCTTGGCCAGGCAGCCGCCCATGCCGCCCTTGCCCCCGATGATCGCTACGGTTCTGGGCTCGCTGTCCAGCGGCAGCTCGGCCTTCAGCGCGGCCTGGCGGTCGCGGCTGCCCCAGAGAATGAGACGATAAATGCTCTCGATCAGCTCGGGCGACAAGCCGAGCGCGGCGGCCCTCGTACGGCGATCGGTCAAGAGTTCGCGCTCGCGTGTCAGGTCGCGGATCGGCGTGGCGTGCTCGCGTTTGCACTGCGCGATCTCGGCGACGAGAGCGTTGCGCCGCGCCAGCAATTGCAGGATTTCGTGGTCGAGCGCGTCGATCATCGCCCGCAGTTCGGGGAGCGAGCGGGAGGCAAACGGTTCACCGCCGGAACTGGACGGTTTCATCGCGGTCTTCCAGGGGAAATGCGAGTTCATGCCCGGGCGTTCGCCGACGCGACCGTATCGATGACAAGCGCGCGTGTCAACGCGACGCATTCCATTGTGGACGGCTCGTTTGGTCCTGATTTTGTTTCCCCGCGCCGATCGAGCGGGTACGATTCCCGGAAGGCGCGTCCGGGACGCGCCGCTCGGAAGAAACGATGGCCGAATTGACCTACCGGACAGCCGGCGAGTCGCACGGGCCCGCCATCACGGTTCTGATCGAAGGACTGCCGGCCGGGCTCGCGATCGATCTCGACCTGATCAACGGCGAGCTGCGACGCAGGCAGGGTGGCTTCGGCCGTAGCGGGCGCATGCGCATCGAGAAGGACGCCGCGACGGTGCTCAGCGGCGTCCGCCACGGTCTCGCGATCGGCTCGCCGCTCGTCCTGCAAATTCCCAACAAGGACCATCGCATCGAGACCGCGCCGGCGGTGCATCGCCCGCGGCCCGGACACGCCGACCTGGCCGGCAGTCTCAAATGGCTGACGACCGATTGTCGCGAGACGTTGGAACGGGCCTCGGCCCGGGAGACGACGACGCGCGTCGCCGCCGGCGCGCTCGTCAAGCGGCTCCTGCTGGACTTCGGCGTGCGCTGCGTTGGGTTTGTCTTGGAGATCGCGGGCGTCCAGGCCGACGTACCCGACGACTTACCACCCGACGACATCGTCGCCGTCCGCGATGCCAACGACGTGTACACGCCGGACGCCTCGGTCGCGGACGGGATGATCGAAGCGATTCGTGCTGCGAAGAAATCCAAGGACACGGTCGGCGGCATCGTCGAGGTGCGCGTCTTCGGGTTGCCGCCGGGGCTCGGAAGCTGTACGTCGTGGCAGGAGAAGCTGGACGGCCGGCTGATGCGGGCGGTGGGCACGATTCAGGCGTTCAAGGGGGTCGAGATCGGCCTCGGTTTCGACTGCGCCCGCCGGCCCGGCAGCCGAGTGCATGACGCCATCTATTTCGACTCCGCCCAGCGCGACACACCCAACTTTGGATTCGTTCGCAAGACCAATCGGGCCGGGGGACTCGAAGGCGGCATGACCAACGGGCAGACCCTGGTAGTGCGCGGCGTCATGAAACCGATCAGCACCTTGCTGCAAGGCATGGACAGCGTCAACCTTCGGACCCTGAAGGCCGAACGCAGCGACTACGAGCGCAGCGACGTGTGCGCGGTTCCCGCGGCGAGCGTCGTCGCCGAGAATGTGGTTGCGTTCGAGGTCGCCGGGGCGTTTCTCGATAAGTTCAACGGGGACACGCAGCGCGAGGTCCAGGCCGCGTATCAATTCTACGCCGATTCGATTCGGGCCTTGCCCGCCGAAGCCGAGGGCGGGTAGGGCAGGTTCCACCCGCCGACCGCACGGCGACTCGTGTCATCGACGGCGGGTGAAACCCGCCCTACGAGGTTCGAGGCCGGCCTAGAGCCTGGGGCCGGCGAGCCGCGCGGGCCGGTGGGTCGGATTTTGTGTTCCGTGCCCGCGCCGGGCTCTTTTCTTGTTGCATCAATCGACCTACCAGGTCAAAATAGGGCTGGTGCGAGCCCAGCAGGGAGATTCCAAACATGACCTACCGCGTGAACACGAACTGGATGGTCGCGGCTTGCACCGCGGCGTTGGTCCTCGGTGGGACTTCCGCTCGGGCCCAGGTCCGCTACCGCATCATCGACCTGACCGAGCTCGCCCCCGTCGTGCAGTCCGAGGCGACCTCCATCAACGAGCGCGGCGAGATCGTCGGGTGGGAGGCGCTGCCGGACTTTCAGGCTCAGGCCGTCTACTGGGACGCCGCCCACAACGGGCACCTGCTCGAGCGTTTGAGCGGCGACAACAGCAACATCGCAGCCACCATTAATGAAAGCGGTGTCATCAGCGGCACCTCCGACTTCGTCCGCATCAAACACGTCGGCCACCAAATCCGCATCTTTCAGGATCAGAAGGCCAGCATCTGGCAAGACGGCGTCATCACCAATCTCAACACGACCGTCACCGGCGGCGCCGATCTCAATCTGCGCGTGGCCGAGTACATCAATGACCAAGGCCAAATCGTCGGCAGCGCTACCCCGCCCGGTGAGACCATGCGGCACGGATTCCTGCTCGAAAACGGCATCGTGACCGACCTCGGCACGCTCAACACCGGACAGTTCGCCAGCGTTCCGACGGCAATCAACGGCCAGGGACAAATCGCCGGGTACGCGAGCTTCGGTCAGGACAAGGCGTTTCTCTGGGAAAGCGGCGTCTTGACCAACCTGCACGAACACCCGCTGATCACCGGCGTGACCAGCCGTGCGTATGACATCAACAATGCCGGCCAGATCGTCGGCGAGGCCCAGTTTCACATCTCGCAGCCCGAGAGCCCGGTGCTTTGGCAAAACGGCGAGCCGGTCAACCTCGTCGGTCACCGCTTCGGCCGCCCGCAAGGCGTCGCGTCCGCGATCAACGACCGCGGTCAGATCATCGGCTGGGTCAACGACCTCGATAACCTCAACGATGAAACGCGCGGCTTTCTGATCGACGGCGAAGAGTTCATCGAGTTGATCGACCACATCCCCGCCGGCCAAGGCTGGAACCAGCTCATCCTGGCTTGGGACATCAACGAAAAGGGCTGGATCGTCGGCGGCGGACGCCGCTTCGGACAGGTCGGCCACGCCTTCCTTCTGATCCCGATCGACACGCCCGGCGACATGAACTGCGACGGCGTCTTCAACGGCGGCGACATCGACCCGTTCTTTCTCGCGCTCGGCGACCCGGCCGCGTACCTCGCTACCTTTCCGGAGTGCCGCATCGCGAACGGCGACATGAACGGCGACGGGGCGCTCAACGGCGGCGACATCGATCCCTTTTTCGCCTGTCTCGGCGGCGGGGTTTGTCCGTAGGAATTGGGATTAAGGGATTAAGGGATTCAGGGATTGAGGGATTGAGGGATCGAGAGGATCAGGGATCAGGAGCGTGCCACGGCTGTGTCAGCCGTGCTCCGCGATGGGACACACGGGAGCGTGCCACGGCTGTGTCAGCCGTACTCCGCGATGGGCACACGGGCGACGTCGGGCTGGGCAAACCGCCCGGCGTGCTCGGCGTGCAGCTCTGGCGCAAGCTTGGCGACCCGGCCCCCGTCAATGAGTCGGAGTTGGAGTTCGTGGGTGAGTTCACGCGCACGCGGATGACGCTCGACTATCAGATCACCCAGGGCGGCCAGACGGTCTACTACCGGGCCCGCTGGGTCGGCACGCGCGGCGATACCGGCCCCTGGGGCGAAACGGCCAGCGCGACGATGGGGGCGTAGGGCTGATCACGTATGAACACAATGGTGGCGACCAGGCTTCCAGCCGGAGCACAAGGTTGTGCGTATCGATGCGGACCTGGATTCCGTGTCTGGGAGCTCCTCCCCGACTTATGTGCGGCGGGCGGAAACCCCTCCCACTTGGCTTGGCGCGGTCCCGTAAAACGTAGGAGAATTGACATGGACAAGCGTATAGGGCACGCCGGTTTTCTTCTCGGCGTTCTGGTTCTGATTAGTTGTAATCTCGGTCTTGCTCAGGACGGCACGCTCAAGGTTGGAGACATTGCCCCCCCAATCGAGATTGGGAAATGGCTCAACGTAGACAAGGCCAGGCTCAGCACGGGACCGGCCCTCGACGGGAAAGTGGTTTTGGTGGACTTTTGGGGCACTTGGTGCCCGCCTTGCGTGCGCGCCATGCCGCAAATCCAGAGGCTTCACGACCGCTATCGAGATCGCGGGCTGGTGGTCGTTGCTCTTTCTTATGAAGACACGAATACGATGAAGCCTTTCATAGAGAAGAATGCCTACACCATGCCGGTCGCATCCGATACGAACAAAAGATGTGTCACGGCCTACGGTGTCAAAGCCTGGCCCACGACGTTTCTCATTGACAAGGAAGGAAAGATCGCTTATGTGGGCGGCCCGTACAGCATTGAGCCGGTTATCGAGAAGGCTTTGGGATTGGAATCCAACCCCTCTACTTTGTTAACGCGCTACCTCGACGCCTTGGACAGTAAGAAGGAGGGGATTATTCGCGATGCATTACTGGCACTCACGGAAAGGTCTACGTCCGATTTCAATCTGAAAGAATGGGCCGTCCTTGCAGGGGGCGTTGCACAGGCAGAGAGCGACAAAACGGTCGAGGGAGAAGAAGCGCTTCAGGATTGCGTCGAGGCCCGTAAACGCCAAAACACCAAGAAGAACTCCTCGATTCTTGATACGCTGGCAACCGGCGGTCCAGAATCCTTCGATCTGAGGAAGTGGAGTCGAACTGCTTTCGGCCAAGCTTTTCCGATCAGGAGCAAGGGAGTCCGTTCCTTGCTCGATGAGCGACGATACGGTGAAGTCCTGGACGCATTACTGGAGCGGTTTGCTGATACTGAGGCGTTGAGTGTTGCCGCGGGGCACACGGGTCTCCAGGGATACTGCAAGATGAAGTCGGCGCAATGTCGTATCATGGCCCGTAAGGCACTCATGGCGCAGAACTGGCCTTTCAAAGAACGTGTTCCGTCGGACCAGAAGGCGTTTTGGCGGGACTTGAGCATAAGCGGCATAAGCCAGTCGGAGACAGGGATGATTGGAGGCGTTGTGCTCGGCGGGGCGGTGTTAAGCAGGGAAGAAGCCCCGGAATTCATCCGACGACAGCTTGAGCTCAATGTGCTCATGGATTCACTGGCAACAGGGAAACCGCCAATCATAAAGAAGGTTGGCGGCGAGGCCGAGAGCCTTCGAAAGGCCATCCTCGCTGAACTCGAAGGGAAGTATGGAGGGCATTGAAATCTTTCCGGGTGCCATGGCCCAAGATCGGCGACCCGTCACTATCACGCGGTTCTACCTGGTCCAATCCGATGGACGGCACGCTGTACTGACGCCCGACCTCACCGCCCCCTACGCAAACTACAACGACCAGATACCGAAGGAGCTGCACGAAGGGCGCACGGCGAAGTGTATCTTGCCCGCCGGCGCGTTCGCCGATGTAGAGGTGAAGACGTTCTTCGTATGCGACACTGTGGGGCGCGACTGGCACTCAATAGAGTTTCCGTTGCGGGACCAACCGGAAAAGAAGGTGGGGGTGAGCGATATTGAGGGGCGCGTCTGAATGCGCCTCATGCTTCTGATCCGGACGTGGCGCACACCTATTCGGGAGTTTTTTCGCTCCGCCCCTCGGCGGCCTTTGCGGTTGCATCTCTCCTGCGATTTGACGATTCCCGCCTCATTCTCCGCGCTCCGCGTCCTCAGCGGTCCAATTCCCGCTCTTCAGCCTCACACGGCCGTTTCGGCCTGCCCCTGGACGAGTTCCGGATGCCCCGCAATCGGTTACGTATGTCCTTAACTCGTCCAAGCGTGTCCCTGAGTCGTTCCAGCCCATCCTTGATTGTTCCAAGCGGCTCATTGGCTCAGATTTTGACCTCCTTGGCTCGTCCAAAGACCTCCTCAGCTTGGCCCAGCCGCCCTCGGCTGTGGGGATGCGGCCCGGCACACAGCCGAGCGCGGCTATGCCACGGACGCCCGCCGCTTGACAACTTCATTCGCGTTCGAGTCCGTCCCCCATGCTTGAAAACGCGGGCCACCCAGGCTCGCACAGCGGTATCGGCATGCCCCCCGTCACTACCTACTTCTTGCGCAGCCGCTCAACCCAGTGAATCAAGCCTTCGTCCAGGTGGAAAAAGACGCCGGTCTTTTCGACGTGATCGCCCTCGAAGCGCAAGGTGTCGACGAAATTATCCGTGTAGGGGATTTGCAGCACGGTGACGCCGTCGCGCGTGGTGCAGGTGGCTTGGAACGGCTGGGCGTCGTCGTCAAAGCTCAAGGCCTCGCTGGGGGAATCCTCGATCCGCTGCGCGACGACGCGATAGAGCACGGTCGCTTCGGAGACGCGCTTCGCTTCGGTCAGCGCGATGAGCAGATAGGTCTCCTCGCCCATGTCGGGCAGCCCGCCGTGACGCGAACGGATCTCCATCTCAATGACGTCGTGCCCGTCCAAGCGGGCCTTTCGCAGGCTCAACGTGGTCGGATACGAGCGCTGGATGGACTTCGGCCCCTCATCATCGCCCTTCCATTGCTCGTACACGAACGATCCTTCGCCTTCCCACTGGCCGAGTGGCAGCCGGCCTCCCGGCCCGCTCGGCGACAGCCCGGCGTGCCGGGCGCGCGAGGCACAGCCGGCAGCGCACAGAACGAGCGGAATGAGCACCCACAGACTGAGCAGCGTCCGTTGCCAGGGCGCCGAACGGAAAGCCAGACGAGCGAATCGAGTCATGAACTCTGCTCCTATCGTGGATACATTTCGACGCTACAGCTCTTCCAAACCCGTCGACTCGCGTCTGCGGGGAACCCGCCGCGTTCGAGCGACCGCGAGCGCATTGCCGGCTGTGTTCGAGCCGGTGAGAAACGACCCTAGGAAGTTCCACGGGGCCGGCCCGGATCGCGCGCGACGGCGCGCTGCCCGTATCCGGGCGATCCGGTCACCTCTCGCCGAACACGCTCCGGGATATTGACCGCGTCAGCCATGCGGCCTTCGCGCGCGGCGCGAACGGCTCGGCGGACGGCCGTCGCGATGCCGGCCGCGTCGATGCCGGCCTCGGCCAACTGCCCGGCTCGTGAACCGTGCGCGTAGAATTTCTCCTGTGCCAGGCCGAGCCGGATGATCGCGTCGGTCGGCAGCCCGAGCCGGTTGGCCGACTCGAGCACGGCGGACCCGAACCCGCCCGCGACCGAATGGTCCTCGACCGTGACCACCGGCTCGCCGCGCGTAATGGCCGTCGTGACCATGTCCTCGTCGATGGGTTTGGCGAAGCGGGCGTTGACGACGCTCACGAAGACGTCCTCACCGGCCAGCGTTTCGGCGGCCTGCAAGGCGTGGGGCACCTCGGCGCCGTATGCGAGAATGGTCGCGTCGGGGCCTTCGCGCACGACGCGCGATTGGCCGAGCTCGAACGCGGGGGCTTCGCCGAGCTCGTCCGGGACCGTATCGCGCGGATAGCGCAGCGCGAACGGCACGTCGAGCGTCAGCCCGAAGCGCAGCGCCGCATTCAGCTCGGGCTCGTCCGCCGGTGCCATCACGACCATGTGCTGAAAGCCGCGCATGTAGGCGATGTCGAGGTAGCCGTGATGCACCGGCCCGTCGCTGCCGACCAGCCCGGCCCGATCGATGCAGAACCCGACCGGCAACTTCTGCAAGACGACCTCCTGAAAGACCTGATCGAACGCGCGTTGCAGGAAGGTCGAGTAGATCGCCGCCAGCGGCCGCAGACCCGCGCGGGCCATCCCCGCCGCGATGTCGACCGTGCAGCTCTCGGCGATCCCGCAATCGAGGCATTGCTCGGGGAGCACCAGGCGAATCTTTGCGACGCCGCTCCCGTCCGGCATGGCGGCCGTCAGCACAAAGACTCTCGGATCTGCTTTGGCGATATCGATCACGGCGTCGGCGAAGGCGGTCGTCCAACTCTTGCGGCCCTTCTTGAGAATGGTCGCCTTTTCACCGTCGATGCTGAACGGGCTCGGGCTGTGAAAGGCGCAGGGGTCACTCGTCGCGAAGGGCGCCCCGCGGCCCTTCTCGGTGTGTACGTGCAGCAGAACGGGATGCTTCACGTCCTTCAGCAAATCCAGCAGGTCGAGCAAGTGCGGCAGATCGTGTCCGTCCACCGGCCCGAAATAGAGGAAGCCCAACTGCTCGAAGATTCGGTGCGGCGACATCGTCGCCTTGAGCCCCTCTTTCAAATGATCGAGCGCGTCGAACATCCCCTTGCCGACGAGCGGCACCTTCGGCAGCCGCCGCTTGACCTTGGCTTTCATTTCCTCGTAGAGGCTGCTGACCCGGAAGCGGGCCAAGTGCGAGGCCAGCCCGCCTTGGGTCCCGGCGATGCCCATTGAATTGTCGTTGAGCACGACCAGGAACTGGCGTTTGAGCGTGCCGGCCTGGTTGAGGCCTTCGAAAGCGACGCCGTTGACGATGCTCGCGTCGCCGATGAGCGCCACGACGCGCGAGTCGCGCCCCATGATCGCGTCGCCGCGCGCCATCCCGACCGCCGTCGCGATCGACGTGCCGGCGTGCCCGACGTCGAACAGGTCGTAGGGGCTTTCTTTGGTGCTGGGGAATCCGCTCAGGCCGCCGGCCTGGCGGAGCGTGTCGAAGTCGGCGTTTCGGCCGGTGATGAGCTTGTGTACGTAGCACTGGTGTCCGACGTCCCAGAGCAGGCGGTCGCGGGAAAAATCGAAGGTGCGGTGCAGGGCCAGCGTTAGTTCGGTCACGCCCAGGTTGCTCGCCAGGTGCCCGCCGTTTCGGCTGACGACTTCGATGATCCTCTCCCGGATCTCGCCGGCGAGTTCTTCGAGCTGCTCGCGTGAGAAATTTTTCAGATCGGCTGGCGACCGAATATTTTCAAGGAGTTTCGCCATGGTTTTCTTTCTTTCTCGCGCAGCCCTATTCTAGCTCTCGCGGGCGATGACATAGCGCGCCAGTTCTTGCAGCCGGTCGCCCTTCGCACCCAACGGCGCCACCGCTTTCAGCGCCTGATTGATTTCGCGTTCGGCCCGGGCGCGACTCTGCTCGAGCCCGAACGCTTCGGGATACGTCTGCTTGGATGCGTTCGCATCCTTTCCGGTCCGTTTGCCCAGCTTTTCCGTGCTGCTGGTGCAATCCAACAGGTCGTCGGCGATTTGAAACGCGCGGCCGAGGTGCCGGCCGTAGCGGCCCAGACCCTCCTGCAACGATGGCGGCGCGTCCGCACACAGCGCCCCCATGCGACAGCAGGCCTCGATCAGTCGCGCCGTTTTTCGTTCGTGAATGAACTCGACCAATGAACCGCTCACGTCGCGCTCTTGGCCCTCGATGTCGGCGGCCTGTCCCTCGATCATGCCCAGCGTCCCGTCGGCCAGAGCGCGTGCGTACGCCGCCGACAAACTACCATTCCTATCGGACGAAAGCAGCCCGAATGCTTCGGCCAGGAGCCAATCGCCGGCCAGGATCGCCAGCGCCTCGCCGTAAACCTTGTGGTTCGAGGGCTTTCCGCGCCGCAGATCGTCGTCGTCCATCGCCGGCAAGTCATCGTGAACCAGCGAAAACGCGTGTACGAACTCCACCGCCAGCGCCGCCGGCATCGCTCTCGTATCGTCGCCTCCACAAGCCGCACACGTTTCAAGCACCAAGATGGGTCGCAGCCGCTTGCCGCCGGCCGCCACGGAGTACTCTACGGCCGCAAGCAGTCGGCTGTGCGACGCATGGGCGGATTTTCGCGAAGCGATGTGCGTCTCCAGGGCCGCGTTGATCCGTAGCACCCGCTCGCCGAGCCAATCCGCCGCCTCGGCTCCGGCTCCGACAACGGCTGTGTGATCGCTGGGCAAACCCATGAACTGCTCCGCGCCAATGAGTCCAAAACGTCTGGCTGGACACCGCCTATCACGACAGCATAAAGTCTTAGGTGTCCGGTTGCCAGCGCCTCGCGGCAAACGCGGCCGCCTTGCTCGCGCAACCGCCGCCCCGGACGGGTCCTGCGATGATCGAACGAATCACGCCGCAACTCGTGCTCGACGGCTATCGGGTCGGCATCTTCCCGATGGCCGATGAGCGCGGTGCGATCAGTTGGTACAGCCCGGATCCGCGCTGCGTGTTCGAGCTCGATCGCTTTCACGTGCCGCACTCGCTACGCCAGACGATGCGGCACGAGCTCTTCGCGATTCGGTTCGATACCGCCTTCGACGAAGTCGTTCGGGCTTGCGCCGACCGGCCCGAGGGCACGTGGATCTCGCGCGGCGTCGCCGTTCTGTATCGCGAGCTGCACCGGCGCGGTTCGGCCCACAGTGTCGAGGCCTGGCGCGACGGGGCACTCGCCGGCGGGCTCTACGGCGTGACCATCGGCGGCGCCTTCTTCGGCGAGTCCATGTTCCACCATGTTAGCGAGGCATCCAAGGTCGCATTGGTCGCATTGGTCGAGCGCCTCGGGCAGCGCGGGTTCACGCTGCTCGATACGCAATGGATGACGCCCCATCTCGCCCGCTTCGGCGCGATCGAAATCCCGCGCGACGAGTATCTGCGGCGGCTCGCCGCGGCGATCGAGCTCGAGTGCGATTTCGCCGGCCCGCCCGAGTCCCCTAAAAACGCTTGAGCGCGCTGACGTGATCCTGCGAGATCAGCTCGCTCTGCAAGTGCTCCAGAACCTCGATCGGCCCGACGAGCGACGTCAGCGCGCGAAACTCGCCCTCCGACTTGGTGACCGTCCAGGACTTACAATACACGCCGGCCTCGCGCACCAGGCGCTCCACCTCGTCGCACACCGCCTGGGTGGCGTCCATGCGAATCTCGAGATGAACCATCGTGCGCCAGCGGGCGATGTAATGCTCGGCGAACGTGAGCCCGAACAATACGCCGGCCGAGAGAGCCGTCACCGCCACACCCAGCAGGTACTCGCCTGCACCGAAGGCCATGCCGATGCTCGCGACCGTCCAGATGGTCGCCGCTGTGGTCAGGCCGATCACATTCGCGCGAAACTGGATGATGGCACCCGCCCCGAGAAAGCCGACACCGCTCACGATCTGCGCCGCGATGCGCGTTCTGTCGCCCATCTGCCCCTCTCCGGCCAATCGCGTGGAAAGGAGCGTGAACAAGGCCGCCCCCAGGCAGATCATGATATTCGTGCGAAAGCCTGCCGGCTTGTCGTGCAGCTCGCGCTCGAACCCCACGACCGCCCCACCGGCGACAGCAGCCAACAGCCGCCCGAGGTCCGCCAACTCGATTTCCATGTTGCTCCTCGTAACGGCTTCATCGCAACCGGCTGCATTCTACGCGTGAAGACGGGCCGCGGCTTGTCAAACCGGGCTTTTCCTTGACGAGCCTTTCCACGGCGATACACTCGCTCTTGGTGCGACGGGCATGGCGGTGAAACGCCCGCACCCGCCGTCCCTGTAGCTCAATTGGATAGAGCGCTGGCCTCCGGAGCCAGAGGTTGTGGGTTCGACTCCCGCCGGGGACGTTGCTGTTTCGCTGCGAATTGCGGCGCTAACTGCTGCACCACACTGCCCTTGCCCAATGTCGTCATCTCCAAAAGCGGACCGCACTCTGCGCACTGCGGGGAACGTGAGGGCGTGTTTGTGTGTCCTGCGCGCTGCGCAT
>JACZRH010000368.1 GCA_022574815.1 Planctomycetota bacterium | reverse complement strand
GTGTGTTGTGGATAACCGCCGACAGGACGCGACGGCACGACGCTACAACGTATCACCGACCGCTTCAAGCGGGACTTCTCCTCCCGCGTGCAGGCTGAGGCGTCGGTGCCGGAGGCGGCGTGCCGGTCGTACATCGACCGCGAGAAGGCGAAGTACGGCGGGGAGCCGGATTGGTTGAGGAGGCTTCATGCGACAAATTGACAGATTCATCGAACTGCCGATTGTCGAGACCAAACCACTCAGGGCTAATCGGCGCGAGTTCCGCGCGATTTCAGGGAAGGTCACCGCCGAGTATGGTAATCAGTTTCGCGGCATCGATGTTTCCACCGGATATGACGCAGACCGTCCGGCCCGTGCCGGCCTTTCCGGCCAATGCCGCGGCTGCTGAGCTGGCTCCCGCGCCTTCGGCGACGATACGATTTCGCTCGATCAGGAGCCGGATGGCCTCCGCAATCTGACTCAAGGAAACTACCAGCGAGCCGTCGAGCACGGAACGAACCAGGTTCCACATCTCCGGCAGCAGGCTCTTGCCGCCGATGCCGTCCACGAAGCTCGGCGTGTGATCAATGGTCTGCGGCGAGCCGGCGGCGAGCGAGGCCGCCAGCGGTGCAGCCGTTTCGACTTCGGCGGCGTAGATCCGCGTCCGCGGACGAAGCGCGTTGACGGCCGACGCGATGCCGCTGCTCAGCCCCCCGCCGCCGTATGGAACGATGATCGTCTCGACATCGGGGAGATCATCGAGAATCTCTAGGCCGATGGTCCCGTTGCCGGCGATCACGTCCGGATCGCACACCGGGTGAATGAACTTGCCGGTCAGTCCGGGGAAACGATGCTCGATGAGCACCTTCCACCACTCGTCGTACGACACCATGATCGTATGTGCGCCGAGGCGTTCGATGGCGGCGAGCTTGGTCCGGGGCGAGTTCTCGGGCACGACGACGCTGCAATCGATGCCGCGCTGCCGAGCCACGTAGGCCACGCCTTGGGCCATATTGCCGGCGCTGGCGGTGTACACGCCGCCGGCGAGTTCATCCGCATCGGCCAGAGCCATCGCGTTTGCGGCGCCGCGCAGCTTGAACGATCCGATCGGCTGGAGGTTCTCGAGCTTGAGATAGACTTCGCTCGGCGCGTTGTCAACGTTGAGACGGATCAAAGGCGTGCGCGTCGCGACGCCGCTGATGCGGTCTCGCGCCGATCGGATGGCTTCGAGTGGAATAGGCTCAATCTGACGCAAGTCGATCGCCTCCGAAATCCAACCGTGTTCCGACGTTGCCGCTGCGTGCCTTCTCGTAGATGCGTACCGCCGCGGCGAGATCCTCGACGGCCAGACCGACCGATTTGAAGAGCGTGATCTCCTCGTCTGACCGTCGCCCGGCCGCTTGGCCGGTCAGAACCTCACCGATTTCAGCGAGGATGTGATCATCGCCGATCAGACCTTCCTGTCTGGCGAGCAGAAAGTCGCCGGCTTCGGCAAGAGCCGACTCGCGGCGGTCGACAAAAAGCCGCGACATGCGCACCGCCGATCCGTCCAGTTCACGGGCGGATGCAACGCTCGAACCGACGGCGTTGACGTGTGTTCCGGCCGCGACCCAGTCGCCCTTTAGAACCGGCGTGTTCGAGGAGGTGGTGGTGCAGATGATATCCGCGCCCGCGACCGCTTCGCGGGCGGTTTCGGCGGCTTCGATCGCAAGGTTGTGTCGCGCCGCTTCGCGTTTCGCGAACGCCGTCGTTTGCGATGTTGTCTTGCTGAAGACGCGCGCCCGCTTGATCGAGCGGCACAAGAGCATCGCTTCCAAGTGCATGCGGGCCTGCACGCCGGCACCGAGAATCGCCAGTGTCGACGCATCTTCACGAGCCAACGCGCGCGTCGCGACGCCGGAAACGGCGGCGGTGCGGATCGCCGTGATCGCGGTGGCGTCGATCAAGGCCAGCAGCGTGCCGCGCCCCGCGTCAAAGAGCAGTACGGCGCCCTGGTGCGAATCGAGTTCGGTTCCCTCGTTGGCGGGGAAAAACGTGACCGCTTTGAGCCCGATGACGCCGGCCCGCTCCCAGTACGAGGGCATTAGCCCTAATGCGCCGACCTTATCCTTCAGCCACATGATCTGCCGTAGGGGCAAAATGCAGCCGCCGTCGCTCAGGTCGCGCAGCACTTCGGCCATGACGTCGATGCACTCGCACATCGGCAGCAATTCGTGAACCTGACGCTGATTGACGATCACGGCTTCCATCGTTCGGCCCTTCGTGCGACGCCAGCCGGCTTTGGTGGTCCGCAACGCGCTCAGCAACACGGTGACATTGTCGGCGGTGCAACCGTGGCCCATCAAGCCTATTCGCCAGACTTTGCCGGCGAAATCGCCCAACCCGCCGCCGATTTCGATGTCGAACTCGTCCAGGAGGCGCCGACGGGTCGCCGCGTCGTCGATGCCCGTGGGAATTCTCACGGCGTTGAGCGTGGGAAGACGATAACCCTTGGGGATGATGAATTCAAAGCCTAGCGCCTCGAGCCCGACCTTGAGCAGCTCGTGCGTTTGCCGTTGCCGTTCGAAACGGGCTTCCAGGCGCCTTCTTCCAGAACGATCCGCAGTGCCTCATAGAGCGCGTAGACCGAGCTGATCGGCGCGGTGTGGGAACCTTCGTCTTGCGGCTCTCCATGACCTCACCGCCCGCGGCCCAAACGATACCGGTGGCGAACCGGGCGGCGCGCCGAGACATCTTTGGGTGCCACTGTAGATCGCATCGATGCCCCAGTCGTCCACTCGCACGTCCGTCCCACCCTACATCGTCATCGCGTCGACCAGAAACAGCGCACCGGCCGCATGAGCGAGTTTCCCGATTTCTTCCCGCGGTTGAAGCACGGCGGTCGAAGTTTCGGCGTGTACGATTGCGACCAGCTTGGGCTTGCATTTGCTCAGGGCCGCTTCGACATCATCCGCAGCGATCGGCCGGCCCCACGCCGCGAATGTCTGGATCACGTGATCGTGTTCAACGAAGCCCACCTGCGGCGGATTCTGACGAGCTACTTCACGTACTACCATGAATCGCGCACGCATCTATCGCTTGAACGAAATGCCCCGGTGCCGCGCCGAATCGAGCCACCTGCCGATGGAAAGGTAATCGCGATTTCCCAGGTCGGTGGGCTCCATCACCGATACACGCGATCGGCCTGACG
>JACZRH010000090.1 GCA_022574815.1 Planctomycetota bacterium | reverse complement strand
AACCGTTTTCGAGGATTCTATACCCAATCTTACCGGCAGAGCATCTTTTCCAAGCCGCGTTTTCTGGTGAAGGACGGGCGGCTCGCGTTGCTTGAAAACCCCCAACGTACCGTTCAGGATTGCGAGCGTTTTCTGAACGACGGCCGAACCGTCCTCCGGGAGTTGGGTGAGCACGATTACCACTATCGCGTTTCCGCTCACGAAGGGGCCTTTGATTTTCTTCCCTCGGTGCGTCTCGGCAAAATGGTGGCCGCGGCGCTCAACGGAAGCGTCGTTTCGCCTATTTTCGATTGGCAAGGGCGGTACGTGCCGTCGTCAGAGGCCTACCAAGTGACGTTGAAGATTTTCGAAGCGTTCTATCGCGACGTGCTCGAGCAGGGGGCCTTGCCCGTGATCGTGATCTTCGGCGATAAGAACGACCAAGAGGATGCGAAGCGGGGAAAGCCGAGGCGCTACAAGGTCTTGCTCGAGGCATTTGTAGAAAGAGGCTATATGGTGATCGACACCATGGAGGCGCTCGAGGCAGCGTATGATCGATATTCACTGGCGAACCTCATGGTGGATTGGGGCCATTACTCCGTCGTGGCGAATTCTCTGACCGCGAGGCACATCGCCGAGAAAATCGACGCGTGGGGACTCTCGGAACCGGAAGTGCGTGCGCGTCTGATTCACGAAGCTCGACAACGGATGGGGGGTACCCCAGATTATTGATGTTGAGGGAATTCGGTGAAGGAAGGAGTCGATTCAATCGCCCGAGGGGCGACATCACTCGCACTCTCGGTGATTGTACCAGTGTACAACTCCCGAGCGGATCTGGAGCAATGCCTGACTGCCTTGGCCGTTTCGGAATGTGGCGACTTCGAAGTGCTGGTCGTCGATGACGGCTCGAGCGACCCGATCGAGGCGATCGTCGCACGGGCGGGCTTTCGCTACCTGCGGATCGAAGGCCCCGGCGGACCGGCGCGGGCTCGCAATCGCGGCGTCGAGCACGTCGGCGGGCGGTGCGTCGTCTTCATCGACGCCGACGTGTGCGTCCACACCGACACGCTGCGTCTCTTCGCCGAGCGCTTCGCCGCCGATCCGTCGATCGACGCCGTGGTCGGGACCTACGACGACGCTCCAAGGCATCCGAGCTTTCTTTCGCAATACAAGAACCTGTTTCACCACTACGTACACCAGGATGCCGACGGGGAGATCAGCACCTTCTGGAGCGGCTGCGGGGCGATGCGGCGCGACGTGTTTCTCGAGTTCGGCGGGTTCGACGAGCTGCGTTACCGGCGGCCGGCCATCGAGGACATCGAGCTCGGCACTTGGATCAGCAAGGCGGGCCGCCGCATCGTGCTGGACAAGCGCGTGCGCTGCCAACACTTGAAGCGCTGGACGTTGGCGGGGCTGATCAAGACCGACGTGTTTGATCGCGGCATTCCCTGGACCCGCTTGATGCTGCGGGCCGGATCCGTGCCGAACACGCTCAACGTCAAGCCCACGCAGCGTTTGAGCATGGTACTGGTTTACCTGGTTTTGCTATCAGTTCCCGCGGCACTTTTCTATCCGCTCGCATGGGTCGCGACCGGGTTGTTCGTGGTCGCGGCGCTGCTTTTCAACCTCGATTTCTATCGTTACTTCGCGGCGCGGCGCGGGTGGGGGTTCGCATTGCGCACAGTCCCGCTACACTGGCTTTACTTTCTGTATTGCGGGATCTCGGTCGTGGCCGGCACTCTGCTGCACGTTCTGCGGCGCGAGGCCAAGGGTGCACCGGCGGCCGTTCGCCGTGTGGGCGTGGACGGGACCGACTGATGACACAGGTAGGATAACAAGCGCTTATGGCGAAACCGGACCTTTCCGTGGTGGTGGCTTCCTGCGTCGGGCCGCCTTTCGTGACGCGCTGCCTCGAATCGATCGAGCCGCAGCTTGAGGCGGGCGAGATCGAAGTGATCGTCGCAGACCGCGCCGGCGGCGACGTCGCCGCGGGCATCGAGCAGCGGTTCCCGTGGGTGCGGCTGATCCGCCGGCCGGCCGGGGAGAGCGTGCCCGACCTGCGGCGGCACGCGATCGAAGAGGCGCGGGCCGATTATGTGGCGATCATCGAAGAGCACTGCATGGCCGACAAGGATTGGATCGCTACGATCCGGAAATGCCTTCAGGAGCCGCGTGCCGCCATCGGCGGGGTCGTGGTCGACAACGATTATCCGCGGCTGATGGACTGGGCGGTGTACTTCACTGAGTATAATGGGTACATGCCCCCGCTGGAGCGCGGAGATATCTACGATGTATGCGCCGCCAACTGCGTTTATCGCCGCGATTTGTTGTTGAAGAACCTGCCGGCGCAGGGCAGCGGATACTGGGAGGCAAGCCTGAATACGCAGTTGTTGCAGCAAGGCGAGCGTTTTCTGGGCGAGCCGGCGTTGATCGTTCGTCACACGGGGCCGTTCGGGATGGGGTATTACCTCGGGCAGCGGTTTCTCTTCAGCCGCGCCTTCGCCGGCACGCGCCGCGCGCACCTGTCCACGGGCTACAAGCTGGCGTACCTGGTCCTGGCGCCGCTGCTGGTGCCGCTCCTTTGGGCCCGGATGGCTTCGCGCGTGTTCGCGAAACGGCACCGCCTGGGCAAATTCCTGCTCGTCACGCCGCATTTGATCCCGATTACGGCGACGTACGTGCTCGGCGAGTGGGTCGGTCTGCTGACCGGCCCGGGTGACAGTCTGTCGAGGATCGAATGACCGACGAGGCGCAAACCGGGACAGACTCCGCACCCGATCGGCCGGAACTTTCGATCGTGGTCGGCATCATCGCCGGCGGGCGCGAGCCGACGGAGACCTGCCTGGCCGCGCTGGAGCCGAGCCTGAAAGACCGGCGGGTGGAGTGCATCGTTCCGTACGACGCGAGGCTGGAGCAGGTGGAGGCGCTGGCGGAGCGGTTTCCGTGGGCCGACTTCGTCGATGCCCGCGACCGCGTCGACATGAAGCGCTTCGGCGGCTTCAGTCGTGAGCATCACGATGTTCTGCGCGCCATCGGCCTGGGCCGGGCGCGCGGCCGAATTGTCGCGCTGCTCGAAGACCACGGCACGCCTTCGCCGGAGTGGCTGGGGGCGGTACTCGACGCGCATCGCGACGATCACGCGGCGGTGGGCGGCGCCGTCGAGAACGGCGTGGACCGCATCCTGAATTGGGCGGTGTATTACTGTGACTTCGGGCGTTACCAGAACCCGGTCCCGGCCGGCCCGGCCGAGTTTCTGAGCGACAGCAACACGGCCTACAAGCGCGAGGCGCTCGAGAGCGTTCGGGAGCAGTGGGCAGACGCATTTCACGAGACGGCGGTGAATTGGGAGTTGCGCCGTCGTGGAGAGCGCATGCGGCTCGATCCGAGCATGGTCGTGTATCAGACGCGCCGCACGTTGCGCTTCGGGTCGGCGTTCGGGGAGCGGTTCGTATGGGGGCGCTCGTTTGCCGGGACGCGCTGCGCCGAAGTGAGCCCGGCGAAGCGCGTGGTGCTGGCCGGGATCTCCTTCCTGCTACCGGCGGTCCTGACGTGGAGGATCGTGTCACTGGCCTTGCGCAAGCGGCGGAACCTGGGGCGACTCGCGCTGGCCCTCCCGCTCATCGGTGTGTTGCAATCGATCTGGGCGACCGGCGAGTTCGTGGGTTACGTTACCGGACGGACCGGCGGGCCGGCGAGTGACGGCTGATGACGGCGTGTCAAACCGGACAACGGCCGGAGTGGCGATGATGGGCACACGGGTATTTGCCGGTCGTGTCGCCCATGGATCCGGGTGATCCGAGACTCGTCGAGCCATGGGCGACCTTGCGATACTGGCCTATCACTCGCTCGACACGAGCGGCTCGGTCGTGTCCATCGACCCGCACGTGTTCGCCCGCCAGATGGCGTGCGCCGCAGAGTTGGGGTTTCGCGGCGTTTCGATGCGAGACGCCGTCGCGCAGCGTGCTTCCGACGGCACTTGGCCGGAGCGGTCGGTCGTCCTGACCTTCGACGACGGCTTCGCCAATCTGCATGCGGAGGCCCTGCCCGTGCTTCGGCGGCACGGCTTCACGGCGACGGTCTTTCTGGTGAGTGAATACATGGGCCGATCCAATCTCTGGGAAACGCCCCCGGCCGGGCTGGGCACGCGGCCGGTGCTGGGATGGCGGCAGGCGGAGGAGCTGGCCGAGGCCGGGTGGGAGATCGGTTCGCACACGCGGACGCATCCGGACTTGCGAAGCTTGAGCGCGGCCCAGCTTGAGGATGAGATCGCCGGTTCGCGCGCTGCGCTCGAGCAGCGGCTGGGTGTCGCCGTCGAGAGCTTCGCGTATCCCTACGGCCGCTATGATGCGCGAGCCGAGACTGTCGCGGCCCGCGAGTACACCGCCGCGTGTACCACTCGTCTAAATCGAGCGGGTGACGAATCGCTCTTTGGACTTCCGCGAGTAGATGCGTACTATTTGAAGGATGAACGGGCCGTTCGTCGCCTGCTGACGGGAAAGTTGGACCATTATCTGACGTTGCGGCGCTGGGGCCGCGCCGTCCGCCGAACGCTGGCGGGCGATCCGGTTGCGGCGAAAAGCTGATCGGCGGCCGGCCAATACTGTATGATACTCAGGGGCAGGGCATGTCCCTTCGGAACGGAGCGCAGTCATTATGAACGTCACCAGCCGCGTCGCGAAGCACCTTCGCTTGCAGTGGAAGAATTTGGCTGTCCCGGACGTGCCGAGCCCGCCGTTCGTGATCATCTTCATAAACTCCATCTGCAACATGAAATGCGAGCACTGCTTTTACTGGCAACAGCTCAACAGTCCCGATGACATGACCTTCGAGGAGTTGGTCGGCTTGTCGAAGCAGCTCGGCCCGATCGAGAATCTGAACCTCTCGGGCGGCGAGCCGTTCATCCGCAAGGACTTCGGGGCCGTGTGCCGGCAGTTCATCCGTCACAACGGCGTCAAGGAGATTTACGTACCGACCAACGGGTTCTTCACGGACAAGACGATCAAGCAGATACGCGAGACCTTGCGCGAGCCGAGTCTGCGCCTGTTCGTGGTGGAGTTGTCTCTGGACGGCATGCCGGAGTTTCACGACAAATTCCGCGTGACGAAGGATTCGTTCAAGAAATCGATGGAGACGTACGACGCGCTCGAGGCGCTGCAGCGCGAGGACGGGCGGCTGCAAATCCACGCCATTTCGACGGCGACCGACATCAACATGATCGAGATTCGCCGGTTGACGACGTTCCTGTTTGACCGCTGCCCGAAGATGATCCACCACAACCTGGCGCTGATCCGCGGCGACCGCAAGAACCCGTCGCTCGCGGGGCCCAAGCTGGACGAGTATGAGGACCTGGCGCGCTACGTGCGGAGGCTCTGGGCCCCGCGCGAGGAAGGGCGCACCGGCAGCGTGGTCGAGCCGATGCTGCAATGGGCGAAGGTCAAGACGGCGCGCGAGGAGCGGCAGGTCGTGCCGTGCCGGGCGGGCGTGCTGAGCGCCGTGATCTATCACAACGGCGACGTGAGCATGTGCGAGACGCATGAGCCGATCGGCAACATCCGCAAGGAGTCGTTTCACGATATTTGGCACTCGGAGCGGGCGCGCAAACTGCGCGCCTCGATTCGAGCCAAGGAATGCTATTGCACGAACGAAATCTTCCTGTGGCCCAGCATCACGTTCCAGCCCGTCCATCTGGCGCGGGCCATGGCCAGCGCAAAGGTCTGGCAAAAGCCGGAACCGTTGACCGCCGGCGAGCGGGTCGATTGGTCGGGGCACACGGCGAACGTTCCGTTGCCCGTGCTGGCTTCGGCCGAGCCCCACGACGGTCGCACAGCCTAGGCGGCTTCGGGGCGCGTGTGGCGTCGAGCGACAGGTCGAGCCGAGCGGAGCGCCTTGCCGCGAGTTCAGCGAGATTCCTCGCTGCGCTCTGAATGACAGTGTCGGGTAACCCTCGCTGCAAACAGAAGGTCTATTCCGCGCGGACGTGAACCCGAAGCGGCGCGATGGCGAACAGGTGGTTGAGCCTGCGCGATACGATCGTCTCATCTGCGTTCTGCCGTTAATCGCCACGGGCGGTCGGACAGCCTGTCCGTGTAGTAATCGCCCGCGGTGATGGCATCGAACACCAGGATTCGCAAACCACACGATGATCAAAGCGACACTCTCCGTGGGCGCGCGTTTTGAAGTTACTGAAGAACTTCGTATCACTCTCGGTCGCGGAAGGCGTCAGCAAGGTGGTGACGTTCGCGGCGTTCGCGTACGTGGCGCACATCGCCGGCCCGGGGGGGATGGGCTACGTCGAATTCGCCGCCGCCGCGTTTCTTTGTGCCGGTCTCGTGGTCGACCTGGGCTTCAATCCGTACGGAGCGCGCGAGATCGCGCGAGCCCCCGAACGCACGGGGCAGCTCGTGTCCGAGATCGTCGTGGCGCGTCTCTTCCTGGCGGTGTTCGCTTGTTTGATCCTCGCGGCGATGGCGCTGTGGTTGGACCGGGCGCCCGTCGAACGACGATTGCTCCTGCTCTACGGCCTGAGCCTCCTGCCCATGCCGCTGCTGCTGCAATGGGTGTTTCAGGGCCACGAATTGATGGGCATCGTCGGAATCTCAACGGTAATTCGCCAGACGGTGTTCGCCGTCGTGGTGTTTGCAACGGTCCGCGCACCGGACTGGATTTGGCTTGTGGCGGCGGGGGAAGTCGCCGGGGTGTGCTGCGCCGCGCTGTACTTGTTTCATACCTACCGGCGGCGTTTCGGCTTCGCGGTGATACTGCGGACGCGGCTTTCCCGCAAGCTATTCCGCGAGGGATTGCCGATCGGCTTGGCGCAGTTTTTCTGGGCGGCGCGGATCATCGGCGGGACTTTGATTCTCGGATTCGTCGCGACGACGCACGAGGTGGGGCTCTATGGGTCGGCACAGCGCATCCTGGTCGCGCTGCACACGTTCGTGTGGCTGTACTTCTTCAACCTGCTCCCGTCCCTCTCGCGGGCGTGGAGGCAGGATCGCTCCTCCTTCGCGGACATCGTCGACCGATCGCTGCGCCTGGTGGTTTGGGTCGCCGTGGGGGCGGCCGTGCTCGGCGTGCTGCTCGCAGGCCGAGCGATGACCCTGGCGTACGGAGCATCGTTCGCCCCCGGGGGTCCGATCCTGCAATGTTTCGCCGGGGTCTGTCTGATCTCCGCGATCAGCGGGCACTACCGCTTCGGGCTGATCGCCGCCGGTCGGCAGACATCCGAGATGGTAACCGCCGCCATTGGGGCGCTTTTCGCGATCGTCCTGATACCGCTCGGCTACTTTCGCGCGGGACCGTCCGGGGCGGCCGTCGGTCTGCTCGTCGCCGAAACGGCGGTGTGGGCGAGTGCGTGGTGGTACGGGCGGCGCGTGCTGGCGATGCGAGGGCACGCTTGGCATCTCCTGCGGCCGTTTGCCGCTGGAGGGCTGGTCTTGGGGCTGGCCGCGTGGGTGCCGTTGTCTTCGGACCTGGCGCGGGCGGCGATCAGCGCGGCGGTGTTCGCGTTGCTGGCATTCGTTTCCGATGCGGCTATGCGCGAGGCCGGTCGCGGCGCCTTGGCGGCCCTGCGCACGGCTCGTGGACCTCGGGCACACGAACGGCTGAGTGAGACAATCGGATCCACGACGGACGGGAGTCGATGAGCGTGGCGGCTTGCGCCACCCAATCCACCGAGTTCGCCCGCGCGCCTTTCGCGGGCGGCGCGGACCGGCCGACGGCGTGGCGGTTCTCCACGCGCAGCATCGCGATTCGGCTGTTCATAACCTGCTGGATGGTCTACGCACTGCACTTCGCGACGAACATCGTGCGTGAGGTGTTTCCTGCCATGGCGATCGCGGAGCACTTTTCCTTTCGCGTCGACGAATACGCCGGTATGCACCCGGACCTGTTCGACAAGCCGGGCTACGGCTGGCACATCGGGAACAACCCCGGCGCGTCGATCGCGGCCGCGATTCCCTATGCACTTTGCCGACCGATCATCGATCCAATCGTCGAGCGTGTGAATCGACGGCGGGCCGAGGCTGGTCTGAGCGAGCCTCCCGGGTTCGACTCGCCGTGGCCCCTGGCGCGTGAATTCTACATCAAGGCCTGGCAGCGCGGTCTTGACATCAAGTTCGGGCTGGCGGCCTTCGTAATGCAAACGCTTTGCATGGCCCCCAGCTCGGCCTTGGGTGTGGTCGCGGTGTTTTATGTGCTGCGGCGCGTGTTCTCCTCCGACAAAGCCGCGTTCTGGCTCGCGCTGTTGTACGCATTCGGAACCCCGGTGTTCTTCCGCACGGGCTTTCTCAATCACAATCTGATGCTCGGCCACGTCGCGTTCCTGGGATTTCTCGCGATGTGGAACCCCGGCCATAGCCCGTGCTGTTCGACCCGCACGCGCTACCTGCTGGGCGGCATCGCGGGCGGGACCGCTTTGCTGTTCGACTACAGCGGCATGATCTTTCTGCTCGGGCTGTTTGCGTACGGGCTGGCGAAGCGCCATCTGGCGGCCGGGGCGGCGGACGCGGCGCGCCACGGATGCTGGTACGTGCTCGGCACGCTCGGCCCGGTGGGGCTCTTGTGGTTCTATCAGTGGCAGAGTTTCGGGCACCCGTTCTACCCGGGGCAACACTGGATGCCGCCGGTCGAGTGGAGCGAGCTGGGTTACCAAGGCTTCGGTTTTCCGCAGTTTCGACTGCTCATGATGCTGGCGTTCGATTATCGCTTTGGGCTCTTCGTCACTTGCCCCCTGTTACTCTTTGCGGTCGCGGCGCCGTTTCTGCGTCGTCGCCGGTGCGTCGAGCTGCCCGTGCTCGAAATGACGGCCACGCTGCTCCTTTTCGTGGTGCTTTGGGTGTTCTTCAGCGGCAGCAATTACACGCAGTTGCAATTCAACACGGGCATTCGCTATCTGATGCCGATCTTCCCGTTTCTCTTCATCCCCGCCGTCACGGTCCTGATGCGCGCCCCGCGCTATGTGGTTCTCGTCGTCGCCGTCTTTTCCGTGATGGAGGGCTGGTGCCTGGCGATGCACCGCGACGTCGAACGCGGGCTCGGCGTGCTCGATCCGATCCTGCACGTGTTCTTCGGCGGTTTCAAACTCCCGGCGCTGACGACGCTCTTGCGCACCGGCGAGACCTACGGTGAGTTCTTCCAACACGGCGTCTCCGCCTTGCCGCTGTTTGCGCTGACCGGGGCTCTGCTGCTGGTCCTTTGGGCGCGGCTTCCGGGCGGCGCGCGGGCCTCCGCGACCCCGCACCTCGACGCGCTTCGCGCAAAGGATCAGGTCTGAATGAGCGGCTCGCTCTTCATCACGGGTGCCGGCGGCTTCATCGCCGGACATGTGTTGAGTCAACTGAATCCGGATGATTACGACAGCATATGCTGCCTGAGCCGAAGGGAAAGCGACGTTACGCGGCGGCTGTGCGAACACGACAACGTGAACTTCGTGCGTGGCGGCCCGCTCGACTTCGCGGCCTACGAGTCGCACCTGGCGCGGTCCGAAGTCGTGTTGCATCTGGCCGCGATCACCGGCAAGGCGCCGCGGCGGGACTATTTCGCGGTCAATGCCGACGCGACCGCGTTCCTGGTCGAGAAGTGCAAGGATCTCGGCGTCCCGTATTTTCTCTACACGAGCTCGATCGCCGCCAAGTACAAGAACATCAAATACTACTACTACGCGCAGTCCAAGCAGCAGGGCGAGCAGATCGTGCGCGAGAGCGGCCTGAAGTACACCATCATCCGGCCCACAATCGTCCTGGGGCCGGAGTCGTCGCTTTGGCCTTCCTTGCGCAAAATGGGCGGCGCGTCGCCGCTTGTGCTGCCCGGCAACGGGCGGGCCACCATTCAGCCGATTCACGTCGACGATCTCGCGAAGTGCATCGAGCTGATCCTGCGGGAGCGCGTCTTTGCCAACGAGGTGCTCGAGTTGGGCGGGCCGGAGGCCGTCTCCATGGAGGCGTTCCTGCGCCGCATCCACCGGCGTTTGCGCGGAAAGGAGCCGCGCGTCCTGCACCTGCCGCTACGGCCGCTGATCGGCTGCCTGGGTGTAGCGGAGTCGTTTCTGCCCTTCCTGCCGATCAGCGCGGGGCAACTGGCCGCGTTCGGTAACGACGGTCCGGCCGCCGACAACGAGATCAGCCGTCGGTTGCGGGAAGAGATGATGAACGTCGATCAGATTATCGAGTCCTTGCCCGTTGAGTGAGACACCCTACAACGAAAACGACCTTCTGGACGCCGAATGCCGGGCGTTCTCGGTCTACCTGACGGGTCTGCAGTCGGACGAGTACATCCGCCGAAAGTACCGCGAGGCCCACCCGTTCACGGGCATTTCGGAGCGGCGGCAAATGGGACGGTTCGACGCGTTCATGACGCGCTTCGCGCAGCGGGGCAAGACCCGCGCCCGGATCGCGGATGTCTACACGCGCTGGTTCTACAGCCGGGCGACGCTGCGGAAGAAACTCCTGCTGCTACTCGCGATCCAGGAGTGCTCGGCGACCACGCACGATTACTTCGAGGCCGGGGACGTGGGCGGCCCGCTGCGGTTCTGGCTGCGGCTCGTTCCGCGCGGCATCGGTTTCGCTCTGTGCTTCGCCGCGGGGCTCGCCTTCTTCCCGCCGGTGTATGTGATTCTGCGCGCCCTTCCGGCGGGCCACAAACCTCAACGAGTGCGGAAACAATGGGTCGAATCGTAGTCGTCGGTTCCGGTGCGAGCGGCGTCCACTTCGCGCTTTCGCTCTTGAAAAAAGGGCGCGACGTGCTGATGCTCGACGTGGGGCACACGCAATCCGCCCCGCCGCGCGACGGCGACGGCCTCAACGTCCTCAAACGCGAGTTGGACGATCCGGTCGCGTACTTCCTCGGCCCGCGCTTCGAGGCCGTCACTTTCGGCGACGCGAAGTCGGACTTCTACTCCTTCCCGCCGAGCAAGCGCTTTGTCTTCTCCGAGCCGCCGCGCATGAAGTTCGCGGCGCGCGGGTTCGAGCCCTTGGTGTCCTTCGCGCGGGGCGGGCTCGGCGAGGTCTGGACCAGCGGCGTCTACCCGTTCAATGACGACGAGCTGGCGGACTTTCCGTTCGGCTACGACGACATCCGCCCGCACTACGAGGAAATCGCGCGCCGGATCGGAGTCACCGGCGAGGCGGACGACCTGGCCCGCTTCATGCCCGTCCACGGCGATATGTTGCCGCCGTTGCGGCTCGACGCGCATTCCCGGGAGTTGCTCGCGGCCTACGCGCGGCGCAAGGAAACACTGGAAAGCAAGTACGGCTGCTACCTCGGTCGTTCGCGCGTGGCGGTCCTGACCGAGCCCAAGCCGGGCCGTCGACAATGCGAGTACTTGGGTCGTTGCATCTGGGGCTGCCCCAACGGGGCATTTTACACGCCGTCGATCACGCTCGAGGAATGCCTGCAACATCCCAACTTCACCTACGTCCCGCAAATGCACGTCAGCCACTTCAAGTGCGACGGCACGGGGCGCGTGACCCGCGTGTTCGCCCAGCCGCTCGACGGCGGAGCGACGCAGGAGTTCCCGGTCGAGAAGCTCGCGCTTGCCGCCGGGACGATGTGTACCGCGCGGATCTTCCTCGAGTCGATTTTCCGCGACACGGGCGAAACGGCCGAGCTGCACGGGCTGATGGACAATCGCCAGATTCTCGCCCCGTTCATAAAGCCGAGCATGATCGGCCAGTCGTACGATCCGGAGAGCTACCAATATCACCTGCTGGCGATGGGCCTGCGCGGCGACGAGCCCAAGGACTACATTCACGGGCAGATCACGTGTCTGACCACGGCTCTGGTTCACCCGATCATTCAGAAGATTCCCCTGGACCTGCGGACCGCGGTGTTCGTCTTTCGCAACGCCCGCGCGGGGCTCGGACTCCTGAACGTCAATTTCCGCGACACGCGCCGCGAAGGGAATGCCATCACCCTGGAGCCGGACGGAAACGGCGGGCGGTCGCTGGTCGTCAACTACACGGCCGAGCCGTCGGAGAAACGCAGAATTCGCCAGGCGATGCGCCGGGCCCGCAAGGCCCTGCGGCGGCTGGGGTGCCTGGTTGCCCCGGGCGCGGTGCGGATCCGCGCGAAAGGCGCCAGCGTTCACTACGCGGGGACGCTGCCGATGTCGAACGAGCGCAGACGGTTCACGACCTCGAAGTACGGCGAGAGCCATGATTTTGAAAACCTGTACATCGTGGACGGTTCGACGTTTCCGTTTCTTCCGGCCAAGAACATCACATTCACGCTGATGGCCAACGCCGTCCGCATCGCGGACATGGCCTTCTGACCGGCGCAGCGCCGGCGCGCCGGATGAGAACTGCTTCTCCTCCGATTCCGCTCGGAGAAAGCGCTACCGTTTTGAACGGCCCGGAACTTCGGGTGTCAATCAGTGAATCCAAGTGCGGGCGTGTTGCAAGGCCGAAACGACGCCGGCACCTGCTCCCGGCAGCGTGCATCATCATGCCGGCGTACTGGAGGCGCGGAGGATCTCCTTGCCTTTTGAAGACAATCCCTTGCTGAACGACGACCAACGCCGGTTGTCCGGCGCCGACACGGTTGGCGCGGGCGCCATGATTCCCGTGGGCCGTTGGGCCTTCGTCATCGGTGCCGCACTTCTGGTGACCTGGCTTGGGCGCCCTCTCATCGGTGCCATTTCTGAGGATTACTGGTCGCGGGCATCGTCTGCTCCCCAGGGCCTTCTGGTTTTGTTCAAGCTGTACATACTGGCTCCGGCGGTGGTGCTCTGTACACTGTTCACTTTGCTCGCGCCCGCGGCGGTCTTTTTGGTCGGCGCCGGCGCGGTCCGAAGTTGGACCTCGTTTCCGGCGCAGGTCCTGTGCCTCTCGTTGCCATTGCTCGCAGTATCCACGAGCCTGGTCAAGCTCCTTGCCGCGCTGACGCCGAGTGTCTTCCTCCTCACAATCGCCGTGCTCGATGCCGTCGCGTTGCTCGTGGCGCTCTTGAGAAGACGCCGCGCCCGCTTCGCGCCCGTCGCCGTGCTTCCCACGGCGTTTCGGCGGCGCTGTCTTTGGGCAGCGTTGCTGGTCGGCGGTTTGCTCATCGCACTCATGCCGAAGTTCTTCTGGGAGAACTTCAATGACGACGGCGTCCAGGCCCTCGAGTGCGGACGATTGCTCTCTACTCAGCACTTGCCGATCTGGGACGCGGAAACCGACCAGATGCACGGCTTCCCGGGGATTACGACGCTGGCATTCGTGTTTCCGGTAAGCTGGTTCGTTCAGCTATACGGGCCGTACGAGATAGCCGCCCGCGCTCCGCACCTGCTCTACCTATTCGTTCTCTTCTTCGCCGCACTCGACCTGATTGAGATGGGCACGAAACGGGTCGCCGGGGCCGGAGTCGAGTGTGCCGTGGCGCTCGCTCTGGCGACGTATACGGTCGCGATGGCGTATAGCGCATCGTACGATCCGTACAGCGCGGATATCGCACAGCCCGGTGCGCGCGAGACGCTATTGCTGGCGATGTTCCTGGGAGCCTGCGCCGCCTATTGGAGTCATAGCAACCTCTGGTTTCTCGCCTTCGCCTTCGCGACGTTCGCCAGCTCTCCCAGCGGAATGCCGCTGTTGGCGCTGCTCGGCATTCTGGGCTGGTTTTCGGGCCGGAAATCGCGCTCGTCACACACCGCGTGGATGCTAGCCGCCCTGGGCGTCTGCGCCCTGGGCGCATTCGCCTGGCAAGCCGTGGCCGGACCGAGTGAGCATTCCGCCGGATACCTCGCTCGGCGATTGTTGTTCTGGCATTTCACCGACGTGAAACGTTTACTCATACTGCTCGTTCCGTGCGGCTTTCTTCCGATCATCGCGCTGCTGCGCCCACGCCGCCGCGAGGCCCTGGGTTGGCTGCTCAGCCTGATCTGCCTGATTTACTTCGCTTTCTTCTACGCCCAGGCGTTCGTCGCCCTTCATTATTTTGCCCCTGCCATGGTCTTGCCGGTGATCGTGTTTTGGCGCGCCCGTCTGCAATCACCCGCCCCGAGTCGCTGGCCGGTCCCGCTCATGATTGCGGGTTGTTGTGCGGCCCTGTGGGTTTCTTTCCCTCAGCACTCCGTCGCGAACCAGAGCATGCGGATGTTGGGACAACAGACCGAACTCGGGATTGGAGATTATTCCACCGACTATCAGTCCACACTCGAGCGGGCCGCGGAGCTCTTTGCATCGGCCTTCACGGTCGATTGGGACCTGATTGATCCCGCAACCGAGTGGGGCGGCCAGCCGGCCGCCTGGTTCCATTACGCAAGCCGCCCCAAGCCGCGTGGGACGCAAATCCAGTTCCTCGCGCAGGCGGCGTCCTTGGCTCCGCCGGAGGGGTTTCAGAAAATCGGCGCGTCGACCCGCGACGTTCTTTACGTCCGCGACATGCGGATTTACCGACAGTGGTGCTCCAATCCGCCGTCCGCGGATTATGCCGCTTCTGTGTATCGCTTGCCGCGAACGACGCTGTTCATGCACCTCGGCGTGCGGGCGAACACGATGGACATCGACCTTCGCCCGTTCGTCCGGCGGTGGGTCTATGACCCGCATTGACGATCGCCATGCAAGGACGCCGGCGTGTTTGACGTTGATCTACGGCCGCTGGCCCGCGCGCTATTTCCTCAGGATGTTATAAAGTGATCGAACCTCCCTTGCGCATGCCTCGATCGGCTGAACTTCCGCGCGATTACCAAGCAAGATTCACGACGGCTGACCGGTCTATCGAGCGTGCGCCACCGGTCTCGCTGGGGATCGTCCGATTGCGCACAGTCCAACCTCATGACCTGCTAAAGCGCCGTCCCAAGCCATTCGTCCTGGAGCCAACCCCTGGTGAAGTCGACTACGCACGGCGACACAGAACCGCTTAGCCGCACACGAGCAGGGAAGTCGAGTCCACGGTTGCTGATCGTTGTACCTGCGTACAATGAGGAAGCCAATCTCGCGGATGTGATTTCCGACTTGCGCCGGCACGGACCCGAATGGGATATCGTCGTCGTCGACGACGGGTCTCAGGACAACACAGCTGACGTTGCCGAGCGGCTTGGGGTAGTCGTTCTCCGGCTTCCCGTGAATTTGGGGATCGGCGGAGCCGTTCAGACCGGACTGATCTACGCTCGGCGAGGAGGCTACGATGGCTGTCTTCAAGTGGACGGCGACGGACAGCATCGGGGGGAGGAGACTAAGTCCCTCGCAGAGGCGCTTCAATCGC
>JACZRH010000089.1 GCA_022574815.1 Planctomycetota bacterium | reverse complement strand
CACGCCGCGCGAGCAGGCCGTCATCAGCGCCGGCCGCCGCCGACTGCGCCCCATCCTGCTGACCTCGTTGACGACGGTCCTGGGCCTGGCCCCCATGCTGACCGAAACATCTTTTCAAGCCAGATTTCTGATTCCGATGGCCATTTCGATCAGCTTTGGACTTGCGTTCGCCACCGTGCTGACGCTCGTGGTCGTGCCATCGGCGTTTCTGATTCTCTATGATTTGAAGTCCGTGGCCTATCGACTGCTGCACGGCAGCGCCCCGCCGCTGCCGGCGGGGCCCGCGTCCTAAGCCTGCGGCGATCGCGCGCGATCACGAGTATCGGCTATCTTCGCCGCGAATCAACGGCCTTTTGCAGCGCCGCCTCGATCTCCTTCCTGTCGACCGTCTGGACGAACGACAGGATTCGCTTGCTCTTGCCATCGAGGAACGTAACGCTCCCGATCTTCGAGAGGTCGCCGGTCCAAACGCGCTGCAGGCCCAAGGCGCCGACCAACAACGCGGCCTGTTTTTGGGTCGTCTCGCTGCTCAAGTCCAACGTGACAAAAAGAACGGATTCGTTGTTCGCCTGCCGGACCAACTCGGGGAACTTCGGATCAAGCTCCTTGCAGAGCGGGCACAAATCGTGGCGCACCCGCACCGCGATGATCTCGGGCGACGTAACCTTCGCGCGCACCTTCCTATCCGCCCCTCTGGCTGCCCCGGCGTGCTGCTCCGTCTTTGCAGTGCCCTCTCCCACGCCGCCCGCGGCCGCTGCCGTTACAACCACGAGCAGCGCGAGACTTCCCAGCCCAACGGATACAAACAACGTGCGTACATTCTTGCTTGCTGTCATCCTAGTTCGTGTCCTTTCATTCGGGGAACCTTGGAAACCGCTCTCGCGGAACACAAACTCCTTCGCGGCCGGCTCAACGTTCGTATTCGCCGACCCGCCGCGGGCGTGAAACTCACTACGAGCGAGTCGACTCAAACCTTGATGCGCCCGGCCAATCGAGCGATCTGCAACTCGAGCCGCTTGATCTCGCGGGTGAGGGCGTTCTTGTTGATCTCCAGGAAGTACCAAACTTTCAACATGGAAACGGCCGACATACACAAGATGCACGCCGCCGCCCACATCACGATGTCGCGCGTCGACTCCGCCCCGAAGAACTTGACGGCCGCGAGGATGCCCAACACGAGAAAGACGAGCGTCCAAAACGCCCCAAGCGCATTGAGCCAGCGATGTCTTCCGCGGCAGGTATCCAGAAGCATCTCGAACACCGACGGTTCTTCATCGAATTCGGTGAGCAGTTCGGCGTCTTCCTTACGTAGCGCTTCGCGGATTTTGTCATCGAGTTTGCTCATGATGCGGTCCTTTCCAACGTCTGTTTGAGCCGGTTTCGCGCGTGATAGAGCCGCGACTTCACCGTGCCCCGCGGCACGCCGAATACGCGGGCGATCTCGGCAATTCCCATCCCATCGAGATAGTGCAGCGACAAGATCGCCCTTTGTTCGACCGGCAGATTCGTCAGCGCCTCGCGCAGGCGAGCCAGTTCGTCCGCCGAGTCCATTTGGCTCGACGATTCTGCGGAGCCCTTCGCAGCCGTGTCTCGTAAATCGTCAGGACCGCTTCGCCGCACGACGCGGCGCCGGGTCCAATCGCTGCACTTGTTTCTAACGATGCGATACGCCCATGATCGAAAACGCGCCGGATCATCCAGTCGCCGGAGCCCTCGCACGATCGCAAGCCAGGTTTCCTGCGCAATGTCTCGCGCCGCGTCGCGGTCCGCTGTCAAACGCCAGGCCAGCCGGCCGAGCCGCGGTTGCCAGCGCGCGATCAGCGTCTTGAGCGCGTCGGGGTCCCCTTCCTGGCTGAGCAGCACCAGGAGCTCGTCCTGAATGTCCTCATGCGTTCTCTTCATCGAACTTGCACGTACAGTCGCACGGCCTCAGAGTGGGTTCAATGGTTGTCGAAGAAAATGCGATCGGTCGGGGAATATCAGGCGACGAACGCGGAAGGGCCGATCGTGGTGGACCCCGCACGAAGACCGATTGTCACGAAAGTGGATCAACGAGCGCCCGGTCTCCCGACAGACACGGCGCGAGATCAGCAACCTAAGTCACGGGGCACCCTTTCGACGCGCGCCCACACCCGCCCAAGCCAGGCAGCCCCAGCCGACGAGGAATGCGACGCCGCCCAAAGGAGTGATGGCGCCCAACCACTCGATGCCGGTCAGCGCGAGCGCGTAGAGGCTGCCCGAGAAGAGCAGCGTGCCGAGCACGAAGCTCCAGCCCGCGACGCGCGCCGCTTGGCGCCTCGCCGTGTCGGCCACCCAGGCCACCGCAAGCAGGGCGAGCGCATGGTACATTTGATACGCCGCCGCCGTCTTGAAGACCTCCTCGGCCCGAGACGGGATCACTCCGTGCAGAGCATGTACGGCAAACGCCCCCGCGGCGACCGCGAGAAAACCGTCGATGGCAGCGATGATCAACCACACGCGATGAATACTCTTGACCGTCGCTGCGCGTGTCAAGGAAAGCCTCGCTCGCCGAGGATTGCCTGAGGTACGACACGCCGAAGCGCAAAAAGACCGCCCGCCGCTCCCCTCCTACAGGAGGTGCTTACGGCGGGCGTCGTTGAACGCGACGCCCGATTCGGCTCCCGATCTCGCTGCCAGGCCGGGCAGGAGCACAGCGCATGAGCCCGATCAATAATGCAGGGGCCGATCCAAACGGGGCGTCGTTAATGCGTTTCCGCGCTGCCCGACTTTAGCCGGATCGGGCCGCGTACCTTTTGAGCCGCCGACTCATCCGCCGCTTTCGCGGGCATGCTAATGACGCGTGGCTGCGCGACCGTTTCCTCATCGGGTTCGGGCTCGTTCAACCAATCGAGGATGCTGTCCTCGATCGTTTCGCGTTGAGGCACCCGAAACTTGTTGCCGCATTTCTTGCACTTGGCCGTGCGCCCTTGCGCCTCGACCGGGAGGCGGTACTTCGCCCCGCACTGCGGACAAGCATGTTTGATGGTGTCGGACACGACTCACCTCATTCGCGCGCTGAGACTTCGCGCACTACGTTCACGCCGGCGTCAAGTATCGACTTGACGCCCAAATTCGCAGCAATCTGTCAGCTGAGTACGAATTTGAATATGAACGAAATGAGTAATATCCGAAAAGCCGGACGGACAAGCGCTCAGCCAGCACCGATCCTCTACTCATAGACTACCGGCCGCCAGGAGGCATTGCAAATGAAATCTGCGAGAAACAAGTGACGATTTTCCGTCTCAAATCGGTTGCCCCAGCCCCAGCCTCAGGGCCGAAACCACTCGGAGCACACCTCGCAGAGCGGTAGACCCGCCCATTTGTGCTCCCGATGCGCCTCGCGCAGATCGTGAAGCGCCGAACCGGCCCATATCGCCGGGAGCGATTCCGAGCGCCAGTCCCCCAAAGGGTACCCGCCCGAAACATCCTGCCCGCACCGCGCCACCCGCCCGTCCGCCAACAACAGCAGCCGCGACCCCAGGCGACGACACGGACCGCGAATCGGCGGCGTCAGTGGCAACGCCGAGTCCGGCGGCAGCACGCCGCAATAGGCGTTGTAGCCGTACACCGCGACCGAGCCCGTCTTGCGAATCCAATTGTCAAAGAACGGCTCCAGCTCGGGGAGCGTGGCCGCACAGCGGGTCATTCCGCTGATCACCAGCGGCTGCGGCGACAGTCGTTCCCGCCGCGCCGCTTCGATGCGTTCGACGTTGGCGATGACCCGCTCAAAGTGATCGACGTTGTGGAGCTGCCGATACGATTCGGCGTTGTTGGCATCCAGGGAAACCGACACGACATCCACGTGGTGTGCGAAAAGTGCTTCGAACGCGGTGTCGGGCAACTCGACCAGCGTCGTGGCCACACCGAGCCCGCACACGCCCGCGTCGCGAACGATCCGGCAGATTTCGTCAAACCGCGGGTGCAGGAGCGGGTCGCCGTGCCCGCCGAGAAAGAGCAATCGGTCATCGTACGCCGCGAGCTGCTCGGCGATGCGTGCGACGGCATCCAGGTCTTCGAGCTGCCGAGTAGGCACGCGCCGGCCGCGCGGGCGCAAAGTCGTTTCGGGCAGCGGATCGTCGGTGGTCAGCTCCAGCTCGACTTCGACCGGCAGCGTTCCGGCCCGGGCATTTCCATCCCGGCGCAGCCAGGCGCAGAGCGGGCCGGCGCCGACGTCCTCACCCAGCTCCGCGAACGCCGCCGACAGCAGCTCGCGCGAGCGGCGCGTGTCGCCGGTGAGACGCGCCGCCGTCTGCGCCACGGACGTGTCGATCTGGTGGCACGCGGCCCGCGTGATGGGGTCGGGCTGGGCGATCTCGGGCCGGTAGCCGAGCATGAACCCGAGCGGCAACTCCTGCTGAAGCAGTTCGCGCGTCGTCTCGCTGCGCAGAATGACGCCGGCCAGCCCCGGGGGGGCCTGCGTAAAGCACAGGTCGGCCTCGGCGGCGTTGTCCGTCTGATGGGCGACCATCGCCGCAGCGATCCCCGGGTCCAGCGCGGGTTGGTGCCCCTCGAGACACAGGACCGCCTCGCAGGCATAGTGGTCGAGCACGCGCGCGACAGCCCGCGGCTCGACGTATTCGTCGAACCACGTGCTGGAGAGCACGCTGCACCGCCAGGATTCCAGGTTCCACTTGCGGGCCGATCGCATCAGCAAGCGCCGCGGGCGGTGTCCGTCGTCGAGCGCGACCACGTCGATTTCCGTTTCCAGGCCGGCTGCGCGCGTCGCCGATCGGGCGGCGTCCTCGTCGCGAGGCCGCACAAACAGGCAGCGACCCGCGAGACCCTCCACGCGCATCAGACGCGCCAGCGTCGAACCGATCACCGTCCGCGAGCCGAGCGCCGCCCGCAGGTGCGACGCACCGAGAAAACTCTCCTCGAAATCGGCGAACACCGCCGCGACGATCTTCATGACACTCGCTCGCGCAGACGCTCCAGGGCCCGTGGCAGGATCTGCTCGAGAAATCCAATCCCGTCGATAAAGGACTGCACAAACTCCTGATCACGGCGCAGTCGGCGTCGCGCCGTTTCGGCCGTCTCGTGCTCCTCGTCGCGAATGCCGCGGTCCGCCGAGTAGCGTCGCAGCTCGGCGGTCTGGGAAACCTCGACGATCAGCTTGTAGGTGCGCTCGTGCTTCTGGATCAGCGTGCGCAGGTCGTCGACGCGCACCACGATGCGGTTGAATTCAGCCGGGCGGCCGAGCAATCCGGTCAACTGCTCGAGTAGTCCGTCCATTCTCTCTGCAATATCCCTGATCTCCGCCAGTTCCTCCAGACGCCGCTCCAGGGCGGTGGCGGCGCTTGGCATCGCGTCGGGCGGCGGGCCGGCTTCGGTCGCGAACAGGTCGGCGGGCAGCTTTCGCGTGCAGAATCGCTCGGCCGCGTCGCGCAGCGACATGATCTCGACGCCCTCGAGCTGCATTCCGGCTTCGCAGGCGTGGATTACGCGCGCCCCGCAGGCCTGGAAGTCCGCCTGAAACTGCTCCGCGTAGCTGAACAACTGTTCGTCGGTGTAGGTTTCGCGGCCGTGAATGTCGCGGACCTTGCGCAGGATGGGGCGCGACCGCACGATCCGCTCCCAGTGCTTCATCTCCACGGTCTGAAAACGCCCCAGCTCCGGCTGCCAGATGGCCTCGATCGGCATGCCCGGCGGGTAGTAGACCCCCTCCGAATACGCCAGGTCCTGGCCGATCAGGATGATCGGATCGCACTCGAGGTGTTGCGCCAGATAGAACGACAGATGCGCCACCGTGCTGCCGGGCTTGAGCGCGTCCCGCTGCGGCGCGGCCTCGCGCAGCAAGTCGTCGGCGAAGCGCGCGTGCAGCACGTGCATGCGGCCCGGAAAGAGGTCCAGCACGTGCCAGGTCGCTTTCGGCTCGGCCACCAGGATCGTCTCGCCCACGTCGTCTACCCCTTCAAAAAACTGCCGCGAGACCTCGTGAAAATCGAGGCTGGTGACGAAGTGCGGCGGCGTGCCGCGCGCCAGCAACAGCTTGAACACGGTCTGCACGGCGATGACGATCGCCCGTTCGCGCAGCGCACCGAGCTGGGCGATGTTTCGCGCCAGCGAGGGGCCGGCCGCCACCAGGATCGCCGGATACCCGCGCCCGCGCCCGCGCAACACCTCGATACCCGGCCCGGCGAGATAGCTGGGCAGATTGAAGGCGACGTTTTGGGCCGTGATGCGCGCGTTGCGCAGCAGCGTCACCATCTGCATCTTGTAATAGCGGACGAAGTCGGTGACCTGACCGCGGACGTCGCTGTGAAAACGCTCGGCGACGCGCTGCGCGCCCGGCAGCGTCAGAAAACGAAATCCCAGCATCAGGTCGGTGCTGCACAGCCGCATTTTCTCGTGCACCGCCAACTTGTCCGCCGCGGTCAGGAGGATCAGGCGCCCGTCGGCGATCATCTCCGAGAGATCCACCACACAATACGCCGCTTTGATCCGGGCGAGATCGTCCTCGGCGACGATCAGCAGGGGGCGGTCGCAGAGCCGCTCGAGCTCGACGAGGTGGTAGCCGAGCCCGATGCCGGAGACGACGAACGTGCGGTTTCGGTGGTCGGCGTCTTGCGCCGCGTGCTCGGGGTCGGCGTCCTCCAACTGCGCTGCAACGAACTTGCGGGCCTCTTCGATCGGCCGGTAGCGGCTGTGCAGGTAGACCGGCCGGCCGTCGTCGGCGGTCACGCGCAAGGTGGGGTTTGTGTCGCGGGCGGGCTCGAGCGCGGGCAGGTCGGCGAAGGGCAGCGCGTCGATGCGCGCCGCGAGTGCCGGATCGCGTTGATACATGGCAGCAAGATTCGCCAGATAGCGCGCGACGGTGTCGCCGGCGACGCCGGGAGGTCCGGCTTTCGCACCCTTCGTTTGCATGGGGTCCATTGACGTTGCGGATGGGCCCGGCGTCAAGCCCGCGCGGCCGGGCCGTTACGCACGGGTCCGTGACACGTCAGCCCGGATATTTGACACCGCAGAGAACGCCGAGCTTGAGAATCTGCTGATACGTTTGGCGCGAGCGAGTGACGCCGAGGCGGATGAGAAGATCATCGCTTTCGCCCGCGGCGGTTGGCTCGACTCACGGCCGGCCGGAAAACCGCGCGCCGTGCCGAATGCCGCTCCGGGTGGCTGGTATCTGATGGGGGTCATTGTTGATCCTGCGTTTCGGCGCGCTTCGGGCGTTTCTTTCGTCCCGCCTGAATGCCGGCGGTCTGCTCGGCGGGATGACCGTCGCGCTGCTGATCGTAATCCATGATTTTTCCCACCCGCCGCGCGTGGCGGCCGCCTTCGAACTCGGTCTCGATCCAGACCCGCACCATGTTTCGCACGAGCCGGTCGCCGATCAGGTCGGCCGGCAGGCAGAGCACGTTGGCGTCGTTGTGGCGGCGGGACATCTCCGCGGTCAGTTCGTCGTGACACAAAGCGGCTCGGATTCCGCGGACTTTGTTGGCGGTGATCGACATGCCGATGCCGCTGCCGCACAGGAGGATTCCGCGCTCGGCCCGCCCGTCGGCGACGTCCGCCGCGACGGCCAGCCCCGCGTCGGAATAGTCGCACGATTCGCGCGAATCCGTGCCGTGATCGACGACCTCCGAATTCAGCTCGCCGAGCAGCGCCTTGATGCGCTCTTTGGCCTCGAAGCCGCGATGGTCGCTACCAATGGCAATCTTCATCTAGGAATACCTCCAGACGCTGGTCGACGGCCCGCTCGATCTGCTCCGCGCAGCGGGCATACTCGTCGGGCCCGCCGCCGATCGGGTCCGGCACCGAACCGGACTCGTCCAACCATGCGACCCGCGTCGCGGCCCCGGGGCTCAGATCGAGCACGATCTCGCGATGCTCGGCGGCCAGTGCGTAAATGCGCTCGACGCGCTGGATCAGATCGACGGTCAGCGGCTGGGCGCGGTGCCCGCGGCCGTCGATTCCACGGCGCGCCAGCTCGTCAAGCGTTCCCTGCGAGGCCGAACCGCCCCTAGCGGCGAACGTTCCCGCCGAGCTGACGCGATAGCCGGCGCGCTCGAGCGCCTCGGGCGAAAGGCCCAGCCGGCGACCCAGGCGGTCGCGGTAAAGATATTCGGCGAGGGGCGAACGGCACGAGTTTCCGGTGCAAACAAACAAGATCTCGCTACGGGCCATTCGGTCGAGCGTGCGTTTTTCGATCGCGCCCGGACGCTCGATCCGCCAGCCCCCCCCGCTGACGCGCACCACGGTCGAAGGCTTGCTGAGCCGCGTGCGCCCGGCATCAATCACGAATTCCACCGCGCCGTCCAGCTCGCGCAGGGCGCCGGCCGCGTCGAGCGGCGGAGCGCTACCCGCCCGATTGGCGCTGCTGGCAACTACGGGCACACCCGCTTCGGCGATCAGACGCGCGGCGTCGGGGTGGTCCGGGCAGCGCAGACCGACGGTCCCCTTATGGAAAATCTGATCAAGCTGCTCGGGCGGGCAGGCCTCCGCAATCTCGGTCTCACGCGGGTCCGGCGTGTCGCAGACCAGCGTGAGCGGACCGGCCCAGGCCTTGCGCGCGAACCGCCGCGCCACGGGTGCAGACGACCGCACATACTTGCCCGCGTCGGCGCGGCCGGCCAAATGAACGGTGAACGGCTTGTCGTCGCGGCGCTGTTTGACCTGTCGCAAGCGTGCCACGGCGGCGGGGTCAGCGGCGTTGGCGGCGACGCCGTAAACCGTCTCGGTCGGAAACACAACCAGCGCGCCGTTTCGCAGCGCGGCCGCTGCTTCGGAGAGCGCGGACACGTAACTGGTTGTCTCATCGAGAGATAGAATCGTAGTCCGCATCCGAAACTGCCGCCTCGTTCGCATTGTCCGCAGCGCGTTCGACACTGTCAACCCGCGGCGCCCGTGCGCGGCGTGAAAATAGGGCTCTTTCGCCCGGGGCGTTAGTCCCAAACCGCCGCCGGCGCGGAATGCACTTTGTATGTCGATGGCGAATCTGCTAGCATAAATTCCAGGTTCCCACGACACCGCCAATCCGGACGGCCAAAGGACCACCCCGGCGGCGAGCAGGCGATGATCGCTGGGGCGCGCTGTGATGGGCTCCTACGAGCATTCCGAGAATCTTTGTTTCTAATTCTGTGAGGGCGTTCGACATGCGCAGACTTTCAATCGCACCAACTTGTTTTGCGGCATTGCTGCTGGCCGCGCCCCTGCCATCGGTCGCGACGGGGGCGGCAGACAAACCGGTCGCCGATGACGCGACGAAGGCTGCACCGGCCGCCTTTTCCGGGGCCGTGATCAACGATCGACTCATCGAGATCCCCAATTCGCAGATTGTCCTGGCAACCTGGCAACAGACGGATCCGGCCAGCGGGCTGAATCACTACTATGCGGTCAGCCTGGACGGGCGGACGTTCTCGCGCGCCCGGCAGACGTCCTACACGGTTCGGCTGCGCTACGCCAATTTCGAGCCGCTCAGTGAGGTTCCGGCGGTCGACGAGCAGCTCGCGGCGCCGGCGTCGAGCCGCGTTTACCTGGTCCAATTCGCCGTCCCGCCGCTGGAGGTCTTTCGCGAACAGATCACGACCCTGGGCGGGGAGGTCGTCCGCTTTCTGGGTGATCACGTACACATCGTCCGCATGGACGCGCAAGTCGCGGCCGAGGTTGCGACGCTGCCGTACGTGCGCTGGGTCGGCGTGAATCACGTGGCGTACAAGCTCGAGCAAGAGCTGCTCGACCTGCTGCTCTCCGACGACGCAGACCAAGCCCCGGCCCGTTACTCGATCGAAGTCTTCGTGCGTGGTGATCGCGAGCAGAACGCAGTCGCCGACTTCGTCGTGCAAATCGGCGGCGAGGTCAACATGATAAACCCCTACGGATTTCGAATGGAGGCGACGCTGACGCCGACACAGCTCTTGCGCGTCGCGTCTCTCGATGAGGTGTACTTTATTGATCTCTGGGGCCCCGGCGAGACCGATGTGGACATCGCCCGCGAGCTCAGCGGCGCCACGCCGCTGCTCTCCAGCCTTGGTTTCACCGGCGTCGGTGTCCGCGGCGAAATCTTCGACACGGGCGTCAACACGACACACCCCGCCTTCGCGAACCCAAATCCGCTGGCCCACAATGCCAATAGCGCCGGCAGCCACGGGACCAACGTCTACGGCATCGTGTTCGGCAACGGCTGGAACCGCCCGGCCGCGACCGGCTTTCTGCCCGATCGCGAGCAAGGCATCTGGGCCAATCACTCGCAATCGTCGCACTTCGGCGGCCCGGTCTCGCGGCACCTCCACACCGCACAACTGGTCGACCCGGCCGGCCCGTACCGGGCCGTCTTCCAGACCGCCAGCGTCGGCAGCCCGCGCAACAGCCAATACACGACGATCTCCGCGGATACCGATGATTACCTGTTTATCAGCCAGTTGCTCAGCACGCAGTCGATGAGCAACGCCAATCTCCAACCCCAGGTCCGCCCGCAGGCCTGGGCCAAGAACATCGTGGGATGCGGCGGAATCACCCATAACAACACGCTCAGCCGCGCCGACGACCGCTCGTCGGGCAGCACCGGGCCCGCCGCCGACAACCGCATCAAGCCCGACCTGTCCCACTTTTATGACAACATCCTGACCACCAGCGGCACCAGCAGCTACACCACCGGCTTCGGCGGCACCAGCGGAGCCACGCCACTGACCGTCGGAAACTTCGGCGTTTTCTTCCAGATGTGGCACGAAGGCGTCTGGCCGAACCACGGTGGCGGAACGTCCGTTTTCGATAGCCGCGCCAAAATGGCCACCGCCAAGGCCATGATGATCAACTTCGCCTTTCGCTACATCTGGACCGCCGGCGGGGCCAACGGCAACATGTTCCGCGATCGCCAGGGCTGGGGCATGGCGGATGTCGGCCACATGTACGATCGCCGCGACGTGACCTTCATCGTGGACGAGGAAGACATCATCACTCCATTGGCCGTGAACTCGTACGACATCACGGTCCTGGCGGGTGAATCCGAGCTCAATGTGACGATGGTCTACGCCGATCCGATGGGGCCGACCAGCGCTACGCAGCACCGCATTAATGACCTCTCGCTACGGGTCACGGCCCCCAACGGCACGCAGTATTGGGGCAACAACGGCTTGCGGGCGAGCAACTGGTCCACGCCCGGCGGCACCTCCAACACCAAGGACACCGTCGAAAACGTATTCATCCAGAACCCCGAGGCCGGCATGTGGCTGGTCGAGGTGCTCGCCGACGAGATCAATCAGGACGGCCATGTAGAGACGCCCGCACTCGACGCGGACTACGCGCTGGTGGTCAGCGGCGGCCTCGAGGCCGCCGGATGTGCCGGTCGATTCCTTTGCGGCGACACCAACTGCGATGGACGATTTGACGGCGGCGACGTTGACCCGTTTCTCCTGGCAGTCGGCGACCCGAACGCCTGGATGGCAATGTTCCCCAAGTGCGACTTGATTTGTACGGCGGATATCAACGGCGACGGCCGTGTCAATGGCGGCGACATCGATCTGTTCTTCGAGGCTCTCCGCGTCGGTGTTTGCCCGTAGCGCGGGCAGGTTGTGCGGCGCGGCGAACCATCCATCGCTCGCCTCGCCGTCGGCGCCTGTCCAGTGAGCTGACTCAATCGTTGTACGCGGCAGGGGCCGTCCAAAACGGACGGCCCCTGTTCTTGCGCGGTTGCCGGCTGCATTCGCCAAGCGGCACTCCCCCCCCCCGCGGACCGGCGGTGGGCATGGGGGGCTAACTCGTGCATAATCCGCCAAGCGGAACGCGATTGCTACAGAGGGCCGGTGCGTGAAATCGCACGTTCACTACGAATCGGCGTTCGAGGATTTTCTTCAGACGCGCCAGATCCCCTACGTCGCCGTCGACGAGGCCAAGCGTGCCGCGTTTCGCGATGCGAAGCTGAAGAGCTTCGACTTCATCGTCTATTCGAGCCGGTCGACCAACTGGCTGGTCGACGTCAAAGGCCGCCGCTGGGCGACGCGCAAGAGCGGCGTGAAGCCCACCTGGGAGAACTGGGTCACGCAGGAGGACTTGGACGGGCTGGTGCAGTGGCAGCAGGTCTTCGGCAACGACTTTCGCGGGTTGCTGGTGTTCGCGTACCTGCTCAAGACCGAGGCCGAGCCGCCCAAGGAGATCCTGCACTCGTTTCGCGGCCAGCGCTACGTGTTCGCCGGCGTCCCGCTCGAAGACTACCGCGTCCATGCCCGCGTGCGCTCGCCGAAGTGGGGCACGGTCAACCTGCCGGTGCGCGAGTTCGCCCGGCACGTGCGCCCGCTGGCGGATTGGCTGTAACGTCGGCCCGGCGACGCGAAACACTCTACCAGTGGCTAGCGGCGGTCGTCGAACAGGCGCGACGGCGCCGATGTCGATTCCCGCGCCACGTCCGATTCCAGCGTGCTTAACCCACGGCGGACGATCCGCCAAAGGCGTTGCAGGGGCAGCTCGACGTACACCACGACTCGCCCGTCGGATTCCCATTTCGGCGAGCCCACTCTTCGAGCACCGCTCAGGAACACGACCACGTCCTGCTTCCATTCGGGGTGTCGCTCGAGCAGGTGACCCACCGAAACGCCGCGCCGGACCGGCAGTTCTTCAATCTGATTTCGCAACCGCACGATTCCATCCACCCGCGCCATCGCCAAGCGCAGTTCTTGGGGGCGCCCGTCTTCGGCGGCGTGTTCGTCGCGACCGACGGCTTCGAGCGTTTCGTGAGCCCACGCCGGAGCGCCTCGCTCGACTTCCGGCCCGTCGAACCGTGAGAGTTGTGCGGCAGGCGGACTCGCCAGCCCTCGGGCCCCGAGCACTCTCTGCTCGTTGTGCAGCGCCATCTCGCGAAAGTCGGACGCCGCGAACGCCGTCCCCGGGGAGTGGCCGCGATGCACTTCCGTCAACAGACGAATCAACCGAGATACTTCAATCCGCGCCTCGGCCACCGCGATCTGGTCGGGCTCCATTTGCAACGTCACGTCCGCGTTCCGCTCCAAAGCGGCCAACAGGGCCTCGCGCGCGCCGTCCGAGGTCGCCAGGAACTCGGACACCCGCCGAAGGTTGGTCAGCTTCAAGCGACCGGCCTCGCCTAGTAGCGTATGAAGCGCCTCGGCGGCCGCGGCGCTGCGCGCGAGCTGCCGGCCCATCGAGGTGACGTCCTCCCATCCGCGTAGGCCGGCGTCCTCGTCGTGGGTCAGCTCCGCCGACCCGGCCATGCCGGTCGCCCAAAGGATCGGCCAGTCGCGAGCCGCTTTTGGCCCATCAACTTCGTCGCGGGTCGTCGGTGTGGGTTGCGGGATTCTGGCTTGCAGTTCGACGAGCTTGTCGATCAGCGAGCGCGGGTCGATTCGCAGATCGAGGTCGCAGGTCTGATCGGAATAGAAGCGTGGCGGCGCGTGTCGCGGTCGCGAGCGAATCCACGCGCGCAGCGCCCGATCGACCTCGACGTCGCGCGCCGCCCACACGCCGACGGTCAGCCGCTTCGTCAGCACGAGATCGGTAACCTGCTCCCACAGCGAAGTGCGGGCCCGCGCCAAAGCAAGCCGCTCGAGTGCGGCCCGTTCTTCGCTCGGCCGGCTTGCCGCGGCAGGCGCGAGAACTGCGAACGTCGGCAGCACCGCGAGCGACCATACTGCGAGGGTCGCCCCGCTTCCAAGGCCGAGGTGAGCCGCCAAATACCACAAGCGAGAATTCATGCCGCCCGATACCCACGAACGAGCTCCGCCGCTCCGCACCAACCTGCCGGGCGGTGCCCCGCTGCCCGGAAGGTGTCAGTCCGGCGATTCGAACCGGAGCTCATCGGCAACAATGCTCCAGACCCACATGCCGTGAACCGCCACCGTTACCTGCACCGCATCGCCTGCGGTGCGAGTGCTCACGGCGGGACTGTTGGCGACAACCGCATCGATCAACCACGCCAGCCGCTCGCGACTCGCCACCAGGTCGCGAATCGTAGTGCCTTCCTTGATGGCGAGATTCGCAAGTGTCTCGGCGAGATTCTTGCGGGCGGCCAGCTCGGCCGCGTGCGCCGCACGCGACCCGCCGCGCGGCGAGCCAGCCGGGCCGGCCGCAGCTTGCCCGTCCGCTTCGATCCGTTGAAGCGACCAGTCCGGCAAGCGACTTCCGCTTAGCCGGGCCCCGCGACGAACGTACGGCGGCGGTGGAACACCGATTCCGACGGCTTTGATGTCGCGCGCGACGCCGCTCACGATCTCGGCCAGCTTCGTCTCATCGATCCGGGGGCCGGCGTAGTGCTTCTCGAATAGTTTGGTGATCGCACGGCCCACTTGCTCGCGCCGTGCGGTCAGCTCGACCTCGGCGATCAGCACCCGCTTGTGAAGAAACCGCGAGCCTTCGCTAACGCCGGCGAGCAACCCCCGCAATTCCGCGCGCAGGACGTCGCCCGAAGCCGCGAGCTCCCCCACGCGAAGGAGGGGCGTGAGGCGAATCTGCTGCACGCGATGAACCAGCCGGCGCATCCCGTCAACTCGGGCCGCCTCGAGTGCGAGCAGCGGCGCTTGCGTTCCCACGCTCCGCCAGAGCTCGGGAATGAACGGAGGCGCAGACGCCGCTGCCGAGCCCAGCGGAGTCAACAAGCCGTCCGAGACCCCGCAAGGCAAGTCCGGCCGCACCGCGCCGCGTCCCCACAGGCGTATCGATGGCCGTCCGATTCGTTCGGGCATTGACGCGAGGTCGGCGGGATCGAGGATCGCCGAGCCGGCCACGCGTTCGGCCGCCGAGCGGAGCCATTGGACGACGTCCGCGACGGAAAGCTCGACCGCCAACTTACAGGTGCCGTCCGTATCCCACATGGCGTCGCCGCGCTTCGCCGAGCCGATGAAGCTCTCCAGTTCATCGCGCAGGGCGGGAAACTGTCCGACCCAATCTCGCACGCGCGTGTCGGCGTTGATCGGCAAGCTCAGGACCACCGCGCGCAGTTTGCGATGCGCGTCGGCCTCGGCGCCGCGCCGGCTGAGTTCCTTGCTTGGCGCCGCATCCTGAGCAAGTAATAGCGGCGCGGCTGCCAACAATACGAAGCCGATCTCGACGAATCGCGTGTGCCTCATCAACCCTCCTCGAGTGCCGCCATAGAGATCCTACAAAACACCTGAGCATGGTACGCCAAACGTCGGCGTGTGCCAGCGCGGCGGATGATCGAGCCGATCGTTTTGGCCCGGATTTCCCAGATGGATAGATCGTAATGACACGATACGTACCGGTTCCTCCTGTAGCGCAAGGCTTTCCGGCCATTTTGACA
>JACZRH010000367.1 GCA_022574815.1 Planctomycetota bacterium | reverse complement strand
CGTGCCCTCGCGGCCCTGCATCTCGCAGGAACCCTCGATGGTGCCCTGATTCTCGCCTTCCATGGTCATGTGGGCTGGCATTGGCATGTGCGATGTCCTCCAGAACTCAGTCTGCTGCTCAAAGTCCGTCGGCGGCCGGCCCGTTGTCGGCCGCGTCTTCGTCTACCCGTGTCTCGGCGACCCGTCGTCGTCGAGTCGAAGGCCTGATAGGGCACAAGCCGTTCCACAATGACTCCGGCTGCACGGATTTCCGTGAAGGCGTCGTAAGTTGCTGAATATCAGTGGGTTACAACGGAGTTTTTGAAAGGGCGTTTAAAGGTGAAGATCTTTGTGGTCGCATTTTGGGAATTGCGTCGAGCCGCGCTTTACCCACCCTTCACAGACCCTACCCACCCGGCATCCCTGCGGGATCGTGTGCGGGGCCGGGACGCGATCGAAGGACTCATCGTCGCGTTTTCGCCACATTCGCGGCGGCCTGACGAGATCCTAAGTCAAACGCTGCCTGATCCAGTCCTTTCCGGCCGTGAGCGTGTCAGCGAGCCTCTTGGCGTTCTTTCCGCCCGCCTGGGCCATCGTCGGCGACCCGCCGCCGCCGCCTTCGACCATCGGGGCGACGTGCTTGACCAAGTCGCCGGCTTTGAGGCCTTTCTTGACCAGGTCGTCGGTCATGGCGGCGAGCAGGAGGGCCTTGCCCTTCGATGGCTTTTCCCTCGCTTGCGCTTCGGGCTCGGATTCATCGCTCGTTCGTATCGGCGGGGCGCCGATGCTCCCCTGCGTGGCTTCGTGGCTTCGTGGCTCTGGTTCGTCCCCCACCCCTGGAAGGGATGGGGCACCCGCACGCGCCTTTCCCTGCGATGGTTTGTCCCTCGCTTGCGCTTCGGGATCGGATTCGATCGCGACGCCGACGCGGACGCCGAAGAGCACCGCCGCCGAGCCGCATTTCTGTTTGATGCGGTCGGCGCCGTTCTTGAGCTGCTCGATAGGCACATCGGGCATTTCCGCCACCACGATCGTCGTTTCGCCGACCTTCTCCGCCGACGCCAGCAACTCGTCCACTCTGGCGTTCACGATGTCCGCGGCGCCGGCCGCCGTGACCTTTTGCTGCTCCCTGACGATGCGCTGCAATTCCCCGATCGCGTCGCGCAGCTTGATCCGCTGCCGCACCGGAATCGGCGCGTCCGCCGTCGTCTTCTGCAGATGGGCGATCGCCGACGTGATTTCCTGCGGCGACGCACTCTTGAGTTGCAGGGCCCGTTCGACCAGGCCGCGGCCGATCTCTTCGGCGAGCTGCGCGCTCCTGCCGGTCGTGCCGACGACGCGGCGGATGCCTTTGGCGACGCCTTCCTCGGTCGTCAGGATAAAATGTTGAATGTCGCCGGTGTTGTGAACGTGCGTACCGCCACAGAATTCGATCGAGTGCTGCGCCCAGCGCTCGTTCTCGGGATCGGCAAACAGTTCCTCGACCGGTGCCCCGATGCTCAGCACACGGACGGTGTCGGGGTAGCGCTCGCCGAAAACGGCCCGCAGCCCGCGGATCTTGAGTGCTTCGGCCTGCGGCACGTGCTGGTCATGGACCGTGAGCTTCTGGTCGATTCGCTCGTTCACCAGGTCTTCGACCCGGCCGATCTCCTCGGGCGTAACCGGCCGGGGGTGCGCAAAGTCGAAGCGCGTCTTCTCCTGGTCGACGAGCGAGCCCTTCTGCTGCACGTGCTCGCCGAGCACTTCGCGCAGCGCCCAGTTGAGCAGGTGCGTGGCGGTGTGGTTCTGCATCGTCTGAGCGCGCGTTGGGTCAACGCGGAGTTCCACCATCTGGCGCACAGTGAGCTTGCCGCTCCGAAGCGTGCCTATATGAGCTATCGCGTCGCCAAAGCGAGCCGCACGCTTGACTTCGAAGCTTCCTGACTCAGCAACGATCAGACCGGTATCCGCAACTTGGCCCCCCTGTTCGGTGTAGAAGCAGGTCTTACTGAAGAACAGCGCCGCATCTTGTCCGGCCTCCAGACTGCGGACGGGGCTGTTTGCCGGACTCGGGGCAGCTTCCGCACGCCACGAACTGATGGGTATGTCTGGGGAAAGAGGGACAATCCCCCACAGCTCGGTTCCTAATCGGTTCGTGACGTACTTCGGTGAATCATCGGTATCCCCGAAACGCAGGTTCGGTCCGCTCTGGATAATGCGAATGCCGACTTGCTCGTCTATCTCCCTGGGGCGGGCTCGTGCCCGCTCGCGAGCTTCTTCCATTAGCCGTTCGTACTCGCCGATGTCGACGCGTAGGCCTTTCTCGTCTGCCATGATCTGCGTGAGGTCAATCGGGAAGCCGTACGTGTCGTGCAGCTTGAAGGCATCCTTGCCAGAAAGAACCGGAGTACGGCGCGTCCACGCTTCGATTACTTCGGGGTTGAACTCGGAGAACGCAACCGGCCCCTCCCTGTGGGTGAAATGGAGACGCCAGAACTTTTGGCGCGAAAGTGGATCGCGCGTGACCGTTACGAGTCTCCCGCCTTCGTCGTCGGCAATCGCCCGGCCAACCGCTTCGGCGACCGCCTCCTGAAACAGCTCAATGCCGCGGTCGAGTGTGCGGTAGAAGGACTCCTCTTCTTCGCGGATCAACTCAGCGACGTATTCCACATTCTTACCGGCGTGAGCCGTTCTAAGCTCGGCGAACGCATCGGCCATTACATCGGCGACAATCGGGACCAGGCGGAACAGGAACGGCTCGTGCATGTTCAGGTATTGCCGGCCGTAGAAAACGGCGCGGCGTAGAATGCGGCGCAAGACGTATCCGCGGCCCTCGCGGTCGGGGACGGCCCCGTCGGTCAGCGCGAAGGTCAGGCAGCGGATGTGGTCGGCGATGACGCGGTAGGAGACGTCGATCATTGTCTGAGGATCTGTGGCACCGGTTTGTAACCGGTGCTCATCCGACCCATTCGTCTCACACCGGTTGGAAACCGGTGCCACAGAAGAGGGAAGCGATCCGGTGTATGCCGGCGCGCCGGTGACGTCGCGTATCGCTTCGAAGATCGGCGTAAAGATATCCGTGTCGTAGTTGCTCGTCTTGCCCTGGAGCAGCGCGGTGACGCGCTCGAAGCCCAGGCCGGTGTCGACGTGTTTGGCGGGCAGCGGCGTCAGCTTGCCGTCCGCGCTGCGGCTGAACTGGATGAAGACCAGGTTCCAGAGTTCGATAACGCGCGCGTCGCCGGCG
>JACZRH010000366.1 GCA_022574815.1 Planctomycetota bacterium | reverse complement strand
TTGTCGTGCTCGGCTCGATTGTGACCGAAGGCAATGTCCTCGATTTCAGCGACATGCTGATCTTTGCGATGGCTTTCCCCAACATCCTCGGGCTTATCTTGCTTTCGCCCAAAGTACGCCGCGATTTGCTGGATTATTGGCGGCGTTATAAAGCAGGAGAATTCAAAACGTTTCATAAGTAGCGGCGGGGGGGGTGGGGGTTTTTCGCCTGGCGCAAACTGAATCTGCACGGTGATGTCTTGCAGGCTCTCGAGCCTGGTGGCGGCGAGGTCTCGGTAGGGCTGCCCCTCGAAGCGCGCGTCCTCGCTTAGCTTGCCGTAAGAGGCCCGCGCGTTCTCGAACTCGCGCAGGGATTCGTAGGCGCTCGCCTTGGCAAACCACGCGGCGGCGGCGACCGTCGCTGGGACGTCGGGCGCATCGGCGGTCAACTTCAGAATCTCGACGGCGTCGCGGAGTTGGGCTTCGCGCTCCGCCTCATCCGCAGTCGCCGATTCGATCAGTCCGTTCGCCAGCTGCAAACGCGCCATTGCAACCAGGCCCGGGTCGCTCTGTTCGGCGATCAGGCCGCGCAGTTGATCGAGCGCCGCGGCGTCGGCGGTGCCTTGCAGGACGATCGTGGAGAGCTGCTGCCAGCCCTGCGCCGAGGAGGAATCCCGGCGGCTCTGCCACAAGTAGTAGCTCGCTACGGCGAGTACGATCAGTACGACGAACAGCAAGGTCCTCCGCGTGCGTGCGTCGCCGAGCGTCTTCATTTTGCGCAGCGCTTCGAGCAACTCGTTTTGTTTGAGGTGGTGCCGTGTGTCGGCGTCCATTCAGTCTCCTTGACGATTCGCGGCGGGCCGCCGGTCGGCGCTAGGGGCGTCGGGTGACGGGCGTCGGCTCGCGTAGCGGCGAGCCCTCGGGCAGCGGGCCGATATCGACCACGATCGTCGTTCCGAACCGTTCCTTGCGAATCCGGATGGTGCACTCCTCCGAGCTGCTCTGAAAGCGCATTTCGTGTTCGCCGCGATCAAAGCGCTGCTGGGTAAGTTCGAAGCCGGCGGAGGGCATGTATTCCTTGTAAAACTGGTACACCGCGTCGCGGGCGGTGGACCCGACGAACTCCACTTTCGCTACGCGGAACTTTCCGCTCGAGCGCGCGACGCTGTGATCATCCACCAGCGAGAAACCCGCCGGCTTGGGGATGTCCTCGAGAATCGGATGGCGGACCGCCGACACCGCCGGCCCGGCAGCGGCCTCTCCGTTGCCCACTCTCCAATTCGCGCAGCCCGGCAACCACACGCCGAGCCAGACGACACCGGCGAGTCCGATCACCGGACGCGACCATCCCTGGTTTTCCCTGGAAAAGCTCATGCGTAGACCTCCTGTCAGCGCGGTTTTCACGATTGTGACAATCCGGGCGGCTTACGTCAAACGCCGGGTCGGGCTGGCGAGCGAGGCGGTCGGCGTCAGGATCAGTGGTGAAATCTACGCGGCGTGCAGCGTGCCGTACGCGCCTACCGCCTGCGGTGGAACGCGAAGAGAGCTCCGACTGCGAGGAGCCTGAACGAGGCCGGCTCCGAGACGAAGGTGAAGTCTTGCAACTACTCGGGCAGCGGAAAGAATTCGATCCGGGGATCCGATCCGAACAGCCCGACCAAGAGCTGGTTTCGCGCCGGGTCGATCGTCAGTCTCGCGTTGAAGGTGTTCGAGGTTTCCTCGCCGTTTTCGGTGCTCTCGAGCATCAGGTCGTAGGCGATCTGACTGAGCGTCTCCATGTCAAACAGGAATACCCGCGTATCGAAGGTCTCCACGAGGAATCGGGCGTTAGCCGCCATGCGGTTGCGCTGCGGGTCGAAGGCCATGTTGAAGATCTGCACGCCGACGCAGATTTCGCTGAGCGTCTCGAACGTGTCGAGGTCGAGCGTGCGAATCGACGAGCATTCCGGGCCGACGGTCCCTTCCAATCCGAGCAGCGCGTTGACGTGCAGCCGGCGGCGCTCGGAGTCGACGACCACGGCCTCGGCGCTGCCGTCGAAGTTCATGTCCGCGCTGGTGCCGTCCGGCAGGTTGACGATATGGATCCGCGAATCGCCGACGACGAACAGCCGTCCCGTTTGCGGGTCGAGGGCCATGCCGGGATCGCGCGGCGGCGAGAAGAATTCGACGCTCTGCCGGTACTGAATCTCGCGGACCAGTTCGAGGGTGTCGGGGAGAAACTCGTACACGATGCCTGCGTGGCCGTCACGGACGTAGGCCAGGCCGGTCTGCGGATTGAAGACGATCGTCCGAAACGTCTTGAGCCCGCCGGTCTCGAAGCCGCCATCCCTGAGATTCAACTCGCTGTCAAAACCGGTCACCATGTCGTTCGCGGCGGCCACGATGCCGCCGTCTTCGGCGACGCCGAGCGAGGCGATCTCCCGCGTGCCGCCGACGAAGGGATCGCCGCCGCCTGGGGATGCGAACACCAGGCCGTTGATGGCCTTGAAAAACGTGCCGAAGAGGGGCGGGATTTGGCGTTCCAGCGTGGGGAACTCGCGGATAATCTGACCATTGCCGGGATCAATTTGAATGAGGGCATCGCGGACCAGATCGACGGTCCACAGCGTGCCGTCCGGCTTGAAGGCCAGGCTGCCGGCGGTGTAGCTGAGCGGCAGGCGAACCCGTTCGGTCGCAACGCCCGTCGCCAGATCGATCGTGACCAGGGGATTGGGCTCGTTGGTCGCATGGAAACCCCACAGCACGCCGTCCGGCGCGAACGCCAGCCCTTGGATATTCGTGAACCCGATGAACCCGCTGACCTGGATGGCGATACCCGTGGCCGGGTCGATTCGCCAGAGGTTGTCCGTGACATCGACCGTGTAAAGCATTCCGCTGTTCGGGTCGCGGGCGAGCGAGAAAGCCGTGCCGAGGCCGGCGCCCATGCCCGGTTCGCCGATCTGTGCGCGGGCCCCGGAGTTCGGGTCGAGTTCGAACAAGGTCGACGGCCGACCGATTGCAGCGACATCGAGGACGTACAGCTTGTTGATCGTCGGATCGTAGGTCATGCCCAGGGCGTGTCCGGCCGTGGGAAACGGCGGCCCGGGGGGATATGCGAAGAACCGGCGAATCTGTCCGGAATCGGGCTCGATCTGGCCGACCAGATCGTCCGTGGGATCGAGGGCGTAGAAGACGCCGTCATTCGAGACGGGCGGGGCATAGCTGCGTTGTTCCAGATCGATGCGCCGAATTCG
>JACZRH010000088.1 GCA_022574815.1 Planctomycetota bacterium | reverse complement strand
AAGAGGCAAATCCTGAGCCAACCAGTGCCGGAACTCCCGATTCCGTTCAAGAACGCTCAACAGTATCTGATCCTTGATACCCAGGTCGTGTAGCAGATTCGCTACGACCAAAATGCGCAGCCGTTCGCACGCGACGAAAGCCTCCGTTCCCTTGAGGGCATTCTGTTCGGACGTGTGATCGAGGTGGGTAAAGTAGTTGCGTGTGTCCTTTACCTTCGCGAGAAACTTGGACGCGTTGCCCTGCCCGGCGATCCGCGATTGGACATCAGCGGGAAGCCGCTTCAACAGGTCTCTCAGCCGCTTGAAAAATGAATACTCGTAGCCCCACTCCAACCGGCTCTTGAGGCTCACCCTCTGATCGCCCTGAATGGCTTCCGGTATCTGGGAGAGGAATTCCGCGATCGCGGCCTGGTACTCGCCTTTCTCCATGTACACGCCCGTCCCCAACGATCGATGGTAGGATTCTGCTGCTTGAGTAGCCGCGAGGAAGCGGGCCTCAAGACCAGGTGATTCATGCAGCTGTGATCCGAAGAAGACGTTACTGGCGAGGACTGCCTGCTCAGACCGCGCAAACCACTCGGCAACGATTTGCGGGAATTGCTCTTCGATCAGTGAGTACGGCAGCAGCATTTGATCCGGACGCAGATCGGGCCGGTCGTGCTTACCGATTTGCTGATAGATCAACTGAAGCGGCGATTCGGTTGTTCCTGCCGAAAAGGGCTCGGCAGGCTTGATCGTAATCGACTTCACACTGAGGTGGTCGCCGATCAGCAGGGACAACAGGTTTTGGCACTGCCAAGCGACCTCCGGAATCTCCTTGAAAAGCATGCTGTCATGGGCCGAAATCCTGACGTGCGCATGCCAGCGTATGCTGTACGAAACGTGGGAGTCCGATGCCTTAAAGTTGTGTGCGATCTTCAAGTCGAAGTTTCTCTCGGACAGTTCAATTTCGATAGGATCGGGAAAACGGAACGTGATGTCAACGCCGATGCGCTTGCCATCAGTTGTTGGCCAGTCCGACTTGATCGGAGAGGCACACGTCCAGTTGGCCAAAGACGAAAACTCGACCGTGTAGCGCTTGACGTTCAGTTGGTCGAGGTCATCAACATGGCCGCCGACGAGCAACTTGGCGGGGCGTATGGCCGTTGGCAAGCCAACCGCGCCAGCCCCGATCTGCGTGTTTGCGATTGTACAGTCAACCAGCGTTACAGGTGTGCCGTTAACAAGTCGACCATAGAGCGTGGGTAGGCAGGGCAACTCCATGAGAGCCTGAAGGCTGCTTCCGGGTGGAGGTCCCACAAGCTCCAAAGCGATTCCATCGCGTGGATCGTAGGTCAGGCGACCGGGAACGACGGGCGGATCCGTCATGGTTTCGGAGAAATTGCCCCAGCTCTCAAAGGGTGAATCCAGTCTGGCGTCCACCGATCGTCCTTCCTTTGCACGCAACCGCAACCGGGGGCCACGCCAGGGCTTTGGGTCCTGAGTCGCTTGAGGTTCCGCCCAGTAGATGTATCGCGTGTTTAGTTTAGTCGTGGAGGGCGTGCGGGACAATAGGGGCATTCGCCGGAGGCTGGCCCCGCTCGCACGGAGTCACGGTCCCCGCCAGCCCGCCCCCCTCCAATGGCTCTGGCCCCAACGCATCCCGCTCGGAAAACTCACCCTCCTGGTCGGCGACCCTGGCGGCAACAGAAGGTAGCGTGTCGCTCTGCCGCCCCGTTGGGGCTTGCGGGATCGGAGGGCATCCTTCCCAGGGGCTCACGCCCCTGGCTAAGGACTGTCGCCCGTACCGGGCTGGGCGTTGGTTGCGGCCGAAGGCCGCGCCAAGCCCTCTGCGGCTCCGCCCGAACCCTAAACGCTGAACCCTGAACCCTGGCGACACCGCGACGACATCCCCACTCGTCGCACCCGAACGCAAGGCGTGAAACAGATCGCATCTCGGTCAGGGAGTCTGGCCGGCCTGGTCCGGAGGAACGTAATTGTCGATGTCGGCGTTCGTGCCCTCGCCGAAGAGAAACTGCTCCATGTGCGTCTTCAGCACCGCGTTGGCCTGATCGGAAGTCGGGTCGAGGCGGTACTCGTTGAGGACCATCAGCATGTGAGCGGTCCACATCTGCCAGGCCTCGGCGGAAATGTTTTCCTTGATGCGGTCGGCCATATCGCGCCCGCCGATGAGCAGCGCCATTTTCAGGCCCTGCTCGCCGGCTTCGGATTCTTCGTCGATGCCGGGCAGCTCCTTGTTGAGCTTGGCACAATTCACGATTCGTGCGGCCATTGGTCACGCTCCTTGCGTTCAATCTTACCCGTAGCGTAGCAGGATTCCGCGCGGCTTGCAGCTAGGCGGACGTGCGCGAGCCGGAATTCGGCGTGGTCTCGCTCTGTGCCGGGCCAACGCCTGCCGGCAGCGGATCGAACGGCTCGCCGCACTCCGGGCAGCGCGGCTCGGGCAGTCCGCGCAGCAGGTAGCCGCATCGTTCGCAACGACCAGGTTCCCGAAGGCCGACGCGCCTCCAGCGCGACACGGCCCGCATCGTCGCCACGCCGAGCAACGTGTAAATCGCCGCTGCAATGCCCATCACCAGCAGTGCCTCCTTGAGGAGCGGCCAAAAGGACCACTGTCTCCCGATCGCACCGTGAGCAATCGCGATCCCCACGACGAACGCGACGGCCGACGCGAGCGCACCCGCCAGCACGACGCGAAAACGGGGATGGACGGCGGCAAGGAACACGTTGAGCAGGGTCATTGCGATCACGATGTTGCACCAGGTGCCGGCGCTCACGTCGCGCAGCACTCGCAGGGCGATGCCGCGAAATAAGGGATCGCCCAAACCAAGCGCCAAGCCGCCGATCGCGTAGGACGCGACGATCCAGCGCCACCGATCGGGTTGGATGATTTTCATCGGGCTTTGCACCTTGAGAGAGACGGATTGCGAATTGTAGCCCCGCGATCACACGCGGTCTTTTGAGGGGCGCCGCATCCGGCGCCGGAAGGGTCGAAAGGCAGCGGCGTGGCAAAGCGTCACGGGTTTTTTGGGGATTTGATTTGACCGAGGCAAGGAATGGAGCAATACTTAAGTAAAGATTCATTCAGTTGTGAGGTGAATGGATGGCCCGACCGGTTGAGAAGCGAAAGTTCATCGAGGAAGGTGTGGTTCGCGTGGTGGCCGAGAAGGGCCTGCGCGGGACGACGATTCAGGACATCGCCGAAGCGGCCAACGTTTCGCCGGGCTTGCTCTACCGCTACTGGAAGAATCGAGACGACTTGGCTGGCGAGGTTTATCGGACGCATAGTCTGGCCCTGCTCGGCCAGCTCTCGATTCTGGCGGCGTCGGAACACGACGTGCCTTCCCGCCTCCGCGTCATGCTGGATGCCTTCCTGCACTACGCCGACGAGCACCCGATTCTCCTCAAATTCCTGCTGCTCAGCCAGCACGACCTCTCGCACAACCTATCTCCCGAGCAGAACGTCCACGCCTTCGTTCGCCGTCTCGTGCAGGAGGGAATCGCCGAAGGGAGTCTGGCGGAGATGGATGTGAATGTCGCGGCGTCGATGTTGCTCGGGCTCGTGCTTCAGCCGGCGATCGCGTCGATCTACGGTCAGGTCTCGAACCCGGTGCTTGAGCACGTCCCGGCGATCATGCGGGCGATTGAGGGCGCGCTGGGGCGGCGGGATAGCGCTGGTCGGCAGGTTTGTAGATCTTGGCAGTCTGAGCCGAGTTCTGTGGCGAGATAGCAGTGAATGAAACTTCTTCCACTTATACTGCAAATCGAATGATTAAAACTTTGCTCATTTGTATCGTAATTGAAGAGTTCGCCACAACGCTCGGTCTACGTCCGGGAGAAACGACATGACGCCCGATGAATTCCGTCGCGAATTCCAAGACCTATCCGCTCGGCTGGTACGCATCGAAGAGTGGCTTGGGTTCGGCGAGGAGACGAAACGGGTTGACCCGGAGCCCGCCGTTGACGACGCGGGCGCGGTCGCCGCTCGCGAGCCGCACGGAATCGGCGAGCCCGAACGTGAGGCGCGTGCCGCCGGGATTGAAGTGACCGGCGGCGCGAAAATTGTAGAGCCCTTGCCGCCGGCATCGCCACCGGCCGAGATCGAGCCGACCGAGTGCATTGAGGAAGATCCTTCGCCTTGCGATCAGGCCGAAGAAGGCGCGCCGGTCGAAACGTCGGAGCCCGCCGCTCCGGTCGCAATTCCGATTCAGTATGCCGGCTCCCGGCCGGTGCGTTCGGCGACCGAATCGCCGGCCGCCTTGCCGCCGACCGTCGCACCGCCACTTGCATCGGCGGGAGTGATAATTTCTCGGCGTCGGACGCCCCCTGCCGAAACGACTGGGCAATCACTCGAGTTGCAAATCGGAATGAAGTGGATGGCGTGGATTGGCGCCATCCTGGTCATCGTGGCCGTCGGCTTCTTTGTAAAGATGGCCTATGACCTCGGTTGGTGGGGGCACGTATCGCCGCTAGGCAAATGTTTGCTCGCGACCGCGTTCGGCGGCCTGATGCTGGCCGGCGGCGAGCTCACGATGCGTAAGGTCGGCCGCTTCGCGTCGGTGAGCTTCTTCGGCGCTGGGCTCGGCGTGCTCTATCTCACGGCTCTGTCCACGTTTCGGTTCTTCCATCTGCTGCCGGAGTCCGGGGCGCGCGTCCTGATGATCGTCGTCGCGCTGCTTGGCGTCGCGATCACGATTCGCGGGCGCATGCTGTCGATCGGAATCCTGTCGATCCTGGGCGGTTACCTGAGCCCTCTGATTCTGCACACGGCGCCCACCTTTCCGACGTCCTTGCCGCTCTACCTTACCGCGCTGCTGGCCATCGGCTTGGCGCTCTCCGCGCTGCTGCCGACGCCGTTTCGAGTTTTGCGCTACGTCACCATGGGCCTGCACGGGGCCGTCGCGCTGGGGTGGCTTCTCCAAGAGGTCGTCTTAGCGCAGTCGCCGGTCTGGCTCCTGGCGCTGGTCTTCATGACGATCTGGTGGGCCATGGTCACGGCCGAGGCCTTGTACGCCGCGCTGCGCGGCCAATCGCCGACCGGCAACGCTCTGGCGAGCCTGTTCGCGACGGTCTGGTTCTCGGCGACGGGCTGCTGGGTGATCGGGGCGGTGCAAACGGCGGACCGCAATTGGCTGGGCGTTTTCACATTCGGCATCGCGGCGATTGCGGCGCCGATCGCGCTGTTCTTCGGGCCGGGGCTAGCCGTACTCCGCTCGCGCCCGCGCGAAGCGATGGAGAAGCTCGCGGTCACGCTGTGGGCCCAGGTGGGCATCCTCGTCGCGACCGCCATCGGGCTGCACTTCAATCAGGCCGGCAACTCGTATGGACAGACGATCGGCTGGCTGGCGATGTCGGTGGCCTGCATCGAATCCGGGCGGCGGCTGCGCTCGCGCGGCGTGGATGTCTTCGCACTGATCATCGGCGCGCTGGCGTTGTGGCGGGTCTGGACGATCGACCCGGGCATCTTCGCACTTCGGGCGCAGATCTGGTCCGGCGCCGGCGTGACGATCACGTACTGGTCGCTGATCGCGCTCGCATCCGTCGCGGCCACGCACTTCGTCGCGTTGCGTATCCGCGACGAAGCCCAACGGCCCGCGCTGCCGGGCATCCTCGCCGTGATCGGCACGCTCGGCTGGCTGGCGTGGTGCGTGGCGCAATGCGACGGCCTCGCGCTCACGTCGGGCTGGCTGCTGGGGGCGGTGCTCCTGCTCGCCGCCGAGCGGTTCGGCCAACGGCAGCGCTATCTGGGCATCGCACACTTCGTGCTCGCCGTAACCGCGGCCAAATGGCTAGTGATCGACGCGCTCGGCACGCGCTTTGGTTCGCTCTGGGATCCGAACGCCGTGCTACCCGTGCTGAATTGGCAGATGGCGCTTGCGGCGGCGCTGGCGGTCGCGTCCTGGTATGCGTCCTGGCTGCCGCGACCGCGGCGGTTAAAGGACGTACTCGCACCCGTCGAAGTCGCACCGCGTTCGCCGTCGCTATGGGCACAAATCACGCTTGTCGTCGGGGCGCTATTCCTAGTGCTCGCATTATGCTTCGAGGTCGATCGGTTGTTGGGTCGACTCGAATCGGCCGACGGCTGGAGCTCGCCGTGGTCGCCGACCCACGCGCGAATGCTCTGGCTCACTCTGCTGTGGGCGGGGGGCGGGCTCGCAATGACTATTAGCGGGTGTTTGCAGCGCCGCAAGCTGATGCTCGCGGCGGGCTGGGCCGTCTTACTGCTCGGTGCGTTCGCGTGGTTGACCGCCGACACGCTCGGCCCGCGCGCCGACGCGGGCATCGTGCTGAGCCGCGTCGTGCTCAACGTGCAGTTTCTCATCGGCGGGGTGGTCGCCGCGGCCCTGGCGGTGGCGCTGTGGTTCACGGCCCCGGCGCTCGAGGACGCGTCGGGCACGGACCGATTCGTTGCGTGGGCGATGCGCGCAGTCGCTTTCGTGCTGGCCGCGATCCCGCTTTGGCTGGGCAGCCTCGAGATCGACCGGCTGTTCGGCCATCTCGAAACGAGCGAAGGATGGTCGGCCACGTGGGCGCCCTGGCATTCGCGGCTGCTGTGGTTCACGCTGTTGTGGGCCGTGGGAGGCGTGGCGATGATCCTCTTCGGCCGGCTGCGTCCCAGGCCGTCCATGTTCGCGCTCGGTTGGACGATTCTAATCGGGTGCGCGATCGCCTTCTTGACGGGAGACACATTGCTCCCGCGCGTCAACAGCGGCACGACGCTTTGCCGTGTGGTGTTCAACGCCCAGTTCTGCGTCGGCGTCCTGCTGGCAGGCCTGTTCGGCGTGGCGCTCTGGTTCACACGCAGCGTGCGCGTCGACCGGGCCGTCAAGGATGAGTTGACGCAACAGGCACTCGCGTTCGGCTTTGCCGTGCTCGCGGCGATACCATTGTGGATCATCAGCTTGGAGATCGACCGCTACTTCGGGCTCGCGATCGCGGATGCAATCGCCGCGGGCCGCGCCAGCAACGCCGCGATGGTTCGTCTGACGACATGGAGCATCTTCTGGGGTGTGTACGGGATCGGCCTGGTCGCGCTGGGCTTCGCCGTTCGGTCGGCGTGGTGTCGGTATGGCGGTTTGGCTTTGTTCGCGTTGACTTTGGGGAAGGTGCTGCTGATCGACTTGAAGGAAGTGGAGGCGATCTACCGCGTGCTTTCGCTCCTGGGCGTCGGTTTGCTGGCGATGGCGACGTCGGTGGCCTACGCCAAGCTGTCGTCGCGATTCTCAGTCCGCCCGGCGGAGAGTGAGCATCCGGTTCGGCCGTAGCCTCTTCGCACCGGCAAGCTGAGGAACGAACGATCGGTCCGGCGAAAGGCATGCTCGCCGTCGGCCGTCGATGGGTCGGTATGACTGTTGTCTCCGCGCCGATAAATCGGGCCTTTGGTCGGTGGACAGGAATTCGGCGATATGATGGTATGCCGTCGCGGGGCGGTCGCCGCCACGCTTGACATTCGCGCGTTTCGAGGCCGGGTTGAGGAAGCGCGATGAGCATTCGCTGGAAATTGCTGCTGCTGCTGCTGGGAATCGCGTTGGTGCCGGTCGCGATCCTGGCGATGATCAACCGCAATGGAATGCAGAAGCTCGGCGCGGACCTGGCCGATAGAGGCCGCACGATCGTCACCGAACGCACGGCCGAACAGCTTCGGCAACTCATCCGCGACCAAGCCAAGTCCCTGCGGTTCCTGCGGCATTCGCTGGAAAACACGCTCCAGCTCCAGGCCCGCGAGGTCGAGCAGTGCCTCGCGCGAGGCCCGAGCGAGACTTCCGCCCCCGCGTTCTTTTCCGAGGACTTCGGCCGCGACGACGCAGCGGCGCCGCGCACCGTCCCGTCGGATCGGCACTTTCGCTTTGCCACGGGCGCCGCGGGCACGCCGATCCCGATCACCTACGAACAGCAGGTCTACAAGCTCGCGCCGAAAGTCCCGGCCGGCGAAGTCAGCCGTGAAATCGCTTGCCTGGGACCGATGCCCGAGGCCTATAAGGCCCTTTATCAAGGACATGCCGGGCTGATCTACTGGCAATTCACGGGGCTCGAGAACGGCGTGTACACGTCGTATCCGGGGCACGGCGGCTACCCGCCGGAATTCGATCACCGCGAGCGGGACTGGTACGTCGAAGCCAAGCAGAACGGCGCGCTGACGTGGATCGGGCCTTACCTCGGCGTCTCGTCCGAGCAGTTGATCCTGACATTGTCGATGCCGGTGCGGGCTCCCGACGGGGAAATCCGGGGCGTGACGGGCATCGACGTGAACGTGCGCGACATCGTCGAGAACATGAAGGTGCCGCCGCTCTGGTCGCGTGACGCGCGGGCCATTCTCGTGTTCCTGGAGGAGGATCCGGCCGGCGGCCGGCGGCGCGCGAAGGTGCTCGCGCAGCCGGGCTACCATCAGGACGCGCAGCAGCGCTGGAACGCGAAGATCGAAGCGGACTATCTGGAATCCGACGACACGGATCGGCTGAGCAGCATGATTGCCGATATGTCCGAGTCTCGCTCGGGCCGCGCGGAGATGCGCTACGGTGACCGTGAGTCGCTGTGGGTCTACGGCCCGGTGGACGAGGAGGGCACGAATCTGGTGATTATCCTGCCGCTCGCTGACGTCGTCGCGCAAGCGGCGGCGGTCGAGCGCGAGGCGCGTGAATCGACGGACGCGCAGGTTCGCATCGCGAGCGCGCTCGCGGGGCTGGTCTTTCTGATCGTGCTGCTGTTCGCGTTGATCGGCTCGCGCACGGTCACCGAACCGGTCCGCGAGCTGGCGGCGACGGCGGACCGAATCGCCGCCGGCGAGTTCGACGCCCGCGTCCGCATACACACGCACGATGAGCTGGGCAAGCTCGGGCAGCGTTTCAACGAAATGGTGCCGCAGCTCGAGGAGCGTATGAATCTGAAGCAATCGCTCGAGCTGGCGATGGAGGTGCAGCAGAGCCTGCTGCCGTCGCGACCGCCCGTGGTCGAGGGGCTCGACGTCGCCGGCAAGAGCATTTATTGCGACGAGACCGGCGGCGATTACTTCGATTTTCTGAACGTTGCGGAGATGAACGCGCACCGCGTCGGCGTCGCGATCGGAGACGTCACGGGGCACGGGATCGCGGCGGCGCTGCTGATGACGACGGCGCGGGCGCTGCTGCGCAGCCACGCCGCGCAGGCCACGGACCTGGCGCGGCTGATGAACACGCTCAACGCCGACCTGGCGCACGACATGGAAGGCGGGCAGTTCATGACGCTGTACTATCTGGTCCTCGACACCCGCACGCGCGAGGCGCGCTGGGTCAGCGCCGGGCACGACGCGGCGATCGTCTACGACCCGGCCGACGACTCCTTCAGCGAGTTGACCGGCGTCGATATTCCGCTGGGGATCGAGCCTGCTTGGGAGTTCAAAGAACACGGGCCGGTGCTGCTGAAGCCGGGGCAGGTCGTGGTGATCGGGACGGACGGCATCTGGGAGGGACGCGATCCGGACGACGAGTTCTTCGGCAAGGACCGCTTGCGCGAAGTGATTCGCCGGAAGGCGGCCAGCAGCGCCGCCGACATCAGCGATGCGATCACGGACGCGCTGCGCGAGTTTGCCAGGGGCCGCGCGCCCGAAGACGATATCACGCTGGTGACCTTCAAGTTGACGGGGGAGTAGACGTCGGTTGCGCAAAGGGTGTCTTCGCGTTGGATGCAACGGAGCAAGCAGGCGCCACGTCGAGCGACGCTCGGCGCGGCTGGCTCGACGAGCACCGCCGGGACGTGCAGCGCGAGCGCGCGCAAGCGTTTTCGGTCGAAACGCGTTGGTCGTGGGCGCGGCTCGCGGCGTTCGGGCTCGCGGTCACGGTCTGGTATCCATTGCTGTTCAACGGGTATCTCGCACTGGCCGCACTGCTCGGGGGCGTCGGTTTGTTCGTGCTGACGGTCCGCCGGCACCAACGGGTTCGTCGCCGGCGTGAAGCGCTCGACCGTTTGCTGCTGGTAATCGAAGAGACTTCGCAGCGCAGCGGCGGGCGGGTCGCGCTGGTCCGTTCCTTCGAACGCCCGGCCGACGCTGACGACCCGGAGGCGACGCCCGCGCCGATCCTCGAAAGCGGGGCCACTTGGCCGCTGACCGATCAGGAGCGCGACGACCTCGATGTATACGCCGCGCCGGTCGGGCTCTTCGGCCTCTTGAACCGCACCTCGACGATCTTCGGCGCCCGGCGGCTGCAGGCCTGGATCGATAATACCTGTCTCGATCCGAAACACATCCGCGCGCGACAGGAAGCCGTGCGCTGGCTCGACGAGCACCCGGCCGAGCGTCTGCGGCTTCAGGCCGGGGCCGCGGCCTTGCGGCGGGAGGATGAATACCTCGCGGCTCTAGCGCGCGCGGTCCGCGGCGCGAAGCCGCTGCCGTTGCCCTTTCCGGCGGGCCTTCTTCGCGGCTGGTCCGCGGCCAGCCTGATCTTCACGGTGGTGGCGGTCGGGCTGGGCGCGATCGGCAACACGGGCTGGCTTTGGGCGCTGCTGGGCCTGCTGGCGTTCAACGGTTCGATCTACGCGCGGCTGCGTCGCGGGCTGGGAGACTGCCTGGCCACCTGGCGCAACGTATGGCGGGCGGCCGATGGTTGCGCGATACTCGCGCGGCAGGCGACCGAGGACTTGCCGAGCGACACGGACCTCGGACGGCTGCGGGAGTGCTTCGCGGCCGTCGCGCCGGATGACGTGCTGCCCTCGTTGCGGCGGCGAGTGGGCTGGTCCGAAAGCGGCGGCCCATTTCATACGCTGCTCAACATGCTGCTGTTCTACGATCTGCACGTCGCCTCGGCGATTTTGCACCGCGCTCTGCCGCACCGCGAAGAGCTGCTGCAGGGCTTGTCGGCGATCGGCGATCTCGAAGCCCTGACGAGCCTGGGCAGCTTCGCGTGGGAGCAGCCGGTGGTGTGCTACCCGGTGCTCACGGAGGAGCGCGGGCTCTCAATCATCGGCGGGCGGCATCCCTTGATCCCGCCGGAGCGCGTCGTCGCTAACGACGTCGGCCTGTCTGCGCGGACGCACGTTTGGATCGTCACGGGCTCGAACATGTCGGGCAAGAGCACTTTGCTGCGCATGGTCGGCACGTGCGTCGTACTGGGCCAGATTGGATGCGCGGTTCCGGCAGAGCGGATGACTTGGAAGCCGGTCCGCCTAATTACCGATCTGTGCGCGCGTGACAGTCTGGCGAACCAGGAGAGCTACTTTCTGGCCGAGGTCCGCCATCTTCGCCGAATGGTCCTGCCTCCGGCCGGCGAGGCGCCGGTGTTGGGCCTGATCGACGAGCCGTTTCGGGGGACGAACTCGTACGAGCAGGTGGCGGCGAGCGTCGGCGTGGTGCGGCACCTGGTGGGATTGCCGCACCTGTATCTGATCGCGACGCACGAACGGCGTCTGACGACGCTGGCGGACGGGTCGTCGGCTCAGAACTACCATTTTCGCGAGAACCTGGATGCCAACGGGTTGGTATTCGACTATCGCTTGCGGGCCGGACCGGCACGGACGCGCAACGCGTTGCGCATTCTCGAGATGGAGGGATACCCACAAATGGTGCTCGACTGGGCCCGGCAATGCGTTGAAGAGGGCGCGGAACCGGGACCGTCAAACGACGACCCCAGCGAGTGAGCCGAGTGCGTGGGCCGGATGGTAGGGTTGGACGCGCTGCGTACCCCTACATGTCTGCATTTGGAGGCAGGCATGCCACGTGCCGGCAACAGGATTGGGTCACAGGCAAAATGAGCAAGCCGCGCGGGCCGTTGAGCCCGGCGCTGCGGGGCGCGACGAGCTGACCGAGGAACGCACCCGAGTCCGCGTCATACATCAGGATGTTATCGTTGCGCTTGCCGGCGAGATAGAGAATCCCATCGTGGAACTGAGCGTAATGGGGGTAATTGAGCCCACCGGAACCCGGGGTGACAAGCGCGCCGAGAAAATCTCCCGAGCCCGCATCATATCGAAGCACGGCGCTGGATCGCGCGGAAACGACCACGAACACGTTATCACGAAAAACGGTGTTGCTCGGGCCATAGAGTCCACCGCTAGCTTCGGTGACGAATACATCCAGAAAATCGCCGGACTCGCCGTCGTATCGAAGCACCTGATCATTGTTGTAACTCGACACGTAGAGATGGCCGTCCGGCCCCCCAGGTCAGATTCCCGCCGGCGTGGGGACGAGATGGGAATCTCGTCCCAGCGTTGGGTGCTTCTGTCAAAATGACCGGACACCCTTTATGACCGTTCGCGATTCTGGGGCGCATGCGGGTGCGAATGGCGGCGTTAGTTGAGGCGGCCGTAGGCGTACCAGCCGTTTCGGGACTCGCGCTCGACGTAGTTCTCAGCGATGGCGGTGCGCAAACGCGGCCAGGCGTAGGGCATGTCCTGGTACACGATGCGATGGGCCTCTTCGAGCGGGCCGCGGAGAATGATCGTCTGAAAGTGCCGCTCTGCGACCCTGCGGGCGACGACGTCCAGGTCGGGTCGGGCCGTGACGATCGACGCGTACACGACCGGGTCCGAAAGGAACCCGCCGATACCACTTTGATACGACAGCCAGGGGTCGAGCGACAGCACCGGCTGCTGCTGGAGGCGTGACCAGGCGATCGCCTCGGCTCGCACGCCGCAACGCTGCTTCGCACCGTAAGCCATGTAACGGGCGTCAAGGATCAGCAAGGGCGGGAGTGTCGCGATGGTGCAAACGAGCAACAACACGCCGCACAGGCGCATCACCTGTCGCAGTCTAGGATCGTCGAGCCGAGGCACGGCGGATGCGACCGCGCCGATCAGCAACCCCAGGGCGACGGCGGGTTCGATCACGTAGTTAATATCGCCGCCCTGCCGGGTCGCCAGCACGGCCGCGATCGCGAATGCGGCCGGGCCGTACAACCAGGCGACGCGCAGCGGAAGGCGCGGCATTGCGTCGAAGCACTTTTTTCGGGCCAGTAGCGTCGCGGCGAGCAGGCCGACGAGCGTCATCACGATCAGGGCCTTTATGACCCAGTTGTCCGTAACCATCGTTGTCAGGTAGCCGAGATCGCGCGGGGCGAAGCGAACGGCCAGAACATGTTGCCAAAGGTGCCCATCGGTCGCGAAGTGGCCGATTGCAAAAGCGGCCGTGTTCGCGGCGAGCATTACGGAAGCGAAGACCACGGCGCGGCGAAATTGCCGGTCGAACAACAGGGCCAGGATCAGCGCCAGGGGGGCCGCGACCGCCGCGGCTTTGATTTGCAACGCGAGCGAGAAGCACACGGCGGCGGCGAGCAGCGGGGCGCGTTTCGATGTCGCCCCCAGCAGGAGGCCGGCGATCGACAGCGCGAGGGCCGGAGCGTCGGGCCGCGTGCTGGCCAGAAAGCGCACCGCCGTGGGCGGCAGCCACGCGAGCGGGAGCAGCGCGATCCACGCACTCCACATCGTGCCCGTCAAGCGTCGAACCAACAGCCACAGCAACGCCGCCGCGAGCAGGAAGCTCGACGCGGAGATGACGCGGCCGACCCACACGAGTCCGTTGCGATCGACCTGCGCGGCGCGGCCGGCCAGCCCCACGAGCCGGTAGTAAAGCGGGCCGTAGACCGCCAGGTACGGCGGGTGGGTCTGCCAGTCGGTATAGACCGGCTGGTGACTGCGGATCATCCAGGCGATCTGCAAGTGCGCGCTTTCGGGCGTCGTGGTGTCTTCCTTGACCGGCAGATAGGTGCCCAGCGCGATGGCGAGTATCAAGGCCGCCGCCATGCCGCAGCCGGTCAGTATGGAGGCGAGCCATCGATCGGTGCGGGCCGGGGCGGCGCGTTCCGGCATGCGAACGGTGCTCGGTTTCCGTCGGCGGGGCATTGTTAGGCGGCATTATAGTCTGGGTGGTGTGAGTTCGGGACCGGACCGTGCGCGCGGCCGGGCGGATCGCGCAGTGCATCCGGGCCGGCGACGATTCAGCGGCGGCTCGTCACGCGCGTGGTCTGCTCGCAAAGGGCCGTCAACTCGTCCACGGCCTCGCGTAGCGCATCCATTTCGCCGCGGGCTTCGACCGTCGTGCGCAGCCGGGCGGCGGCTTCGGTCAGGCGGGTGAGTCCGCGCCGATCGGCGCCTTCGCGAATGCGCTCGGCCGAAGCCGCCAGAGCCTCGAAATCCCGTTCGGCCAGGGCCTGCTCGAGCTCGGCAAGCCGGGCGGACATTTCGGCGAACGGGGCTTCAAGCGCATCGGCGGGCCGATCGCTCGCGGTCGAGCTCTCCGGCGATTCCGATTGCGCGGCGCGGGCGTGCCGCCGAATCAACGTCATGAGCTCGCGCCGCTCGATCGGCTTGCGGGCGTAGCCGTCACACCCGGCATCCAGACATTTTCGACGATCGCCGGTCATGCTGTGAGCGGTGATGGCAATAATCGGCCCTTTGTAGTCTCTCGAACGCAACTCTCGTGTCGCCTGGTACCCGTCCATCACGGGCATCTGCATGTCCATCAGGATCGCGTGGAATGGCCGATGGCTTTCGCGCGCGAGGAGCGCGGCGTCGACCGCACTTTCGCCGTTGTCAACCAGCTCCACCTCGGCCCCCGCCCGTTCGAGCAGCAGCGAGATCAGACGCTGATTGTCCACGCCGTCCTCGGCCAGCAGGATGCGCAGACCTTCCAGCGGCCGCGCATCGACGGCGGTCGGATCGGCGTCGGGCGTGGCGAGCCGGCGAGCCGGGGATGGTTCGGGCCGGCGATCTTTGTCGACCGGCCCGATTGTGACCCAGAGCCGCATCGTGCTCCCGCGGCCGAGCTCGCTCTCGGCGGCGATCGTCCCGCCGAGCATCTCCGCGAGCCTCAGACTGATGGCCAATCCGAGGCCGGTGCCGCCGAACTTGCGGGTCATGGTCTCGTCGGCCTGCGTGAAGGGCTGGAAGACGCGCGTGAGCTGCACCGGCGACATGCCGATGCCGGTGTCGACGATTTCGACGCGCAGCATCGGGGTCTCTGAACCTTCGAGCGCGTCGGGCAGTTCGCGCGTCAGGTCGGCGCGAATCCGCACCGAACCCTCCGGCGTGTACTTGATCGCGTTTCCGACCAGGTTGATGAGAATCTGCCGCAGGCGCGTCGGGTCGGTCCGAATGACCTTGGGCAGCCGGCCCGTGTGTTCGAGCTCGAGCGTGATTCGCTTTCGCTCGGCGCGCGGCCGCATCATGATCATGATGTCGTCGAGCACCTCGGCCGGCGAGCAATCCAACGACTCGATCTGGACTTTGCCCGCCTCGATCTTCGAGATGTTGAGAATGTCGTCGGTGACTTGCAGGAGGTGCTCCCCGTTGCGGTGGACCGCGCGAATCGCGTCCTGCGTCTCTTCGGCGGTAAGCTCCATTTGGAGCAGGTTTTCGGCGTAGCCCAGGATCGCCGTCAGCGGCGTCCGGATCTCGTGGCTCATGTTGGCCAGGAATTCACTCTTGGCGGCGCTGGCCAGCTCGGCCTTGACCACCAT
>JACZRH010000087.1 GCA_022574815.1 Planctomycetota bacterium | reverse complement strand
TCTATCGGCGGCGAAGATCGATAGTACTCTACGCGAGCCTGAAACGCCCGACCTCTTGAAGCCCGCCGCCACCGGCGCCGAGTCATGGCCGATGTTTCGCGGCAACCCGAGCCTGACCGGCGTCGCGAAATCGAAATTACCCGACAAGCTCCGCGTACGTTGGAGATTCGACGCGAAAGAGGGCATCGCCTCGTCCGCCGCGATCGTCGACGGCATGGTCTACGTCGGCTGCGACGCCGGCTTTCTCTATGCGATCGACCTGAAGACCGGCAAGGAAAAATGGAAGTTCTCCACCAACCAGGCCCCGATCGAGTCCTCACCCACCGTCCTCGACGGCATGGTCTTCTTCGGTGACGACGACGGCGTGATGCACGCGCTCGACGCCAAGAAGGGGACCGAGAAGTGGAAGTACCAGACCCAATCGCAGATCATCTCGTCGGCCAATCACTTCGGCGACTGGATTCTCTTCGGCTCCTATGACGGCCACCTCTATTGCCTTGATCGTCGCGACGGAAAGCAGATTTGGAAGTACGAGACCGAGGACCGCGTCCACGCCACGCCGGGCATCGCGAACGGCCACGCGCTGGTAGCCGGTTGTGACAGCCGGCTGCACGTGGTGAACGTGAAGGACGGCAAGGCGGCGGGCCACGTCGAGCTCGACTCGGTCACCGGTGCGTCCGCGGCCGCGCGCGGTTCGCTCTGCTTTCTAGCGACGTACGCCAGCGAAGTATTGGCGATCGACATCGCCACGAAGAAAATCGTATGGCGCTTCAAGGACGAGCAACGCGAGCTCCCGTTCCTATCCTCGGCCGCGCTAACCGACGAGTTGGCGATCGTCGGCGGCCGCGACAAACGCGTTCACGCCATCGAGCTCAAGACCGGCAAACAGCGCTGGCAATTCAGCACGAAAGGCCGCATCGACTCATCGCCCGTCATCGCCGGCAAACGCGTGTTCATCGGTTCCGAGGATGGAAACCTCTACGCCCTGGAGATCGCGACCGGAAAAGAACTCTGGCGTTTCGAGGCCGGCGACGGCATCAGCGCTTCCCCAGCGATCGGTCAGGGCTGCCTCGTCATCGGTACCCACGGCGGCGCGCTGTATTGTTTCAGCGAGTAAGTCGGTGAGGTCTCAAATACGCCCCGCAACGCCGCGTCCCGAATCGTGCCCGGGCACGCTCTCTACCCGGTTCGGTGCTAGTGGCCGCCTACGCCGCGCGCCGTAAGAAACACCGCGATTAGCAAATTGACCGCGCCCACCGGGACCAGCAGGATCCCCAATCCCGGATCTCCGCTATGTACGAAAAGACCGCCAAGAAAGAACCCCAGCGGCAGCAGCAGGCTCGCCGCCAGCAAGCACGGCGACGCGATGCGGCGAACCGGCGACGGGCAAACGGGCCAATGCCGAAGGGTCGCCGCGAAGACGATGGAGATCATCGCGAGCAAGGCTCCATGGGCGTGGGCCAGCGTCCACATCAGCCGCCGGGTCGCGTTCGAATCGTCGACGTACCACTCGACTTTGAACCCGTGCAATCCTTCGAGCGCCAGACCCAGCGAGAGGAAAACCAACAGCGACCACCAGCCGAAACGCAGGTGTCGGCGAGCGAGCGCCACATCCCGGTCACCGGGCGCGGGCGGCGTGGGACGTCTTTCTGTTGAGTCGGTTTTTCGCGATGTGCTCATTCGAGCAAGTTTACCGGGCGATTGTCGCGCCGGCCTAGTAGGCGATCGACCCGGTCCCGCTGCACGCGCCCGGCCGAGTCGATCAGCAGTTCTGGGCCGCTGCGGTCCAGCTTCGCCGGCTTCGACTTGTTCCAAAGCTCGAGTGCGTATTGGCGGGAAAGATTCAGCTCCTCCATTGGAGCCAGGAAGTCATAGTCGAAGCCGTCAAATCCCGGCAGCTTCAGCAACGAGCGCTTGGCGACGAACCGCACCGCTGCGTACGGGTCGTTCAGCAGCTCGGCCAGGTACGGCGCCAGCCAGTCGCGGCCCGAGGCCTGCTGGGCCGGCCCCCATCCCGCGTGCCAGGCCGCCAGCGCGCGTTGCCCGGCTGCTCCCCGCAGGAGCAGCAGCGGCCCGGCCGCGACGGTCCGCTCGTCGTCGTCGAGCGCGACCGGCTCCTGCCCGTACCAATCCGACAGGTGCTTCGCGGTCCACGCCAACGTCTTGTCGAGATGACACAGGTTGCACGCGTTCGGCCGGCCGGACTGATGGCTGATCGCAGCGCTGGGGCTATCAATTTCATGGTTCCGGATGGCCTTGAGAATGCCGTAGGTGGCGTGGGGCATGTGGCAGTTGTAGCACTTGCTGCCCTCGGAGCCGGCCTCGTGGCGCGTGTGCGCGGGAATCCGGTCGGCGTACGACTCGTGGCATTGCAGGCAGGCGGCGTCTTCGTCCCTGCCCGCGGCCAGCATATCGTTCGGGTCGGCGTCGTGCATCGAATGACACGACAGGCACGAAAGCCGGCCGCTGGCGTAACAAGGCGATTCGCGCATGGCGCTGAAGTCGCGGCCCGCGATGCGCACCATCCCATCATCCCAATAACGCTCCGGAAGAAACTCGGGAAACTGCTCGAGCACCGTCGGCAGAAATTCCATCTCGGCCTTGTTGGGATGCCGCGCCATGTGCGCCGCGTCGTCCAGGCTCTCGCCGGGGCGATACGGCACCCCGTTTTGGTTGTACCCCTGAACGCTCTTGGGAAAGAATATGCTGTGACAGCGGCCGCACACCTCCGCCGAGCGTTTCGGGGAAAGCCGGGCCGGATTGACAATCGTCGGATCGGGTTCGCCCGAGAGGTGCAAGCGATAGCGCCGCTGCGGGTCGCGGTTGACGCGAATGTGCTCCTCGGCCGGCCCGTGGCAGGCTTCGCAGGCGATGCCGAACTCGGCGACCTGCGCGTCGGAGATCCCTGTCCGGAAATCGTGCCGGGGCCGGCCCTCCACGCTGTGGCACTTGATGCAGCTCGTGTTCCAGACCAGGAAGGTCTGCGGCAGGCCGGGCGGCTGAATGAACGTGTGCTCAGCGGTTACCCAGCGGTCGTCTTCGAACAGGAATCCGAACGGCAATTGGAACAGCGTTCGACCGAGCTCCGTTTCGAACCAGTAGAACTGCATGTGGTGCGAGCCGGTCGTGAGCACGATCCGGCGATTGACGCGTGGCGGATCGCTCGCCGCGGACGGGTCGCGGCCCAGCTCGATCTCTTTCTGAATCCAGATCGGGTCCGGCATGTCGACCCGAAACTCATCGCCGCGGCGGTGCAGGCGGTACTTCATTCCGTGCGCGACGAGCTCGACGTCGTCGAACGGTGCGACCACGGTCTTGGGGGACGCGACCTGCGTCATGGTGCGGTGGTAGGTGCGGTGCCAGGTGGCGTACTCCCCGGGGTGACAAGCGCGGCACTTGTCGGAGGTCACGAAGCGCTTGTCGGACACCTGCCGTGGAATCAGGCTCGCCAATTCAACATGGGCCTGAACGCGTCGGGCGGTCCGCGAACGCAGCGCCACGGCCCCGGCCGTCGCACAGAGCAAGGCGCCGGCCGCAATGACCGGCAGCGCCGCCGGTGCCCGCCGCCACCACAGGACCAGCGGCAACAGCCCCAAGGCCAAGGCGGCGATGAAGACCGCAGATTCCATAATCGACCCTTTGCTGGCCCTTGGCTTGATGCGACCCACGGTCGGCGACCGAACTGCATCGTAGGCATTCGTGCCGGCGAGTTCAACGAACTTTCGCCTTTCCGCGCATCACCGCCCGCGCCACCGAGGCCGGGCCCGCGAAGAATCGCCTGGAGCAAGGGTTAGTCAGGTGCGAATCACGCCGCGCTTAGCGGCAGATTCCGCCGGCCAGGCAGGTGAAGAACGGGTCGATGTCGCCGCCGTTGAAGGCCCCGTCCTGGTTGAGGTCGCCGGCCCAGTGCGTGGTTCCGTTGTGCAGGAGTACGCTGATGTTCTCGGACAGGGCGCCGCCGCCGTTACTATTGACCGTCACGAGGTCGGCCCGGTAGATGCCGTCGAGCTGCCCGGCCGCAATTCCCCAGGGGAAGCTGGCCACATTGAAAAAGACTTGCTCGAGCGAAAACGAGCCAAGACCTTGGTTCTTGAACCAGACCACGCGGTCCGGGTTGGTCGCCGTGCAGGCCAGGTTGAGAACACGAAGTTATCGACCGTCGGGTCCTCGCCCACCCAGTCGTTCGGCCCCCACGCCACGCCGAGCATCGGGCGTTTCGGCGAGTCTTGAAAGCCGGCCATCTCCACGTCCAGGTTCCCGTCCTGATCCAGGTCGCAGAGGAGCAGGCCGGTGGCGGGGCTGCCGGCTCCGAAATCGACGGTACGATCTTCCACATCGAAGCGGAACCGTGAACGCCTCGACATCGAGTTGCTATCGCCGATCGCCAAGCCGGCGGGCCGTATGCCCTCGGCGCGACCCACACCGAACGGCGCGCGTCCGGGTTCAGTTTCCGGCGGCGCGGATCATGTCCGCCAGCCGGCTTAAACCCCGCTTGAGGTTTTCCATCGGCGGGCCGAAGGAGAACCGCACGAAGGGCGCCAGTGGCGACGGACCGGTTCTTTGGCGGTGGGGATTGACGTCGAAGTACTCGCCGGGGACGGTCAGCACGCGGTGCTCGAGCGCCGCGTGCAAGAACGCGACGCCATCGTTCAGAGGCGGCGACAGGTCCTTGATCGAACCGAAAGCATAGAACGTGCCCTCCGGCTCGCGCGGGCAGGGAATGCCCATCTCGCGCAGCGCGGCAACGGTCACGTTCCGTTTTTTGGTGAAGACGCGACGCACCGTGTCGGTCTCCTGGTCGGCGCGCGACGTAGCGAGCACCTCGATCGCGGCCCGCTGCATCGGCCGCGGCGGGCCGCCGTCCACGAAGCTGCCGGCGGCGGTCATGCTGCGGACGGCCTCGGCCGGACCCACGGCCCAACCGATCCGCCAACCGGGGTAACGGTAATTCTTCGTTAGCCCGTCAAAAAGGATCACGGGATCTTTGTTCACGTCTTCGACGTAGGCGGCGGCGCTGACCGGATGGTCGGCGACTTCGGCATCGTCGCCGGGGCGCGATTCGTAGATGTAGTGCGAATAAAATTCGTCCAGCAGGAGCGTACAAGATTGGCGCCGCGCCAGCGCGACCCATGCCGCCAACTCGTTGCCACGGATCGTGCGGCCGGTCGGGTTGCACGGATTGCTCAGTAGTAGCGCGCCCAGTTTTTCGGATTGGATGCGCGCGGCGAGCGCGCCGGGGGCGAACCCGAACAGACCGTCCGTGGTATTGGCCACGAGCCGCGGGGAAAACCGTCGAAACGCCGACAGCAGGTCTTCGTAGGCCGTATAGTCCGGGATGAAATAGCCGAGCCGAACGTCACCCAGCGCCGCCGCCGCACGTGTCAGCATCGTTCGCCCGCCGGGTGCGATCACGACGTTTTCGACGGCGTATTGCGATTTCATTCCCCGTCGGTAAAGGCGATTGTAGTGCGTCGCGACGGCCTCGCGCAGCTCGGGCAGACCCTCGACCGGCCCGTAGGCATGATCCCCCAGCGGTATCGTCACCCGATCCCAGCGTGGCGGCGCGCCGGGCAGCTCGCCGACCTCGGGCTGGCCCTGGCCGAGGTTGGACCAGTTTGGGTCCTCGGCCGAATAGCCGTACTTCATCGCTTCGACCACGACGCGGATGACGCCCATGAAGGGGACTCGGCGAAAAGCCGTTGCCGGCGTTGCACTCGTTTCGATTTTGTTGCCTCCGTACCCGAGCGAGCAGGACTATTGCCCGTAGTCTAAAGGACGCTTCGCGAGTTCGCGACAGATGAGGCGGGCGGCGGTACAACTTGCGGCATGACCGACCCGGACCCTGCTGCCGCGGCGAGTGAGCGCTCCCGTTCTCCGACGACGAATAGTTTGCCGCGCACACTGGAGTGGATTGGCGGGTCCGATGGATGCCTCCGCCTGCTCGACCAGACCCTGTTGCCGGATCGCGTCGAGATGCGCGATTGCTCCACGGCCGAGGACGTGTGGGAGGCGATCCGCGTCTTGTGCGTGCGCGGCGCGCCGGCGATCGGCGTCGCCGCCGCCTACGGACTGTGCCTCGGTACGCGGCCGTTTCGCGGGAAACCGACGGACGCCTTCAGCGCCAAGGTGGCCGAGGTCGGCGAGTATCTGTGCTCGTCGCGGCCGACGGCGGTCAATCTGTCCTGGGCCGTTCGCCGAATCTCGCGTCTGACCCTCGCGGAAAACGCCGGCGATTCGGGCGCGGTGTGGGAGGCCATGCTGTCCGAGTCGCACGCGATCGCACGCGAGGACGCGGAAACCTGCCGGCGGATCGGTGAGCATGGTGCTCGGCTGATTCCCGAGGGCGGCGGCGTCCTGACGCACTGCAACGCAGGGGCACTCGCAGCCGTCGCACACGGGACGGCCCTTTCGTTGATGTATGCCGCTCATGCGCAGCTCCGGCGATTCCGGGTGTTTGCCAATGAAACGCGGCCGCTTTTGCAAGGGGCACGATTAACGGCGTTCGAGCTGGCCGCCGCCGGGATCGACGTGACCGTATTATGCGAAGGGGCGGCGGCGAGCCTGATGAGGTCGGGAGCGATACAACTGGTTGTGGTCGGCGCGGATCGGATCGCAGCCAATGGTGATGTGGCGAATAAAGTGGGGACCTATCCGCTCGCGCTGGCGGCCCAAGCGCACGAAATCCCTTTCTATGTAGCAGCTCCGCGAAGCACCTTCGACCTTTCGCTGCCCACCGGAGACCAGATTCCGATCGAGGAGCGAGCCGACGATGAGGTGTCCACGATCGGTGGAAAGCGATTCGTGGCGGCAGGCGCGCGCTGTTACAATCCGGCGTTTGACGTGACGCCGGCGAGATTAGTCACGGGGATCGTCACGGAAAGCGGGATTCTGGAACCGGTAACGCCCGAAAAAATCGCGGATATTTTTGCCGCTAGGGGTTGAAATGGCCATCAAAGGCCGTACACTCCCGGGCGATTTTGAATGGCGCGGTCAGACCATCGATGCACCCGGCCACTGGGTGCATGCTTGTTCGCAATTCGGTTGAGCTGGCCGTTCGTGTGATTTGGGATTTTGGCGCGGTGCGATCGGCGTGTGGCCGATCGCGGAAATACTGTCCGAACCACGAAGCTCAGACCGTTTCGGTACTGGCTAAGGAGGCTCGCGATGATCAAGAGGTTTTGGGTAAAGAGCGCGATGCTGGCGTTGACCGGCACCGTGTTCGGACTTGGGCTCGGCGGCGGCTGTTTGCAAGCGACCGTACAGCGCATTCTGACGGCCGTTGCGTTCGACTAGCACGCGAGCCGGTTGGACGGCTCGACTTTTCGACAGAGACCATTGAGGAGCAAATCGATGAAATTGCGTATGAAGCTGGCCCTGCTGAGCATGGCCTCGGGCGCGATCGCGTTCCAGTTCGGCCTCGGAAGCTGCGCGCGCTTCTTGGGCGACCTTGCTGGCGACATTTTCTTCCTCCAGGCGATCGACTAGACCAAGAGCCACTCGACCCGCCGGCACGATCCCGGTCTTTAGAGCCGGGGCCGCCGCGCGGAATCAGGAGAGAATCTCATGAAAAAGAAGTTTCTGACCTTGGCCGCTATGACTTTCGGCGGCAGCATGCTGTTTCAGGTGGGTTGTCTGGGTGACTTCTGGGCCGGGTTCTTCAACACCGGCTGGCCCGCGAACAACCAGTTCCTCAACCTGGGCATTGACATTCTAATGGAAGAGCTCTTGGGCTAGCCGCCGCGAAGCCTTGGCTTCATGTCGGACCGTGTTACAGCGCGGAACTACGCCACGGAGTGAACCGTCGTACGAAACCACGAGGCCGAGCGGTCTTCAGGGGCCTCGAGTGGAAGCCATGAAAGGAACAACGATTATGATGAAGCGCAAGCTGACGGCTCTGTTCATTCTGTCCGGGGGCTTTCTGTTCGCCCTGGGCATGAACTGCCTGCCGAACATCGGTGTGCCGATTAACCTTCTCGGCGGTACGACCGGCTAGGTCGCTATCCGCTGAGCCGCGGTCGGGGTCAGGATCCGCTAGCGCGCCGATTCTGGGGCCGGCTTTGGGGTTCGCTGGGCTCACGCTTGGTGACCGGTCGTGGTGTATGGGTTGACGAATTCGGGGCGTACTCCCGTTGCGCGGGAGCGCCCTTTTTTTTCGCCTGATCCCGGTTTGCGGCCTTGTCGGGACTCGTGGCTTACCCCTATACTTGGTCAAGTCGAATTGCGCCCTTGGCGCGACCCTTGCGGAGTTGCCACGATGTCGAAGACTCGTCGGAAGATGCTAGCACTGTTCAGTTTGTTCGGCGGGGCGACGGTTTTTCAACTGCTGCCCGGATCCTGCGCGGAGGGCGTTCTCTACCAGGGCTTGGCGGCGCTGGATTTCTGCGCCATCTTGAACTGCGCGGGCGGCTCATTCTTCAATTTCTGCAATCCCATCGTCCTGTTCGTTGATTGTCTGTAATCGGCGGGCACTTTTTCGAGAGGATGCGAAGAATATGTTACGTACTCGTCTCCTGCGATTCATGTCGGTTGCTGTCGTCGGCGGCGCGCTTTCACAGTTGGGCGGCTGCTCCTTGTCGGGTCTGACTGACTACTTGACGAGCTTCAATCCCTGTGCGTCCATCTTGCTTTGCGACCCGCTCGAATTTCGGTTTCTCACGTCGGGCTACCAGGGGCCGGGCGCCGATCCCGCGATCGACCCCGCCTGCACGTTCCCGCCGTTCTGCGTGGGTGATCCCTTTACTGGCGGTGGCCTGCCGTAGTCGTCTTTGTTCGGCTCCAGCAGGCTCATTCGCCCCGTAGCGCAGCGCGCCCAATCGCTCGCCGACCGATTTCCGCATCCGCCGGTTTCACAACCGCTTCCGATAGCTAGAATAGTACGACCCCAGGCGGGCCATCCACACGCTGCGACGGCGGCGCAAAGATGCCCAATTGAGCTCCGCCATGACCTATCTGACGCGTTATTTATCGGCTCTCCACACGCTTGTGGCGGGCGCGTTTCTGCTGGGCGGCGTCGCGATCGCCGCGGCGCAGGGCTCCGCCGTCGTGCGCGGACCCGCCGCCGCGACGCTTCCCGAGAGCAACGAAGCGATGTTGCTTTCGGACCGGGCGCGGGACGCCATGCAGCGCGGCGACTACCGTCTCGCGATTCGGCTCATCGAACAGATCATGGCGCTGCCGGCGGAGTTGGTCGCGGCTCCCGCCAGTCGAACCTACTACCCGGTCTGGCGTCAGGCTGTCCGCTTGCTCGGCCAGTTGCCCCCCGAAGGCGTGGACCTCTATCGCAGGCTGTACGACGCCGAGGTGGCCGCCCGTTTTCGGGAGGCGGTGCAAGCGGCCGACGTCGACACGCTTCGCGAGTTGTTTCACGACTATCGGGCGAGCTCGGACTGGGATGCCGTCGGGGCAGAGCTGGTCGCGCGGCTGATCGACCGCGGCGAATACGGCGAGTCCATTGAAGCGGTTCGTGAATTGCTCGCGGGAAGCGCCGAACCCAAGCCGGAACGCCGCGCGCAGTTGATTGTCGCACTGGCGCAGGTCGGCGCCTGGCAGGCAGCGCAGCAAGCCCTGGCGGAGCTGGAATCCGACTCGGCGGTTGCGTTGCGGCCGGGCTGGCGGCAGCGCGTCGGGGCGATTCGGGAATGGCTGGAGCGCCTCAACCTGAGCCGCCGGAATGTGGCCGGTCGGCTCGGCGTACAACTGGAAGGCCGTCCTTACGAGCCGATGCTCGCGCCCCCGATTGCTTGGTCGCATCGGCTCGACCCCGAGGCGCCAAGCGACACTCATTATGAGGCAGGCGACCTGGCCGCGGCCATCGACCGCAGCCGACGTCTTCCGCTGCACAATGCTGTGGTCGATTCGAACATCCTGGTGGTGCGCATGAACGGAAGCCTCTGGGGCATGGACGCCCTGACGCTGACGCCGATCTGGAGGTCCGCCGAATCGGCCCGTGAGGTGGAGGGAACCTTACGGTCGGTCTGGGGCCGGCGCGGCGGCGGCGGCGTGGCAAACGACGAGGCCGGGCTTTCGACGGGAGCCCGCCGACTGCTGACGCACGCCTTGCGGCACGCCCTATCGACGGGCCTCGAGCTGGTCTTCACGATCGAATCGCTGGCGCTCGAGTCGGAACATGGGCGAATCGACCGACGCGGATTCCGGTCCCGGCGCGACGGCACCTCCCCCAATGTCCTGGTCGCGCGCGATCTGCGCAGCGGGCGCACCGTCTGGCGAGCGGGGGACGATTTGGAGCACAAGCTCTATCGCGCGGCCTTTCAGGATGCCCCGGCCGTGGTGGGCCGGTTGCTGGTCGTCCCCGTGCAGCGGAACAGCGATCTGTACCTGTGCGTGATCGACCCGGCCGACGGGCGGTTGATCCGCGAAGTGCCGATCGTCGGCCCGCCGACTTACTTCACATCGACCGGCGGTCGCTGCCTGCTCGCGACCGACGAGACCACCGTCTATGTGTGTACCGGTAACGGCGTGATCGCGGCGCTGGGCCGCGCCGACCTGCAATGGAAATGGGCGACGGTCTACCCCAGCACGCTCAGTGAGCACTTAAACGGCATGTGGTGGGAACCCGAGCGGAGTCCACGCGAGTCCGGGATCGATCGGCCGATCGTGGTCGACGACCTGCTCGTGGTGGCGCCCGTCGATTCGAGCGAGATCATCGCGATCGATCGTTTCAGCGGGCGCGAGCGCTGGCGCGTTCCGCGCGGCGAATACGCCTTCCTCGTCGGCGGACTGACGGTATTCGACGAGGACGGCGGCGGCGTTTCGGGCGGCGCGGGGGCTTCGCCGACCGACGGCGGCGCCCCGCCGAGAAATGCGGCCCGCGTTGAGACGGGGCTGGTCGTCGGCGGCCACTCGATCGCGTGCTTGGACCTGGCGGACGGCCGCTCGCTGCGCTGGCGTTCGGTCCCGCTCGAAACGACCGGGCGCCCGACCCTCGGCGGCGGGCGGGTCTTCGTCCCGACGCGCGAGGGGATCGTCGTGCTGGACGGGCGGACCGGAAAGGTGCTGGTCGACCAACTCGCGTGGCGGGCCGGGGCGCGGCGCTCGGGCGAGGTTGTCGTGGCGAATCTGCTTGCGACCGAAGAGGCGCTTTTCAGCATCACGCCCGATCAGATCACGAAGTACCCCGATCCGCGCGCGGCGCGGCGACGATGCGACGAATTGCTCGAGACCAATCCAAATGATCCGTACGCCCAACTCGCCGCCGCGTGGCTGAACACCGTCGAGGGCCGTTTCGGGGATGCGTTGGCGGCGCTCGAGGCGCTGCGGCCGGCGGACGCGGGCTTGGTTGCGGCCCGCGATCGGCTGCTGCTGGATGTGTTCGTCAAGGTGTCGAGCGCGTCCGCGAACCGCGCTCAGAGAATAGACTGGCTGCGACGGGCCGCGGCGCTGTCGGTGGCTCCGAGCGCCGCCGCGCGGCTCGCGGTGTTGATCGGCGAGGCGCTCGAGCAACACGGGCGCTGGGATGAAGCCCTGGAGCACTACCGCGGAATGCTTCTGCAAGAGTCCGCAGTCCAGGTTCGAGATCCGAACGATCCGGCGCGAAGCATCGCGCAGTGGGCGTGGGCCGCGCAGCGAATGCACCGTTGTCTCGAGCATTTGCCAGAGGCACAACGCGCGGCCTTTGTCGACCGACTCGCTCGCGACGTCACTGTCGACGGTGCCGACGCCGCGATTATCACTCGCGCGCGGCTGGTGGCGAAGGCGGGTCCGGCGCGCGATTCGATTGACCGGGCGCTGACGCTCTCGCGCCGCCCGCCCGAGTTGATCGTTCAGCACCTCACGGAGCGCGACGAGTCCGCATTGCCGGCCGACCTGCGCCGCCAACTTCACCTGGCGCGCTGGGAAACTCATGTCGCGCTGGGAATGCTCGACGCCGCGCGGGCGGATCGCGAGATATGGCGGACGCGGTTCGAGGGTGCCGATCCGCCGAGCGATGAGCCCGGAGCGGCGCAGACTGGCGGCGGGGCCGCCGAGTCGCAGCGACGCCGCCTGACCGTCATCCAGACGGCGTTCAGCAAACTGGAACAATCGGCCGGTGTGCCGTTCGAGCGTCAATTTCGGCGGCAATGGAAGATGCAGGATGCCGAACTGATCCTCGACTGGCAGGAGCCCGAGCCGCGCATGCAGCCCTGGCTGCTTCTGCGGCGGCTGGCCAACCGACAGATCGTGCTGTTCGACGATAACCGCCGCAGTGAATTACGGCGGACCCGCGACGCTCTCTTGACCGGAGGGGCGGCCGAGACGGCCCGCACATCTGCGCGCGACGAAGTCTTGTTCGGCCGCGCCGCGCGGTCCTCGGGGCCGCTGCGCACCACCTGGCCCGCCGCGGTATACGAGCACCTGGCGGCCGTCCCGGTGCGCGGCGGGTTGGTGTGTGTCGGCCTGGGACCCGAGCGGCACGCCGGCGCGCGGTTGTGGGAGGTGCCCGTTCGCGCATGGCGAGAGGTCCCGAGGGATTTCGTGCAAACCGCGGTCACGGGCCCGTGGGGCGTCGGGTTTTGTCCGAGGCCGGACCGCTTCGTCGTCCTGGATTGGAACGGCGGGGCGTTGCGCTGGCAGCGGGATTTTCCCGGGAGCACCATTCGAGAGGTGACGCTCGCGGGCGATCGCCTGGTCTTTGTCGCCGACGAGCAACACGTTCTGACGGTTGACGCCTGGTTCGGCGACGACCTGCGCGAGATTCCGCCCGAGTTGGGGACGCCGCGCGGCGTGCGGGTCTGTCGCGAGACGCTGCTGATCTGGGGCGGCGGCGGGATGACCGGCCTGGACCCGGCGACGCTTCAACCCCTGTGGAAACGAGCCGGGAACGGCATCCACGATGTCGCTGAGATTCCTCAGCGGGGCTGGGTTGTTGTGCGAGAAAGCGACGCGGCCGTGTGGTCGGTTCTTGATGCGAGTAGCGGCCGTCCCGTTCTGAAACTGGCGCTGGACGGCGCCGAGCAGATCGTCGCGATTGCGGCCACGGACTCGCAGATCTACGTGGCCGCTCGGGCCGCGTCCGATCGCGATTCAGCAACGCGGCAAATCGTGCTCAGCGCCCACGCGGCGTCGGACGGACGGCGGCATTGGCAGCGCACGATTGAAACAGCGGTCGCGGTCAATATCACCCAATTGCTCGCGCACGACGAGTTCATACCGATCCTGCTCGCCGAGGCGCCCGCCGAAGGGCGCGGCGCGGCCAGTGGCGGCAAGCTGGCGATCCAACTGGTCGAAAAACGAACGGGCGAACTCGTCGAAGCCGTGCCGATCGGCGAGCACTTCAAGAAGCGCGACACGAATTGCGGCGTATACATGCTGGCCACGCCGACTAGAATGATCGTGCAAGCGTCCGGGAATCTGGTTGCGTTCGGGAACTCATCTTTGAGTCGCAAGCCATGATGACGTGCAATCGACAGTTCGCTGTGGTATTGATCTGGGTGTTCGCGCTGAGCGCCGCGACTAACGCCTGCGCGCAAAGCGGCTCGGCCCCCGGGGCGGCGAAGGCGACCACGCCGACGGGAGACGCGGTGATTCCTTCCGCCGACCCGCCGGGCATCACGCCGACGGCGCGCGCCGCGATCGACAAAGGGATCCAGTTTCTGGTTCGCTCACAGAATCGCGACGGGAGCTGGCGCAGCCGCGGATCGACCGGCAGCTACCCGGTAGCCATGACGTCACTGGCGGGGTTGGCCCTGCTGTCGGGCGGTAGCACACCGACGCAGGGTCTGCAGGCGCGCAACGTCAGCGGCGCCCTGACGTACATTCTCAAGAGCGCCCGGCGCGACGGGCTGATCGCGCAGATCGAAGAAGAAAGCCATTGCATGCACGGCCATGGCTTTGCAATGCTGTTTTTGGCGCAGTGTTACGGAATGGAAGAGGACCCGCAGAGACAGGCGCAGATCCGCCTCGTGCTGCAGCGTGCGATCGACCTGACCGCCCGCAGCCAGAGCGCCGCCGGCGGCTGGCTGTACACCCCCGATTCGGGCGGCGACGAAGGTTCGGTGACCGTGACGCAGGTGCAGGGTCTGCGGGCCTGCCGCAACGCCGGCCTGGCCGTTCCCAAGGAGATCATCGACAACGCCATGACCTACCTGGTGCGCTCGACCAACGAGGACGGCGGCATCCGCTACCAGGTCAGCGACAGCGGACCGAGCCGCCCGGCGATCACGGCGGCGGCGGTCGCCTGCTGGTACAACGCCGGGCTGTACGACGATTCCCACGCCCGCAGGGCGCTGGCGTACGTGAAGCGCACCTTATCTCCGCACCCGTCGCGCGGGACGCGGTATTTCGGCCATTTTTACTACGCCCATCTGTACATGGCGCAGGTCATGTACCTTTCGGGCGACAAGGAATGGAACGCCTATTTCCCGGTGATGCGCGACATTCTGCTGAGCCGGCAGAACCGCGACGACGGTTCGTGGGACGGCGATCACGTCGGGCGAACGTACGGCACGGCCGTGGCACTGGTGGTTCTCCAATTGCCGTACAAGAGTCTGCCGATCATGCAGCGCTGACGGGGGCCTAGCGGAGCTACTGTGGCAGAGGACGAACCCCTGCGGACCCGATACGATAGTCGGCAAGGCATCGCACGCCGGGTGTGCGGTTGCCGCGCGCCGGTTCGGTTCGGCGAAATGCCTCGGATCAGGACCGTCCTCCAACCACGGAGGGATTCATGAACGAAGGCTCGGCGCAAGCTCGAGCAGACCAGGATCAGACGGACGCCGTCGCGGGTGAAGACGACGTGCAGGCCGTGCAGCGCCTGCGGGATGCGTACGCCACGATTCGCTCGGAGATGGCCAAGGTCATCGTGGGGCAGGAAGAGGTGATCGACCAGCTCCTGATCGCGCTGTTCGCGCGCGGGCACATCATCCTTGAGGGCGTGCCGGGGCTTGCCAAGACGCTGATGATCAGCAGTCTGGCGCACAGCCTCGGTCTGAAGTTTGCCCGGATTCAGTTCACGCCGGACCTGATGCCTTCGGACATTACCGGGACCGAGATCATTCAGGAAGACCGCCGCACGGGGCAGCGCTCGTTTCGCTTTCTGCGCGGCCCGGTCTTCACGAACGTGCTGCTCGCCGACGAGATAAACCGCACGCCGCCGAAAACGCAGGCGGCGCTGCTCGAGGCGATGCAGGAGCGGCAGGTCACGGTCGGCCGCGTAAGGCACGAGCTGTCCGACCCGTTCTTCGTGCTGGCCACCCAAAATCCGATCGAACAGGAGGGCACCTACTCGCTGCCCGAAGCGCAGCAAGACCGCTTCATGTTCAAGGTGTTTGTCGAGTATCCCAGTTTTTCCGAAGAGGTCGAGATCGCCCGTCGCACGACCAGCACCGACCTGCACGACGTTTCCCCCGTGCTCACCGGCCAGGAGATTGTCGATTTGCAGAAGCTCGTTCGCGAGGTGCCGGTCTCTGACCACGCCATTCGTTACGCCACCTCGCTGG
>JACZRH010000365.1 GCA_022574815.1 Planctomycetota bacterium | reverse complement strand
GATGTTGGTGACGATGATGTATAAGGCCCCGAGCACGTAAATGACGCACATCGAGGGGACGAGCTTGGACGCGACGTTGCCGATGCGTTTGATGCCGCCGATCAGCACGAGGGCCGACAGCACGCAGATGACCGCCCCGACGATCATCTGGATGATGAACTGGGAGTTGTCGCTGATGCCGGTGCCGCTCACGTTTTTCGCGAGGTTGACGAAGGTCCTGGCGACCTGATTGGCCTGGAACATGTTGCCGGCGCCGACGCTGGCGCTCATGCCCAGGATCGCGAACGTGATCGCCAGGAACTTGCCCAGGTGCTTCATAAACGGCGCTTTGTAGTTCTGCTTCAGGCCCAGCTCGATGTAGTACATCGGCCCGCCGCGATACTCGCCGAGTTTGTCCTTTCGGCGAAACATCGTTGCGAGCGAGCAGGTGGTGAATTTGGTCGCCATTCCCAGAAAACCGACCACCCACATCCAGAAGACCGCGCCGGGCCCGCCGGTCGCGACGGCCACCGCCACGCCCGCAATGTTGCCGAGCCCGATCGTGGCCGAGAGCGCCGAGCACAGCGCCTGAAAATGCGAGATGTTGCCTTCGTCTTCGGGGTTGTCGTATTTGCCGCGAACGACGGCAAAGCCGTGCGTCAGGGCCTTCCACTGGATGCCGAGCGTCATCAGCGTGAAGATCAGCCCGGCGCCGGTCAGCAGGATCGCCGTCGGCGTGCTCCAGACGAAGCCCGAGAAAGCCGCCATCCAGCCCGCAATGTCAATGTTCATAGGGACCGTTCCCTGCTTTAGCGTTGCGCTGATGCCGCCGATCCGTACGACCCGAAGGGTGGACGAGCGAGTTCGATGACCCGGCGGCGCGTCGCCGGCGCCGTGTCGGAGCGGCGCGCGGGAAACAAAGCGGGCAGCCTAGCGGGCGCGCGGGTGCATTTCAAGCGAGCGGCGGATGGTTGAGGATTCACTGAGAGCGAATGTGCGACCGGGGAGATCTGCCGGCCGCTGCATGACTCTCGCGGCGGACTACTTCGGTCGAGTCGCGCTCGCGTCGGCCCGGCTGCCCGAGAGCTGCTTGTGCAGGCGGTTCAGAAAGACCGGGTTGTTCTTGAGGAAATAATCATAGGCCCGGTCCCATTCGTCGCCCGCCTGCCAGCCGACAACGACCAAACGAAGTCGCGTGCGGTTCTCGTCGATCGGCTCCAGAAAGTACGCGTTCCATGTGCCGCCCTTGCGGACGTTGGGAAACTGCGGCGGCGCGCTGCCGCTGGTCGAGAGCATTTCGAGCGGGACGTAGGACAGCACCTTGTTGGGCGCTCCGGGCCAGGTTTCGTAGCGCCCGCCGGGTTTCAGCTCGATTTCCGCCTGCAGCGCGAGGTACTTGCGAAATCCTTCCGCGGTCGCGATCGCGCTCCAAACCTCTTTGACCGGAGCCGGAATGGCCAGTTCAAATTCCTGCACTTTCGAAGAACCGTAATCGGCCTTGACGGTCACGTTTCCATCCGTCCAGGTCCTTTTCCTCGACGATTCGGACTTCGCTTCCGATTTGGCCGCGCGCCCAGAATCGCGCGCCGAACCCGACTCGGAGCGTTTCTTGTCGAAGTGTTCTTTCAGGCTATTGAGCACCGAGGTCCAGGCCCGATCGAAATACGCATAACCCTTGTCCCAATCCTCACCCTCTTTCCAGCCGAGCTGCGCGAACCGCACACGGGTTCGGCCGTCTTCGAGCCGTTCGAAACGCAGGACGACGTGCGTCTTGGCGCCGGCGTTGCGAAGCGTGGGAACCGCCGGTGAAAATGTCCAGTCGAACGAGAGCATTTCGTGCGGTATGTAGCTTAGAATCTTGCTGCCCTCCGCGCCCCGCTTGCCGCTTTCGTCGGGCTCGGTCATCCCCATGTAGAGATCGTAGGGGCCGCCGAGCCGCAACTCGATCTTCGACTCCGGCGCGAAGAATCCCGCAATACCCTCGCTGGTCGTCCAGGCGTGCCACACCTCTTCCGGCGGTGCGACGACGACGACCTCTTTGCGCAGGATTCGCCCGGCATCGCCCTCGTCGGCCGAACTCATTCGCGCCCCACCGATTCCAACCGCGCCGAGCGCGGCAACCCATGTGCAGATACGCCTCGTCGTGCTCATCCGTTTCTCCTGTTCTCGACAGAATCCACCGTTCAACCCGCATCTCTATCCGCCGTGTCGGCGTCCAACCGAGACGGGCCCCCTCGGGCTTCGGCCCCAAGCCGCTTGAAGTAATCTCGCATGTGCGCGACGCAGGCATCGAACGGCTCGATGCTGCGGTGCGCCCGCGCTTGCATGACGCCGCCTTCCATGACCGACAGAATGAACTGCGCCATTGCGGCGCGATCGATGCCGTTCGGAAGCGAGCCTGCTCCGTCTTCGAGGCAGCGTTCGATCGCCTCGCACCAGTTTCTGAAATTGAGCGCGATTTTCTCGCGGGCGGCGGGATCCGAGTCGCCGAGCTCCAACGCCAGGTCGCCGATCGGGCAGCCGAGCTTGAAGTCGGTCGACAGGAGCATCTGGCGGTATCCGTCGAGGATCGCGAAGATACGTTCGATGGGATCGGACACGCGATCAAAGGCCGGCTGAATGACGGTCGGCCAGAGCAGCTCGGTGTAGCGGTCCAGAACCGCCAGCAAAAGATCTTTCTTGGTTTTGAAGAAGTAGTAGAGGCTGCCACTGTTCGCCTGGGCGGCCTTGAGAATCTGCGCCATGCTAGTGGCGTGGTAGCCCTGCGCTCGAACAAGCCCCATCGCGGCCACAATGAGCCGTTCACGAGTTGGAATCTGTTCCGGCATGCCGCGGCCTATTAGTTGAACGATCAACAGACACGTTAACGCTCGGTCGGCATCGTGTCAACAGCGATTTTCGGTCTGAAAACCCCGATCAAGCCCTTGAAATAGTACAGATTTAGTTCTATATTGCCGTAGGAAGGGATGGGTGGTGTGGCGCCCTGTGGGGCCTTGAGACCGGGCGCGGAATGGCCGTCTGATGCGGCCGAGACACGACGCCCGGATTTCGCCGGTTGCTTCCGGCGCCTCGCGACACGCGCGCGAAGGCGGCGGAGTTTTGAATAAAGGAGAGTCATCCATGTCCTCAGCGCCGGATACGACGCTCGAACAATGGGAAAACGCGGAATACAAGTACGGCTTCGTCACCGACATCGAGAGCGACACCGTCCCGCCGGGATTGAATGAGGACGTCGTCCGCCTCATCTCGGCGAAAAAAGAAGA
>JACZRH010000364.1 GCA_022574815.1 Planctomycetota bacterium | reverse complement strand
CGGGGCCTCGCTGATTTTTGTCATCGGCGGCCTGCTCGGCCTGCTGGCCGGGAGCTCGGGACTGATGAGCGCCGCTTTTTTCGTTCTGATGATCCCAGCCTACGCGTTCACAGTGCTTTACGTCGTTCAGTTCTATTGGCTGGTGCTCCTGACGACCGCCGGTGGCGACGATGACATTCCCTGGTTCGCCACCGACTGGGACTTCTGGAGCGACGGGATCAAACCGCTGCTGACCGTGCTTTGGGTTTCGGCCTGCTGCTCGTTGCCGGCGTATTGGGTTTACGCGTATATGCCCACCGCCGTGACGTTCAAGGTTCCGCTGGCGTGCGTGTTGTTGGTGCTCGGCTGGGGGTTCTGGCCGGTCGCCGTGATGTCCGTCGCGCTGGGCAACTCGATTCTCTTCATCCGGCCCGACTGGCTGGTGCGCTGCATCGTCGGCATCGGCCCCGTGTATCTGGTCGCGTGGCTGCTCGTCTTGTGTACGCTGGTGGCGTGGTGGCTTTACGCTTTCGTCATCCCCTCGCCGGCGATTCCCGGCAGCGTCCCCGCCCTGCGCGTGGTGGTCGTCATGGTCTATCGGATCGTGGCGATGGCGCTGAATATCTACTTCGGCTACGTGCTGTTCCGGATGCTGGGGCTGATCTTCCGGCACTTCCGCACGCGGTTTCCGTGGAAGTACTGAGCGGGGATGTTCACCGCGAAGCCGCACCGCGGAAAAATCGACCGCAACTTGCCGCCCTGCCAAGCGCGGCTATACTTCCCTCGACTGGACACGGATGTCCGCGAGCACCCCCCATGACGCGTTCTCGACACATCAGCGTCTCGATCGATCTCGATCGCGTGCGCGACTCCGCCGAACAAATACGAGCGGCCACGGGCGTGCGCCTGATCTCCGTGATCAAGTCCGACGCCTACGGGCTTGGGGCCGCGCGCGTCGCCGACGCCATCGCGTCCGTCAGCGACGACTTCGCCTACTTCTCGATCCACGAGGCCCGCGAGGTCGCGCGGCCCGGCATCGTGCTCGGCCCGCCCGAAGGCGACCGGGCCCACTACCGCGAGCTCGAGCTGCGCCCCACCGTCAGCAACCTCACCGACGCCGAGCGCTTCCGCGGCCTGCGCGTGGCGGTCAACGTGGACACCGGCATGCAGCGTTTCGGCTGCCCGGCCGGGATGCTCGACCAAGTGCTGCGGCGCAGCGGCGCCGACGAGGCCTTCACGCACGCCGGCGACCCGCAGTCCGCCGAGCGGCTGCGCGAGCTTTGCGGCGCCCGCGTTGGCCTGCTGCACGCCGCGGCGTCGTCGCTGTTGGACTACCCCGAAGCGCGGCTCGACGCGGTCCGCCCGGGCATCGCGCTCTACCGCGGGGCAGCCCGCATCACTACACGGCTCACCCTCGTGCGCGAAACCAAGGGCCGCGTCGGCTACAGCGGCTTTCAGTGCCGCCGCGTCGGAGTGATCCTGGCCGGCTATTCGAACCATCTGCGGCCCGGCCCGGTCCTGATCAACGCTCGAAGGCAGTGGATGCTCGAAACCGGCATGAACACGACCTTCGTCAGCGTCCACCGCGAGGACCGCGAGGGAGACGAGGTGGTCCTGCTCGGCGACGGCATCAGCGAAGCGGAACTGGGGCGGCTGTACAATTGCCGCGAACACGAAATCCTCTGCCGCTATGCGTCGATGGGGCAGCGCAGCTATGTGCGCAGCGACGCGCCGACGCCAAGACCGACCGGCGCCGCCGCGACCGAGAGTATCCTGCGGAGCAGGGATTAGTGCTGTTTCGATACCATTCGGGTGCCGGCGCTGGCCCACGTCGAGCGTGCGGATCGAGGGGCCGGGAGCATCGGCGTCCCGCCGGTGATTCAAGGTTCAGGGTTCGGGGTTCAGGCGACTGAACCGCGGAGACGCTAAGAGCGCAAAGGGCGCAAAGAGGTGGGCTCTGAATTCGTGATTCGCCATTCGTAATTCGCTATTAACGGGGATCAAGGTTCAGGGTTCGGGGTGTGGCATCCTGTGGCACCGGCATCCTGCCGGTGATTCCCATCTGTACCGCCGGTTTGCACCCGCCGTGTCTCCGAGCCGCGACCGCCCCAGTCCGAGCCTCGACCATGAAGGAGCGATTGCTTCAAAGACCGCCCGTCAATTCCGCGAGCGGCCGCCCGCCACCGGAGTGTCGGGTCGCTGACCCAACCTACACGGCTGTTAGACCGCGTACCCCTGCTATCCGCCCGGTGACTGCCACAAATGGAACTCCACAGCCAGAGGTGCGGAGTCCGGAAACTCGTGGCGAATCCAACGCTGGAAACCCAGGTACTCGTCGTAGTCGCGAAGCCGACTCCACGAGCACGCTAGCGCCGGGGCTTCGAACTCGGCGAGCCGATCCAATATGATGTTGTCGAGCGGAACGTGACCGAGACGATACAGGCCGGCGAACCCTGGAATCCGCGCTTCCCCGAACACGTACACGTACTTGAAAGCCATGTTGAGCCACTTCTGAGCTTGACCGATCGCAAAGGAGTTGAACCCGCACCGCCCATAGAGCGTACAAAGTTGCTCAGACAAGTGTCGGTGCAAAGCGTCGAACGTGTCTCCGTTCGGGTCGGTACTCAACTCGGGCAACTTGGCAAGCCACGAGCAGAGGCGTTCGCTTGCCTCAGTACGCAGCGCCGCCGCATCGGGCAGTGCGCCTATGCCGTGCAAGGTCCGACTGAAATCCAGATAGGCGCGATCTACGCAGGCACGAAGCGGCGCGGCCGCACCGAAGTACAGACGCAAGAGAAAGTGGTCTTGTTCGGCTTGAGTTGGGGTCGGAAAGATATGCATTTGACTGTCAGGATTCCTCGCGAAGCGGTCTAACGGCGCCGCCTACCATTTCGCTACGCCCCGATCGTCGCGCTGGCGTAGGTCACGAAGTTGATCTGCCAGACGTCAAAGTTGCCGTCCGCTCCGGGGATGTAGTCGGCTGCCATGCTTTGCTCCTCGGACTTCGGTGAATGATCCCCGGCGCGACATGCCCCCGGGGGCCCTGTGCGGCTCCACAATTATGATACGCGACCTACTACGTCCGGTACAGCGCCAATCTCGCGGCCCGCAGCGGTTATTCGGACGCACTTACGTTCGATGCGTCTGGCCGGCGCGAAACGGGAACGTCCGGTAATCGGGCCGCTGGCGGGCGTATTGCGGGCACTTCCCGCTCTGAGCGGACCGTACGTCGTTGGCAGCGGATGGTCCGCTGCCCTCCGCGGATGAGC
>JACZRH010000086.1 GCA_022574815.1 Planctomycetota bacterium | reverse complement strand
AACCTTCAGACGTCCATCGATGTGTGGCAGACCAATGGCCTGGGGCGCCGCGGGTTCCCAGATCTGGTCAAGTCCATCGAACCGATGTTTGGCCGGACACGTGCCAAGCTGATCGCCACGAACAGCGTGACCGAAATCTTTGACGAAGGTAACCGGCTGAGTCATAATTCAGCTGGCATCCTGACCGAAGAGTGGCAGACCGCTAGGGATGCCCACGTCGATGACATCTGCCGTCCGCTGGATGGCCAACAGTTCCCAACGAACAGCGGGCCGCGACCGGTCAAGGATACGCATCTAGGTTGAAGGTGTGCGCGGCTTCCGGTGGGGGCTGATCAGCAAGTGATCGGGGGATAGCAATGCAAGAACAGCAAGCCCCAGGGTATAGGACGATGCACATTAAAAATGGCTGGAACTTCGGTCGTCTTCCCGATGGTACGGTGAAGATCACCCAGGTCGACCTGGACGCGCCTGAAGATAACGACAGCGTCCCACTGAATTTAATCATGATTTCACCTACCGAGTGGCAGTCGATCATCGCTGGGATGTCGGCATACGAAGATTCAGCTGAAGCCTTCACGATGGCCGAAGCGTTCCACAAGGGTCAGGTTCATGGTTGACGTTAGGGTCATCCCCGTCATTCCCGAAGGCGCCGAATTCAATGTCCGCGAACTGATCGACGCCGTCAAGAAGGATGCCCGTCAGATCGCAGCTGATGGCAAGCGATTCATCGCTACCTATCCGCCACAGACCTTGGTGAAGACCGGATACGTTCGGACGAACACCTTGAAGCGGTCATGGAGTAGCAAGACCAGAGCGACCGCCAAAGAAATCACGGTGGAAATAGGATCGAATGCCAATATTGCCCCTTATAATCAGGTCGTACAGGGCGATCCCCAGGGTAAACTGTTTGCGGGCGCCAAGTGGCGCAACGTTGATGACCTAGAAAAGAAGGCCCGCAGCGATGCGGAAAAACGTGTCCAAGCGACGGTTGACCGGCTAGTCAGGAGATAAGGCCATGCCATTTTCGGGCGCAAGCGATCCCAACCTTCCTTCCAACGTAATAGACCGATCCCTTGATATACGAAAGCAATGGGTCGGCGCCTGGAATGGCCGCTTCAAATCTTGCATGGATGACGGCGGCAGCGAAAGCGACTGTGAGAGCTCCGCGTTCGCCGTGGCCAATGCAGCCATCAAGGAAATCGATGGCAAGGCCGTCCACCTGGACGATGACGAAGACAAGAAGAAGCCGCGCCGGAAGAAGCCCAAGGACAAAATGGCCACGATGCCCGACGCGGATAAGGCCGCCATCGCCACCAAGTTCTTCGGTGGCATGCAGCTGACCCAGGAAGAAACCAACTATGATTCAGTCGGTGGTGATCAGATAAAGGCGTGTGCGAACTGCCGGTGGTATCTGCCCTATCGAGATTACGACCAGTGTTCCATCATCGAAGACTATCCCCTTCCGATCACTCCCAACGGCATTTCTGATCGATGGGAAGCCGTGCCCGTCTTTGAACCTAAGCCAATGGAAGTCGTCATCGTCGGCGAAGCTTCTGTCAATGAAGAAGGGGCTGATTTGACGGAAGCTGCGGCGGTCATGATCAAGGTGCCCGCGGCGATGAAGGATCGGGCGATTCAATATCTCCGAAGCCTGAAGGATCGCATGACGCCGAAGCCAAAGATGAATCCTTCCTTCTTCCTGACGAAGGATCAGAACGGCCAGCTGGGATGGTTCGCGATTTCGTCCAACAACTTCAGGGACAGCGACCGTCCGCCCGAAATCTTTGAAGAAAAGGCCCATCAAGAGTTCGTCGAATATCTTGACAAGGGCGGCAAGATGCCTGAACTTTGGTACTGGCACACCCCAGGCACCAAATGGGGCGAAGCAAACTGGTGCGATTACGTCGATGGATTCATGATGTTTTCAGGCACCGTCGACGCTGGCATGGAGGCCGTAGCCGAAAAAGTCGCCGCTGATCCGAGTCTTGGCATATCGCACGGCTATGGATATACTTACAGCGATCAAAAGGATGGTATCATCGGCTGGTATCGAAGCTTTGAAATCTCCCCGTTGCCGATGTCCAAGGCCGCAAATAAGTGGACAGGGATCGCGGTGATCCAGAAAGAAGCTGCAATGGAATTTAACGCCGAAAAGCGAACGGCACTGGTCGAAAAGTTCGGTGAACCCTTCGTATCGGACATGGAGTCCAACAGGGACGCCCACGCCAAGACCGTTGCCGATCTGAAGATCGAATCCAAACAAGGCGACGATCCGCCCAATGACGGCAAGCCGGAAGAGGACGCCAAGGTAGCTGAAGCCCTGAAGACAATGGGTCAGGAACTCGCGGGAACCACCGCCGAACTGATCCTTGCCAGCAAGGGATTCAACGATCTGACCACCGCCGTCTCGACGGTCAGCACAGACGTAACCGGCATCAAGGAACGGCTGGATAAGCTGGAAGAGTCCGACGATAAAAAGGTCGCGGATATTCTCAGTGGCAAGGGCCGGACGGTCACTGGTCAGCGCGCCAGCGCGTCCGAAAAGAACATCGTTGATCCAGACGATCCCATCGTCAAGGAAGGCAAGCCCCAGATGTCCGCCCTGGACATGATCACGCAAGAAATGGCCGAAGCGTCCGGCTTGGCAGAGCCCGCGGGAACACCAGCACCGACGTCGTAACGAAGGTCTACAGCAACTCATATAGCGAGGTATTTCAATGGTTACGCCAGCAAATCCTGTCATGGATGCCTTCACCGTCCGGAAGGAATCCAAGGGGCATGGCGCCCGCCGGCGGATTGAGGGCGCCGACGAGGTCGTGCGGGTCGCGCTGCCGGCGTTGATCACGATCGAAAAGGGGCTTTGCGAGCCGCGCTACCCCTCGCTGCCGAACCTGATGAAAGCCAAGAAGAAGCCGGTGAAGACGATGGGCGCCGCCGATGTGGCGGGGTTTGCCGAGGTGGTCGCCGAGGTTGGCGGCGCGGTTCTGGATCGGCTCGAACCGCCGCCGGAACGACCACCCGGGAAAATCCTCGACGGCGAACTCGAAGAGGTCGTTCCCGAACTGGTGCGCCTGCTGCGCGAGGAAGCCAAGGCCATCTGAGCGACTGGTCGATCACGCGGAAAGAGCGAGCCATGAGCAACGACGTGCTGGTATTCGCGGAGCAACGGGACGATCGCGTCCATCCCGCCGCACTTCAAACCGTCACACCGGCCCGGGCGCTCGCCGAAAAGACCGGCGGGCAGGTGGTCGCCTGCCTGATCGGTGACGGGCTTCAGGCCGCGGCGGAGACCGTCGCTCAAACCGGCGTGGACCGCATCATCACGATCAGCGATCCGGTATTGGCCTCCTACAGCGCGACGCGCTATCGCACGGCATTAGCCGCCGCGATCGCCAAGATCGACCCGCGCATCGTGCTGCTATCGGCGACGTTCATGGGGCGTGATTTGGCGCCGCGCGTCGCGATTCGCGTCGGTGCGGCGCTCGCGACGGATGTGGTCGCGCTCGAGATCAACGCCGGCGGCGCGCTCGATGTTCGCCGCCCGGTCTACAACGGCAAGGCCTTTTGCCACGTCACGCTGCCGAAAGGCAGACCCGCGATCGCATCGGTGCGAGCCAATACCTTTCCGGTGCCAAAAGGCGAAGGCGGAGCGACACGCGAGCCGCTCGCGTTCGAGGCCGCTGCGGGTGACGACCGCATGGAAACGACCGAGATCGCCCGAACCAGCGGCGAGGTCAAAGACGTCACCGAAGCCGACATCATTGTCTCGGGCGGCCGGTCGTTGAAGAACGAGGAGAACTTCAAGATCATCTACGATCTGGCGCGCGAGCTGGACGCCGCCGTCGGCGCCTCGCGGGCCGCCTGCGACGCCGGCTACCAGCCGCACACCCGACAGGTCGGCCTGACCGGCAAGACCGTCACGCCCAAGCTGTACATCGCCTGCGGGATCAGCGGGGCGATCCAGCACTTGGCGGGGATGCGCGGCAGCAAGACGATCGTGGCGATCAACACCGACCGCGAAGCGCCGATCTTCAAGGTCGCCGACTACGGCATCGCCCAGGACCTGTTCAAGGTCGTCCCGGCATTGACAGAGGAAATTCGCAAGCTGCACGGCGGCCCGTGAGTCGTCCGGCCCAAGGCGCTCGAGGATGCCTCGGGATCGCGGATGGGCCGCGCAGGCAGACCCGAGCCGGCGCAGGATCATGCCCGAATCGAATGACCGCACCGATAATCTTCCAAACCGAGCTGGGCCCGGTGCCGCCGGCGCTTCGCATTGTGCTCGAGCATACGGCGTGGTCTTCGCGGCGGCGCTGGCGCTCTATCTGCTCAGCGTGGCGCCGGGGCCGCTCTGGCAGGATAGCGGGCTGGCGCAACTGCGCGTCTTGCGCGGGGACTTCCACGGCGAGCTGGGCCTGGCGCTGAGCCACCCCCTGTACTATCTGCTTGCTACCGCATTTCAGTGGCTTCCCCTCGCCGAATCCGCGCTGAAGACCAACCTCGTCTCGGTCGTGTTCGGCGCCGTGACTATCGCAAACGTGTTTCTACTCGTGCGGCTCGCGACCGGCGGCACGATCGGCGCATCGGTCGCGGCGCTCACGCTGGCGGTGGCCCATACATTTTGGCAACACTGCGCGCTGGCGGAAGTCTACACAGTCACGACGGCGCTGATGACCCTGGAGCTGTTGTGTCTGTTTCAATACGCGCGCACGGGCCGGGCGCGCTGGTGGATTGCACTGTACTTTGCGAACGGGCTCGGCGTTAGCAACCACATGGTCGCGGTGTTGAGCCTGGCGTGCTACGGTGCAGCGACCATCTGGCTTGTGTCGCAGCGACGTGTGCACGTCGCCGTCGCCGTTCGGTGTGCCCTCGCCTGGACCCTCGGAGCCGCGCCCTACCTCGGTCTGATTGTCGGGGAGATCATCGGCGGGGCGGGCGTCGGAGCGACAATTCACTCCGCCCTGTTCGGCAAGGCCTACGCCTCGGCTGTAACCAACCTGATTCCGGACGCCCGTATGCTGACCAACAGCGTCCTGTACCTCGGGCTAAACTTTCCGACGCCGGCCGCGCTGCTGGTTCTGCCGGGCCTGCTCGCGATGCGTTCTTGGCGCCCGCGGCTGCCTGCCGTCGTGCTGACGGCCTTGTTCGCGATCCACCTCGTCTGGGCGGTACGCTACGACGTGCCCGATCAGTACACCTTTTTCATCCCCGCCGTCGTTCTGCTGGCGGTACTGATTGGTTTCGGCGCCGGTCGGTTTCTGCAATCCCGCTCGCGGCGCTGGAAGGCGGCGGTCGTGGCGGCGGCCCTGTTGCCGCCGGCCGTATACGTCCCGCTACCAGCCCTGGCGCGAAAGGCCGGTCTGCGGCTAGACACCGGCCGGCCAGTCCCCTATCGCGACACCTATGACTATTTTCTGCGGCCTTGGAAAACGGGCTACGACGGCGCGGCGCGGTTCGCACGCGAGGTCCACGACACGCTTCCGTCCGGTTCGGTGGTTGTCGTGGCGGCGGACGCGACCACGGCCCGCCCACTGCATTATTATCAATTGACGGGGCGCTGGACGCGCAACGTACGCCTGTTGCCATCCGCCCGGGAGCCGCGCCCCACGACGATGGTCACGCCGGCCGACGTTCGCCGCGAACTCGAGGCGGGTCACGTCTATGTTGTAAGCCCGGTGCGCGGATACTGTCCGCAGTGGCTGTTGGACGGCTACGAACTCGTGCCGGACGGTGTGCTCTTTCGCGCTTCGGCGAGCAAGACGCGCTGGCCCCCCTGAATCACCTTGCGCCCATTCGCGGCACGTGTGACCCAGGCGCCTCCTTCGCCGGTGAGCGGGACGCCCGCCCTCTCCTGCCAGTGCGGCCTGGGCGAGTACATTTTACACACGGCCGCGACGAATGCATCGGTGACCTTGACCCCCCAGGCGACAATCCATAAGTTCCGTCCCTGCCGAACCTGCGATCGGATGGACCGGTGAGCGACAAAGAGCCCCACATTCGGATGTGGCCCGACTGGGCCGACGAGTTCTTGCAAGGCGAGCTGGGCACGTTTCTCGATTTCGGCTGCGGGCCGGGGGTCTTCGTCCAGCGCGTCCGGCCGCGCTGCCGGCGGGCGGTCGGGGTCGACATGGACGGCGAAAGGCTCGCCGAGGCTCGGGCCGCCGTCCCCGAGGCGTCCTTCATTCAACTCGTTCCGAATACGCCCGTCCCGCTCGAGGACGAGTCGTTCGACACGATTTCCTTCCAGGAAGTGATCGAGCACGTTCCCGACGAGCGTTTCGTGCTGCTCGAGCTCACGCGTCTGCTCAAGCCCGGCGGCCGACTCTTGCTCACGACCCCTCATCGCGGGCTGCTCACCTTCCTCGACCCCGGCAACGTCAAGTTCGTCGCACCGCCCGTTCATCGGTTCATTCACCGCTTCCTGCTGCGCAACAAGGACTACTACGAAGAACGTTTCGGCGCCGACCGCCGCCGCGACGGGATGATCGCCGATTTCGCGCTGCAAGAGAGACCCTGGCACCGGCACTATCGGCTGGGGCAGATTCGCACCTACGCGCCGCGCGCGCTGGCGGTCGAGCAATGGGCGGTCTATTTCCCGTTCATGCGCGCCTTCTGGTCCGCCAGGCTCGTGCTCAAGGTTCTCAGCCGCGGACGCTACACCGAATTGCCCGCCGCACTGCGCCGCAAGCAGGCCGAGCTCAGCCGGCGGCGCGGCTGCGCCGGCGACCAGCTCGTCGTTCTGTTTCGCAAGGTGTCGTGACGAGCGATCGGCGCGCGGCGCGGGGGAGTTGGTGCGGCATCAGGCATCGCGCGGACCCAGCGCGGGTCGCGGGTTTCATCGCTCGGCAGGTCGCCGCGGGCCCGTATCCCCGCGAGCTATGGAAGTGAACGTGCCGCCGAATTTTCACGCGATTGCTGATCTGTTCTTGGTCCCGGGCCGGCTGATCGACGTGCAATCCCATGCCGGGGGGCACATCAACGATTCGTACCGGCTCACGTTTGCGCTGCCCGAAGGAGACAGGCGGTTCCTGGTGCAACGGATCAACGCGACCGTACTTCCTAATCCCGAACATGTGATGGAGAACATTCAGCGCGTCACGCGTCATCTGACGCGGCGGTTGCAAGACCAACGCGTGCGCGACCTCGGGCGGCGCGTGCTCACCCTGGTCGAAACACACAGCGGTCGGATGTTCGCCCACGACGACTCGGGAACGTGCTGGCGAATGTATGAGTTCATCGAAGGCGCGCGCGTCGTGCAGGCCTGCGCATCGCCGCGGCAGGCGGAACAGGCCGGACGCGCGTACGGCACGTTTCAAAGCCTCCTGGCCGATTTGGGCAGCCCCCGGCTGCACGAGATCCTTCCCGACTTCCATCACACGCCGCGGCGTCTCGAGGCGCTGGAGAAAGCCGTTGCGGCGGATCGGTACGGCCGTGTGGCGGCGGCGCGGCGCGAAATCGACTTTGCTCGCGCGCATCGCCCGCAGGCGGGGCGGCTCGTGGCTCTGCACGAAGCCGGCGAGATCGCGGAGCGAATCGTTCACAACGACGCGAAGATGAGCAACGTTCTGCTCGACGAAGTCACCGGCGACTGGCTGTGCGTGACCGACCTCGACACGGTCATGCCCGGCCTGGCACTGTACGACTTCGGTGACATGGTGCGTTCGATGACGTGCCCCGCCGCGGAGGACGAGCGTGACCTCGACAAGGTCGAACTGCAAATGCCGCTGTTCGAGGCGCTAGCGCGGGGCTATCTCGCAACGGCCGCAGCGCTACTCGCGCCTGCGGAGCGGGACAATCTCGTCTTTGCCGGAAAGTTGATCACGCTCGAGCAGGGCGTGCGGTTCCTGACCGACTTTCTGTGCGGGGACACCTACTACAAGACCGACCGGCCGGATCACAACCTGGCCCGTTGTCGGACCCAATTCAAGCTGGTCGAGTCGATCGAGCGGCACGAATCGGAGATGGCCGAACTGGTTCGCCGCTTGTGAAACCCACGATCGCAGGCTCCGGGGGGGATGGCGACGCAGCCGAAGATCACGGCCGAGAACCGCTTTCGCGGACGAGCTGCTCCGCCTCTTTCAGGGCGCGGCGGGCGTGGGGATGATGGGGGGCCAGCCGGACGGCCTCACGTAGTTCGGGAAGCCCCTCGTCCCAGCGACCGAGGTCGAAAAAGTACGCGAGGCCGAGTTGCAAATGAGCGTCGGCATTGTCCGGTCGAACCTCCAACGCTTGACGCAGTTTTTGAACGGCCTGGTCGATCTTCTGGTCGCGTCGCAGGTGGCTGGCCTGGAGCACGAGCTGTTTGACCGTCGCGCCCTCGGCCCGCACCTCGGCCCGCAGCGGATCGCTTATCGGCGTATTGGATGGCAGACGAAACGCCTGCTCGGCGGCCGCACGGGCCTGGGCGGGCATGTTCAGCGCCCGATAGACTCGGGCCAGGAGCCGGTAGATTTCGCCATGTTCGGGCCGCGCGGCTCGGGCCAATTCCAGCCGGGCGCGACAGGCATCGAAGTCGCGTCGCTCGAATTCGACCTGCGCCAAACCGACCAGGGCGTGAGAGTTGTTCGGATCGGCGTTCAGCGCGAATTGAAAGTGCGATTCGGCCTCGTCGGTTTCCCCCAGGCTCAAGAGCTGGCGGCCCAGGCGGACTTGCAGCGGCACGTAATTCGGATTGAGGGATCGCGCGCGGCGCAACGCGACCACCACGTCGGCCGGGTCGCGCTCAGGCATGCATGATGCCTGAAAGTACGGCCAACGAAAATCGGTCGGGTCAAGCCGCGCCGCCCGCGCGTAACAAATGACGGCCTCTTCCACAAGGTTGTGGACGTCGAACACCATTCCCAGTCGGCCCCAAGCCGCCGCGGAACGCACGTCGGCGACGACCGCGGCGCGGCGATCGCGAATCTTCTCTTTCACAAAACGCTCGAAGCCCGACGTGTCCGGATCGGGCGGATCGACAATTGCCACGCCGTTTGAATCGTCCGTCGCACCAAAGAACGACCGCGCGACGACTGCAACTCCGAGTAAGGTAAGAGCGGCAAACGTCAGGCCTACGACAACGGCCCGACTCGGCGTCTTGGACTGTTGCGCTTCCGGCGAGCGCGCCGCGGCGCGCTTCGGGCGATCGCGCTGGTTTCTCTTTCGGCCGCGCTTACTCACGGATTCTGGTGCCTCGCCCGCGCACGACCGTGACGACGCGGTCGGCCGCACCGCCGGCGAATCGTTCCAGCGGCCCGCCCGGCCAGGCCACCTCGATCGCGTCGACTCGCTCTGCTTCGCCGAGTCCGAAATGGGCGCGCGGGTCGCCACTCGACAGATAGCTGTAAGCGGGATTCACCCTTCGCACGAGTCGGCGTCCGCCCGCCGAGACGGTCACCACCGCCCCGTACATGTCGCGCTTGAGTTGCTCGTCGAACGCGCGCACCGTGAGCCAGTGCCCCGGGTTCGGACATTCATTGTAGAAGACGCGCGCCGGCCCGCAGCACTCGGTGATCAGGAGGTCCTGGTCGCCGTCGCCGTCCAGGTCGCCGGCCGCGAGCCCGCGGCCCACTAGCACGCGCGTCAGATCGCCGGCCTGGTCGCTCACGTCCCGGAAGCGGCCCTTTCCGTCATTCGCCAGCAGCCGGCCGGGCTGAGCGTAGTCGTTCCAGAACGGTGAAAGGTTGGCGCCCTTTTCGACCGGCCCGCGGAAGACGTGCCCGCTGACGATCGCCAGATCGAGATCCCCGTCCTGATCGTAATCCAGGCCGGCGACACCGAAGCTGGTGAAGCGCATGCTACCGGCGACGATGCCGGCTTGGGCGCTGGCGTCGTCAAAGAAGCCGCCGCCTTCGTTGCGGTAGAGCGTGTCCTTTTCGCCGCGCAGGTGTGTCAGCAGCAGGTCGAGGTCGCTGTCATTGTCCAGGTCGGCGCAGACGACGCCCATGCTGGCTTCGGTGTGCCCGGCGTGGTCATACGCGATTCCCATCAGCAGCGCGTCGTCCACGAACGTGCCGTCTCCTTGATTGACCCAGAGTTGATTGGGCTGATTGTCGTTGGCGACGTAGATGTCGATGCGTCCGTCGCCGGTCAGGTCCCCGCAGTTGACCCCCAGGCCGCGCCGCCCCGGCGTGGCGGCGACCCCGCTGGCGGCGGTAACGTCTTCGAACAGGCCGTTGCCCTTGTTGCGATACAGCCGATCGGGCGCGCCGGGGAATTTCTCTGGCCCGCAATAGTCCTGCCGGCCGGCCGCGCTGAAACACTTCACCGACGGGTCGAGCAGCACGTAGTTGACGACGAAGAGATCGAGCAACCCGTCCATGTCGAAGTCGACGAAGGCCGCCGACATGCCCCAATGTTCGTCCCCGACGCCGGCTTGCTCCGTGATGTTGACGAACGTGCCGTCGCCGGCGTTGCGATAGAGAACGTTCGGGCCGTAGTTCGTGACGTACAGGTCGACGAATCCGTCGTTGTCGATGTCGCCCACGGCGACACCCATCCCATAGCCGGTGTCGCCCACGCCGGCCTCGTCCGTGACATCCACGAAGGTGTGATCCGGCTCTTGCCGAAACAAACGGTTCTTCCCCGGAGGAGCGGGTGGGGACGTCGCGTCCGGCGGGTGCCCGGCGTTGATCAGGTAGATGTCCAGGTCACCGTCGTTGTCGTAGTCGAGCAGCGCGCCGCCCGAGCCCATGATCTCCGGCATGAAGTACGTCCGCTGCGGCCCGCACGCACTGCGAAAATCGAGCTTCACGCGCCGCGTGACGTCGACGAAGAGCTTGGTTTGCCGCGGTTCGGCAGGCGTTGATTCGGACTTATTTGCGTCCCCGCGGTCTCGACCCGACTCGTTGCAGCCGAGCGATGCCGATCCGGCGTAAAGGAGGGCGGCGGCGGCGATGCGGGCCGCGCGTCGCGTGCGAGTTGTTCGGGTGTTGGTGCCGCTCGTCGCTGAAGTCATCCTCACGCCATCGCTGGGGTGCCGGCGCGATGCTAGCGGTGCTGTTCGGAGACGTCAACGCGGCGGGCGCGCACCGCTTTGGATCCGTGCGCGATGCAAAATCGCGACCTTGTGCGCCACTTCGCGGTGCGCGATAATCGCGCCGATCCGTTGACGTTTCCGCGGTCGTCGCGGCGCGCTGAGGCTGTGATTCACGATCACGCCGCATACGAAGAGGTTTGTCATGCGAAGGAAGATGGGGCGGGGTTCGTCCCGGCGCCGCAGCGGTGTCGCGCGGTGGGCCCAACGGGGTCTGACCGCGATCGTCCTCGTCGTCCTGCCGTCGTGCGATCAAAAGCCCCCTGCCACGCCGCCATCAACCACGCCAGCGACCCCGACCGCCGAAGCGAACGCCGTACCAGCGCCGGCACTCGCGCCAACGGCGCCCCCCGCGCCCGCCCCGGCCGACGAAGGCACCCGCCGCATGGCCGCGCGGCTCGCGCGGCTCGAGCGCGAGATCGACCCGCGGTTCAACCCTTTCGCCAACGCGCGGCGGGCCGAGATGCTGCGCCGCGCGCTGGCGCAGGCCCGCACCCCCAAGGACCGCGTCGCGTTGCAGAGCAACTACGCGACCGAGCTGCTGCTGGCGGGCCGGTTCGAGGACTCGGTGCGCTCGTTCGAAGCGGCCCAGCGACTGGTTGCGACCCAAAAGCTCAACGTGCCCGAGCGCGAAGTCGATCGGTTTGGCAGCCACATCCGCGACTGGCTGGCGGTCGCGCACCTGCGGCTCGGCGAGTACGAGAATTGTTTGCAGGCGCACTCGGCGGATTCGTGCATCATGCCGTTCCGCGGCTCGGGCATCCACGTCGCGCCGCGTGGATCGCGCCGCGCGATCGAATTGCTCACCGAGTCTCTTAACGAGGCACCGGACAATCTGACCAACGTCTGGCTGCTCAATCTCGCGTACATGACGCTCGGCGAGCACCCCGACAAGGTCCCCCCGCAATGGCTGGTCCCCCCGGCGGCCTTCGAATCGGACTATGACATCAAGCGCTTCCACGACATCGCCCCCGGACTGGGGCTCAACACGCTCGGTCGTTCCGGCGGCGCCGTGGTCGAGGACTTCGATCGCGACGGCGACCTCGATATCATGGCTTCGGCCGGGGACCTGACCCACCAGCTGCGCTACTTCCGCAACAACGGCGACGGGACCTTCAGCGACCGCACGCGCGAAGCCAACCTGACCGGGATCACCGGCGGCCTCAGCCTGTATCACACCGACTACAACAACGACGGCTTTCCCGATGTGCTGATGCTGCGCGGGGCCTGGTTGAACGAGCGCGGGCGCTACCCCAATTCGCTCCTGCGCAACAACGGCGACGGAACCTTCTCCGACGTGACCGAAGAGGCCGGCCTGCTCAGCTTCCATCCCACACAAACCGCGGCCTGGGGCGACTACAACAACGACGGCTGGATCGACCTCTTCATCGGAAACGAGACCTCGCGCTCCGACGCGCGCACCGACGAAATGTACCCCAACCGCGGCGCGAGCGGTGTGCATCCCTGCGAGCTCTACCACAACAACGGCGACGGGACGTTCACCGAGCGCGCCGCCGAACTGGGCCTGGCCAACGTCGGCTTTGTCAAAGCCGTCATTTGGGGCGATTACAACAACGACGGCCGGCTGGACCTCTATCTGTCGCGGCTGGGAGAGGACAACGTCTTGTACCGCAATGACGGCCCGGTCGAGGACGCCGGCGACGAGCCGACCACCAGCCGGCCCGGCTTCCCCGAGCGCCCACGCCCGCAGCGCCGCCCCTGGCGATTCACCGACGTCACCCAGGCCGCCGGCGTCGCCGAGCCCAAGTACAGTTTCCCCACCTGGTTCTGGGACTACGACAATGACGGCTGGCTCGACCTCTTCGTTTCCGGATACGGCATCAGCACCGTCGGCGAGCACGTCTCCGACTATCTCGGCCAGCCACATACCGGCGACCTGCCGCGCTTGTACCACAACAACGGCGACGGCACCTTCACGGACGTCACCGTGGCCACAAAGCTCAACAAGCTGCTGCTTTCGATGGCGGCCAACTTCGGCGACCTCGACAACGACGGCTATCCGGATTTCTACGTCGGCACCGGCATGCCGGACTTCCGCGCCCAGATCCCGAACCGCATGTTCCGCAATGACGCCGGGCGGGCCTTTCAGGATGTCACCACGTCCGGCGGTTTCGGCAACGTGCAGAAGGGCCACGCCATCGTGTTCGCCGACCTCGACAACGACGGCGATCAGGACGTGTTCGAGGTCATGGGTGGCGCGTACGAGGGCGACCTTTACTACGACCTGCTCCTGGAGAATCCCGGCCACGGGAATCACTGGATCAAACTGCTCCTGGAAGGTCGCCGGTCCAACCGTCTGGGCGTCGGGGCGCGCATTCGCGTTCGCGTGGTGACTCCCGACGGCGAGCGGGACATTCACAAACTCGTGACCACCGGCGCGACCTTCGGATCGACGACCTTGCGACAGGAGATCGGTCTCGGGAATGCGTCGGCCATCCGTTTCGTAGAGGTGAACTGGCCGGCATCGGGGCGGACACAGGTCTTCGAGAATCCGGCTATGGATCGAGCGTACCGCGTCACCGAGGGGAACCCACGTCTCACGACCGTCCGGCTCACGCCCATCGATTTCTCCGCCGCCCGGCAACACGCGGCGCACAAGCACAACGGCCAAGGCGGATAGCCGACCGACAATCGGTTTCTACGCTCGGTCCGGGCAGGTCCGGTCTGGGCAGAGTTGGCGCCGCCTACTTCGCCGGTCGGAAACGGTCGCCCGATACGCGGCGCGTGTTGTATCGCACGCGCCAGTCGTCCGCGGACGGCTCGTCGAAGCCGTCTCCCGGCCGGAGCATCAGCGGATAAGGTTCGACCGCGTCGCCGCTCGCGACGTTGGCGTCGCCGTCCTTGTCCCACCCGACCGAATAGAACAGAAACGTCCGCCGCAGCCCCTCATCCGGTGGCGGCAAGGAGTGCGAGTCGAAGCGCAAGCGCAGCGCATCGCCGCCATTCAACAGCGCCATCCGCCCGTCCCGCGCGCCGACCAGTTCCAGCACGTCGCCGTACCGCGTACACCAGCCCGCCACGCTCGTCCGCCAGGCGGGGCGCTCGGCAACTTGCGCGTAGTCAGGCGTCAGCGGGCGCTGCGGTGCCCTCGTCCGCAGCGCCGAGAACCCGCGCCAGCGCAGGCGCGCTTCGGTCGCAGCCAGCTCTCGACGCCGCGTTCGGGCGTCGGCGATCCGTTCGAACAGCGCCATGCGATCCCAGCGGATTTCAAACGTCGTCGTCAGTCGCAAACGACGCGAACCGGCCGGCAGCTTGCCGGACAGATCGACGAGGATCGTCTTGGTCTTGCCCGCCGGCATGCCGACCACCACATCCACGGGCTGCCAGCCGGCGCCCGCGACCTCGACCTCTAGTCGCGGCGGAATGATCGTCAGCGAGTTGTTCTGCGACAGCGCAATGTTGGTGCTCGCGTCGCCGTATTGCAGCCAGCCGGTCAGGGCCAGGACCAGCGGCCGCCCTTCGTCCAGGTCTCCAAAATCGAGCGTCAGTTCCGACGGGTAGCACATGCCGCGCAAGGGCGGCGGCAAGGGCGTGCCCGGCGGCGCGAACGATCCGTCCATCCGCGCGAGCGTGCTTGTCAGATCCACGCTCTGCTCGCGAATCGCGCTGCGCAGCGGCCGCCGGCGACCCAACACCCACGCTTCGGATTTCGGAAAGGGCGGCGGCATCAGCTTGTCGGTAACGTGGACCTCCGTGCCCACCGGATGATCGAACGCCACCAGGCGGGTCTGGTCGAGATAGAGCACTTCGCGAAACTCGCTCGTGACTTCCAACTCATACGCGCCGTCGCGCGGCGGGAACCCGGCCGCATCCCCGATCACCACCAATTCGTTCGGATCGGCCGGGAGCAGCGCGTCGCGCGACAGCGGCAGCCCGACCGGCGAGTTCCCCAGCAGGTCGGTTACGAATCGAAAGTCGCGGCCGTCGTAGGCGTAGAGAAACGGGCACGACCCGGTCGGGACGTTCTTCTCGACCACCGTCAGCGGCCGCGGGCCCGGCGTCACCGCGAGCACGTTTTGCACGACGCCGTTGGTCCATACCGTCTGGACCGCGTCCAACGGCTTGCGTCCGGCGAGCCCGATCTCGATCGGGAGGCGCGAAATGGAGCGCACCACCCGGAACGGTCCGTCTCGAATCTCGACGTGCGTGCCGATCCCGCTGCGGTTGGTCTTCGTGGCTACGAGCCGCAGTTTGAGTTGGCCGTTCTTGTGCCCCCCGTCGTTCCGCAGAAAGCGCAAACGGTCATCTGTGGTGATGGCCAGCAGGTCCAGGTCGGGATGGGCCAAGGCGAAATACAGGGCCAGCGCGTCGTCGGCGCCGGGGTCGCAATCGAGGACGATCTTGTGGCCCATGGTTGGCGGATTGTGCGGCAAAGCTCAGCGTTGCACGTCCAGCGCGCGAGACAGCCCGGCCTCCATAGGCCAGGGCTCGGCACCGATCCGTGCGGCCAGCCACTCGGCACACAGCATCGCCAGACTCAAGCCTCTGGAG
>JACZRH010000085.1 GCA_022574815.1 Planctomycetota bacterium | reverse complement strand
CTCCAGTGATCATTAAACGGGGTCACGAGCTCGGCTACGAAGGCAAGAAAGGGTCAAGAAAGTTTATCGAGGTTGAGTGCCCAGTCTGCAAAAAGATCCGCTTTGCCGACTACCGGCCTCCAGGCAGGGCTGGCAGGATACGCTTGTGCGCCCCTTGCAACCGGAACCAAGCGAGGGCGGAGTTCAATGTTTACCGGGGAGAATAAGAAGATTTACGGCCTGATATAAGGAGACAAGATGTTATGTACTAATTGTGGTGGCTGGGATGAGACCGAGTGTCCATGGAATGGGGATACTGGATACGTTTGTACCTGTATCCGCTGCGGGAATTGTGGGGATACCATAGGCAATACTATTGACCAAGATGCCCACAATAATCCTCTATGGCAAGCCATATTAGAAGCTGCGGAAGCTATGGAAGTTCGTCCAGCACATAATCAATTGTCCTACGCTCTTGCTGCCTACCGAGTATGGTATCCGAAAGAAGCGAAATCTCTCACAGGAAAGATAGGATGATCCGTCCCCGTAGCAAGCGGCGTGCCAAACTGGATGCCGAATACCGCCTGCTGAAAGCCCGGATACTGGCGGACCGGCCAATCTGTGAACGTTGTATCTCAGAAGGAACATACCTTGAAGGGGTCGGCTTAACAGAAGACCCGATTGGACGAATACGTGTCCGTATACCATGTCGGAGCGTAGAACTCCACCATGTAGTCCCTCGTAGCCGGTGGGCGGGTGGGCTACTGGTGGAAAGCAATCTGGTAGCCCTATGTGCTCCCTGCCACGGCATGTCCATGACAACCCAAAGGAATCTAACGAAGCGGGCTGGATAAAAAGGAGAGAACATGTTGCCTAGCGAACTGCTACAACAAGGTTGGTGCCAAGGAACGTGTGCAAGATCTGCAACAAGGGAGGTGGGGCCCAGTGATTCTGCTGCTATATCGTGGTGCATACGTGGTGCTCGGATAGCCTCGGGGGTAGGGGTTCCGCCGCTGTAGGTCGCGTAGATATCTTCCAAGTCAAAGACTTTGGAGGTGAGACCGAGAGACTCACGATCTGCGCGATCAGCGCGCCGAGAAACAACCCTCCAAGTAGGATCCTCCAGCGAGGTGCTCTGCTCTGGTCATCTACCGATCACTGCCGTCGGAGGGCTCTCGCCGCAGCAGATCACCGGGCTCACAATCGAGGGCTTCGCAGAGTGCCTCCAAGGTGGAGAACCGGACCGCCCGAGCCCGGTTGTTCTTCAGTATCGAGATGTTGGCGGGCGTGATTCCCACCCTCTCCGCCAACTCCCCCACCGACATCTGCCGTTCCGCTAGCCGCCTCGCAATTGGTGTCCAGCGATCGAGCTTTTTTGCGAGCGCAGCCAAATCAAGAACATTTAGAAGCTTAGCTGTTATAGGCCGCTTCGAGTCCCAGAAGACAAGCGACGACCAGAATTCCGTCGCGGTCGAGGAAGTAACCAATTCGTAGAGAACATCACATTCCTCCTCCGATTCACATGGGAACAAGTAGCATGTATCGTCGAACACAATCGGTCGGCCGTCATAAGGGCCGATCTTGGAGAACGTGAACTCCTTGTAAAGTCCGGATATTGCCACTTTCCACGCCGTAAGCGAATACGGTCCGATCCCGAAGATCGAAAACGGCGGCCTCCCCTTGTAGATGGAGCTTCCGCGCTTGCTCAGGATGCCAGAGTGAGAAAGCAAGTACTTCCAAGCTGCCGGAGCGCGGCGCTCAAGATCATGGGGCGACTCGTTCATGGACCGGTGAGGGATCAAGAGAAAACGGCGTGGTTCGCGTCCGTGAACAATGTCCGAACTCTTGAGGAGAGGAAACACAGCGTCAGTTTCAAGAGAGAGGCACTCGCCAAACCCGTTGACGAGAGCGCCTTGTTTCCTTGAGAGTTCGAACACACGGCTGCAGTCGTGTTTGACGCCTGAACGCCATCCGACAAGCCCGTCGCAATAAAGGAAGGAAAGACGGTCAAAAATCTCAAGGTCGCCCACAAGACGGTCCTCGCGCATGCCAAAACGCGACGAAGGTGCTGTTGAGCGTAAGTTTTCGTAGACATTACATATCGTCGATCTTAACCCTGGCTTCACGCGCACCACGAGCAAGCAAGCGTCAACGGAAGCGCCGAACTCGTGAATGGCGCTAATTCGGTAGACCGCGGCTGACTCAATCTGAGCGCGCTCGGACCAGGAGAAGTGAAGGACTTTCCTTGCGACAGCGGTCTTACAGAGAACGGCCATCGCCCCAACGCGGCCTTCCAGCCACCTCATGGACTCACGCAGCATCCACTCGGAGATGTCGAAGTTGGAGCGCCCGGTGAGCGCATCGATCCCGCGCAGGCCGTCGATGTTGGCCTTTTTCGGGAGGTTGGCGCCTCCGAGTGATCCCACCGCAGCGTTGGTTACCCAGGGAGGATTGCCAAGTACAAGGATTGGATCGGGCAGCGCGGAGAGCACGCAGTCCCAATCGATCTTGAAAAAATCGCCGCGATCGACTCGCGCGTTCGGGTGATTGGCAACGGCTGCAAGTGAAGCCCGCACATGACCAGGGTTGTAGTCGAAACCCTGCACGGCCGTTGCGCAGGGAAAGGATTGGAGAGCGGCAGTCAGGAACGCGCCTTTGCCGCAGGTGGGTTCCAGTATGGAGGAAGGTGACAGGTTTCGCTGCGCCAGTAAGTTGCAGATCTCACGCGCGAGACTGGGTGGAGTTTGAAAGTCCCCAAACTCGATCTTCTGTTTCAGCTGTTTCGTGGTCATTTGATGCGAAGCACTCCGGGGACTGCGCCCGCCTTCTCAATCACCCGGCTGTATTGTAGCCGCCATTGCAATGCGTTGGAAATCGTTAGGTACCCGATCTGAGGAGGTTTCTCAAGCAGCTCATCAGCGATGCTGGACGCTTCAATTTCCTCAACTGGGAGCATCTTGTCGTTCATGAATGCGGTCAGGTCGTCCTTGTTGCCGTCATTCTTGAGAATGCTCACGAGCCCGGTGGTCATCTGGAAATCCGCGGTGCGCTGTTTCTCCACGAAGATCACGTGCAGGATCTTCAGCCGGCCCGTTGAGTTCTGGGAATTGTCCGTCTTCTCGTAGACGAAGACCAAAAGGGCGTAGCCCAATCCGTAGATCTTTTGACGTGCGGACTTGTATGGACAGGAGGACTGCGGCTGCTTGATGCTGGTGACCTTCATGTCCACACCCAGACCGGGGAAATCGATGCCTTTCGCAGAGGATCCCTCTCCGTACTCGTACTTTCCGTGGAGGTAGGCCTGAAACTTGTGCTCAAAATACGTCCCCACGGCCTTACCGTTGTCAACGCCGAAGAGGGCAGGCTCATCGTGGCTGGATTCGATGTCCGCGAACGTCTTCGCTTCACTGTTCAGGAGTTCCACCGTCAACTCAGGCATCCATGCTTCTCCTTTCGGCGCAGGACAAGAAACAGCTCGATTTGCAAGGCACGCGGAACCCAGGCGTCCCGCAAGATGTTTTGGCAGCCGTGGAACCGGGCGTTCGGACCCGCGATACAGTCGTTGGCCATAACAGCTTGCCCCTATCCGAGTTGACCCCGACAGCAGCATCCTACCCGCATTATCGCCGTGCCGAGTGGCCGGTGTCAACGAGGATCGGAGCTCGGGCGGCATCACGGCACCAACGTCCCAAGGCATCGGGGCAGCGAGGCATTGAGGCTCGCTCGGGGGCTGTGCTTTTTTTGACGGATGTTTGGCGGGCATGGCGGACAGTGTACGCAACGAGGGCAGCCGGCGGCAAGGTGACGACGAACACCGGTTGGAAACCGGTGCCACATACTGAAATCTGAACGGCGAAGACCGGTTGCGAAGGGGTGCCGCAGGTAGAGCACCGGCTAAGAGCCGGTGCCACACAGGCGCGCCGCCCGCATGTCATTTTCGCGGATTGGTCGGAGGCGGGGACGGGGGTTATAGTGCGTGCTCGGCCGCGGGCGGAGCGCTCAATGGGCATTTCACGGCTTCGCCGGCGGCGCGGTTCAGGCGGACGCCGAGCGGGCGTTCGGCGCACAAACGCTGCGACAAGATAGGAGTGGAAGAGATGAATCGACGCGGATTCCTGGCGGCGGGCGTGGCGGGGGCGGGGGCGGCGGTCGGGCTCGCATCGCGTTTTGAGCCGCGCGGCGAAGGGCAGGATGCTCCCGGATCGCAAGGCGGGTTCAAACTCAAGTACGCCCCGCACTTCGGCATGTTCAAGAACCACGCCGGCGACAGTCCGCTCGATCAACTCAAGTTCGCCGCCGACGAGGGGTTTGCGGCCTGGGAAGATAACGGCATGAAGGGTCGTTCGCCGCGGGAGCAGGAGAGCATCGCACGGGAGATGGGCCGGCTGAGCATCGCGATGGGCGTGTTCGTCGTGAACGGGGGCACGGCCTGGGGGGCGACGCTCAGCTCGGGCAGAAAAGAGCAGCTCGACCAGTTCCTCGGCGAGTGCCGCGATTCGGTTGACGTGGCCAAGCGTGTGAACGCGACGTGGATGACGGTCGTTCCTGGAACGGTCTCCGCGCGGCTCGATATGGGCTACCAGACGGCGAACGTGGTCGCGGCGCTGCGGCGCGGGGCGGAGATCTTCGAGCCGCATGGGCTGGTGATGGTCCTGGAGCCGCTCAACTTTCGCGACCATCCGAACCTGTTTTTGACCAAGATGGCCCAGGCGCACGAGGTTTGCCGTGCGGTGGACAGCCCGTCGTGCAAGATCCTCGACGACCTGTACCACCAGCAGGTCAGCGAAGGGAACCTGATCCCGAACATCGACCGGGCCTGGAGCGAGATCGCGTATTTCCAGGTCGGCGACAACCCCGGCCGCAAGGAGCCCACCACCGGCGAGATCAACTACCGCAACGTGTTCGGGCACATCCACGGGAAGGGCTTCACCGGCATCGTCGGCATGGAGCACGGCAACGCGAAGAAGGGTAAGGAGGGCGAGCGGGCGGTTATCGACGCGTACCGCGCCTGCGATCGGTTCTAGTATAGCGAACAGCGATGAAGTTGATTCCGGATTCATCGGAGGATCACGACATGGCATTGAAGAAGAAGAGCAGCAAACCCGCGAGCGCGCTTTCGCGTCGGGATTTCCTGATGACGTCGGCGGCCTTCTCGGCGACCGCGCTGGTGAGCGGCTGTGCGACGACGCCCAAGCGAAGTAACGGCATTGTGATCGTGCCGCCCGGGGGAACGCCCGACAAGCTGCGCGTCGGGCTGATCGGCTGCGGCGGACGCGGGACGGGGGCGGCGCGGAATTGCGTGCAGTCGTCGGCGAACGTCGAGATCGTCGCGATGGGCGACCTCTTTCAGGACCGTCTGGACAGCTCCAAAAAAAGCCTGCTCGAAAAGGTGCCGGACAAGATCAACGTCACCGACGAGCGGATGTTCACGGGCTTCGACAACTACCAGGGTGTGCTGGCGTGCGACCTGGACATGGTCATCCTCGCGACGCCGCCGCACTTCCGCCCGCAGCACTTGCAAGCGGCGATCGAAGCCGGCAAGCACGTGTTCATGGAGAAGCCGGTCGCGGTTGATCCGGTCGGCATCCGCTCGGTGATCGCTTCGTCGCGAGCGGCCGGTCGAAAGGGGCTCGGCATCGTCGCGGGCACGCAGCGCCGGCACCAGCCGCACTACCTGGAGGTGATGAAGCGCATCCACGACGGCGCGATCGGCGAGATCGTCGCGGCCCAGTGCTACTGGAACCAGGGCAAGCTGTGGGTCAAGCCGCAGAAGCCGGAGTGGTCGGACATGGAGTGGCAGTGCCGCAACTGGCTTTATTTCTGCTGGCTGTCGGGCGACCACATCGTCGAGCAGCACGTTCACAACCTCGACGTGGTCAATTGGGCGCTGAAGGCCCACCCGCGACGCGTGATGGGCCTGGGCGGGCGGCAGGTGCGCACCGGTCCGGAGTTCGGCAACATCTTCGACCACTTCGCGATCGAGTATCAATACCCCCGCGGCGTGCGCGTCTTCAGCTCGTGCCGTCAGATTCACGGCTGTTCCGACCGCGTCTCAGAGCGGATCGTGGGCACCAAGGGCGTGGTCCGCACGGACTCGCGCAACGCGGTCATCGAAGGTGAAAACCCCTGGAAGTTCGAGACGCAAGGCGAATCGGTGAACCCCTACGTGCAGGAGCACGCCGACCTGATCGCCGGCATTCGTAGCGGAGAGCCGCTGAACGAGGGCGTGCGCATCGCACACAGCACGTTGACGGCGATCATGGGCCGCATGTCGGCCTACACCGGCCGCGAGCTGAAGTGGGACTGGGCCCGCGACTCGTCCGAGCTCGACCTGACGCCGGCGGCGTACAGTTTCGGTGATCTGCCGGTAGTGGAAGTGCCGACGCCGGGGGTGACGAAGTTGGTGTAAGCGGAATCCGTTTGTGCCGCGCCCGTCGGTGTCCGCCGGCGTGCGCGGGTATTTCGTCTCAGCAATCCGGACACCTCTGTTGACGCTCACGCAACGGTTCCGTCACTCAGGATGTTTTTCTCTTGAAGACCCATGAGACGGTTTTTCGGCCGGCCGTTTGGCGTTACCCTCTTGGTACTGTCTCGATCACTTTGGGCGCAGACGATCAACCAACCACAGGAGCGATGCGATCATGTCTCGCAGCCATGACACGACTCGCCGTCAATTCCTCAAAGCCGCGGCGGCGACGGCGCCCTACTTCGTTGCTTCCAGCGCTCTTGGACGCGGCCTGCGTTTTGCACCCAGTGAACGCATCACCGTGGGCTTCATCGGCGTCGGCAACATGGGCGGTGGACACCTCGGCGGTTTTCTCGGCGACCAAGAGGTGCAGGTCGTCGCGATCTGCGACGTGGACGCCAAGAAGCGCGAGCGGGCCCGCGGGCGCGTCGTGGAGCACTACGGGGCCGAATCGCCGGGCACGTTCCGCGGGTGCGAGATATACAACGAATACGAACGCCTGTTGGAGCGCGACGACATCGATGCCGTCTTGATCGCCGTCCCAGATCACTGGCACGCGACGATCGCGATCGCTGCCTGCCGCGCCGGCAAGGACGTGTACTGCGAAAAGCCGCTGGCCCTCACGATCCGCGAGGCGCGGCAGATGGTCCGGGCCGCCCGCCGATACAACACGGTCTTTCAGACCGGCAGCCAGCAGCGTTCGGCGTCGAACTTCCGCTACGCCTGCGAGCTGGTTCGCAACGGCCGCATCGGCAAGCTGCAAACCGTCAACGTCGGCATCGGCGGCCCGTCGCGCGAGGCTTACCACCCCGCGGAGCCGGTGCGCGAAGGGCTTGATTGGGACCGCTGGCTCGGCCCCGCGCCCATGCAGCCGTACAACGCCAAGCGCTGTAGCGGGAGCTACTCGGGCGGCTGGCGGCACATCCGCGACTATTCCGGCGGCATGACGACCGACTGGGGTGCCCACCACTACGACATCGCACAATGGGGCATGGGCATGGACGGTGACGGGCCGGTCGAGATCACGCCGCCCAACAAGATGCCGGCGATCGGCGCGACGCCCGACCCAGGAAAGCAGGTTTCGCTCACGTTCGAGTACGCCAACGGCGTGACCATGACGCACGGCGGCGCGAACGGGATCCTCTTCACGGGCACGGAAGGCAAGGTCGAGGTGAACCGCGGCACCATCAAGACCTGGCCCGATGCGATCGGCCAGGAGCCGATCTACCCTGACGACATTCAGCTCTACAAGAGCCCCGGCCATCGGCAGGACTGGTTGACCTGCATTCGTAGCCGCCGCCGGCCGATCTGCGACGTGGCGATCGGGGCCAGCTCGGTGACGGTCTGCCACCTGGCGAACATCGCGTTCTGGACCGGGCGCACGATTCGGTGGGATTCGAGTAAGCAAGAGATCATCGGCGACGCGGCGGCGGCCAACTGGCTCGACCGACCGAAGCGCGCTCCGTGGCGCTTGCAGGCATAAGGAGGTAGCAAGCGATGAAACGCCTATTGCTGGTCTTGTGCTCCGGTGCGTTGCTGATGGGCATTTTCGCGTGCGCGACCGACGCGGGATCAGACGCCGGGCCGCGCCGCGTGCGGTTTACGACCGATCGGGCGGCAGGCGGCGCGGGGATGTCCGCGCTCGAGCTCGAATACGCGGCCGTCATCGACGTGCTGCTCCCCGGGATGGGGGCCGAGAAAATCGCCGACCGCCGGGACGCCCAGCAGCGGTTCGAGCAGATCAGCTTGCGCGCCGGGCGGCCGGGGGCCGAGGACGAGCGGGCCGCGCTGTGCAAGTCAATCGTCGCCCGGCTGGGCCCGGAGACCGTCATGCCGGCGCGCGTCTGGCTGCTGCGCAAGATCGAAACGATCGGGCAGCAGGAGTCAGTCGGCGTGCTGAGCGAGCTGTTGCACGACGACGAGCCTCGAATCCGCGAGCTGGCCCGCCGCGCGTTGCAGAAGAACACCGCCGATTCGGCCGCCGCCGCTCTGCGCGACGCGCTCGACGCGGCGCGCCAGCCGGCGTGGCGCGTGGCGCTGATCAACGCGCTTGCCGATCGGGATGACCGGGCGAGCATCGATCGTTTTGTGCAACTCGCCGATGCGCAGCACGCGGCCGTCGCGGCGGCGGCGCTCGCGGCGCTCGGCGACCTGGGCGGGCCGGCGGCATACGAGAAGCTCTACGCCGTCTGGCGGGCCGACGACGACGCGCGGCACGAGCTCGCCGTCGACGCGCTGCTGCGTGTCGCCGACCGGTATGCAGCCGCGGATCAACACAAGCAGGCCGCTCGAATCTTTAACGATTTGTGGAACTCAGATCTCGCGCGGGACCGGCGGGTCGCGGCTCTTCGCGGTCTGGCGCTGGCCGACGCGCGGGCCGCTCTGCCCGAGCTCCTGCGGCTCATCACGGCTGGCGAAGACGAATGGATGAAGCGGGTTGCGGCGCGGCTCATGGAACGACTCGATAGTGATGCCACCACACCCCAACTGCTCGCCGAGCTGGACAAATCCTCGCCGGAAGCACAGGCGATCATCCTCGAGGTGCTTGCGGCACGCGGCGAGGCCGCGGCGAAACCGGCGGTGTTGACAGCTCTCCGATCGGACGACGCAGGCGTTCGCGCGGCCGCTCTGCGCGCGATGCAGACGCTCGGCGGGGCCGGCGACGTGGTGCGGCTGGCCGAGGCGGCCGCCAACGCGACGGGTGCCGAGCGCGACGCCGCTCGTGAAGCACTCGGGCGACTTCGCGGGGCCGATGTGGACGATGCGATTCTGGCCGCAGCAAGACGGGAGCCGGCGGCGAACGTGCGGGCCGAGCTATTGCGCAGCATCCCACGTCGGCACACGCGGAATGCATCCTTAACGCTGTTCGAGGCCGCGAAGGACGACGACGAGGCGGTGCGTGTGGCGGCGTTCGAGGCCCTGGGAGAGCTCGCGAGCGACGACGATCTTGATTCGCTGGTCGCGGCGTTGAAACAGGAGAGTGGCGAAGAAGCGTCGGAAGCAGCCGAAAACGCCGTCGTCGCGATATGTCTGGGCGACGATGACGAGGCGCAGCGCGCCGCGCCGGTGCTGGCCGCACTGAGCGAGAGCCCCGGCCCGACCGACGCGCCCCTGATTCGCGTGCTCGGGCGAGTTCGCGGCGCAAAGGCGCTCGAGGTCATTCGTGCCGCGCTGCAAAGCCGCGAGCCGGAAGTGCTCGACGCGGGCGTGCGGGCGCTGGCGAAGTGGGACGATGCCGCCGTGCTGGACGATCTGTTGCGGATCGCGCGGGACAGCTCCTTGCAGACGCATCAGGTGCTCGCGTTGCGCGCGTTCGTACGGCTGGCGCGGCTGCCGAGCGAGCGCGATTCGGCGCAGACCCTGCAAATGCTCAGGGACGCGATGTCGCTGGCGCGGCAGGAGGCGGAACAGAAGCTCGTGCTCGGCGCGCTGAATGACGTGCCGATTCCCGAAACGCTCGAGTTCGCGCGGCAGTACCTGGACGATCCGCAACTGCGCGACGAGGCGGCCATCGCAATGCTGCAACTGTCCCGCGGTTTGGTCGCGCGAAACCGCGAGGAGGCGATGATGGCGATCGAGGCGGTCCGCAATGCGTACGACCGCAACCGCGTGCAGCGCACGCTCGACGAGACGGTTGCGTTCATCGAGCAGCACGACGGCTACATCGCCGACTGGATGATCAGCGGTCCGTACATGCGCGAGGGAACCAAGGCCCGTGAGCTGTTCACGATCGCGTTCGCGCCGGAGACGCCCGACGCGCACGACCTCGAATGGAAGCCGCTCGACATCGCCGGCGACGCCGACAACCCGTGGATTTTCGACCTCAACCGCTTCTCGGCCGGCAGCGAGCGCTGCGTCTACGTCAAGACCGCGATCCGTTCACCGAAGCAGCAGCCCGCCCGGCTCGAGATCGGCAGCGACGACGCCGTCATGGCCTGGCTCAACGGCGACCTCGTTCACAGCAATCTCACCTTCCGCGGCATCCAGCCGGGCGCCGACAAGGTGAAGGTCTCGCTGAACGAGGGCTGGAACACGCTCATGCTGAAAATCGTGCAAGGCAGCGGCGGCTGGGGCTTTATCTGCGGCGTCAAAGCGTCGGACGGAAAATCGATCCCCGGACTGGAATTCCGCGCGGAATAAGAACAGAAAGTGTTTTCGCACACAAGAGAATCCGAGCCGCGGGCTCTTAGTCCGCGCGGATTCACCAGCAGCATGAGCTCGCGCAATCACAAGAAGACAGAAGGCAAGAGCTCTCGCAATCGCAACAAGGTAGAGAATGATGCTACGTTCGCTGATCCGTCGATTCCGTCCCTGTGTTCTCATACCACTCTCATTCCTTTCGGTATACGGGCAGGAACAGTCTGCCAACACCGCTCCCGGCGTGCTCGTGCGTATCTACGACATCGGGCAACCCATGCACGCGCTGCCCGAACTCGCGCCGCACCAACTGCCGAACACCGTGAAGATCCTGCCGTCAGTCGACCTCGAAACGGAGCGCGGCGACTTCGGCGAATTCAAGGACCGGTTCCTGACGGAAGTCACCGGTTTCCTGCGCATCGAAGAGCCGGGGACCTACGGCTTCCGACTCATGAGCGACGACGGCGCGAAGTTGTGGATCGACGGTCGGCTGGTGATCGACCACGACGGCCTGCACGGCCCGACGCCCAAGGACGGCGAGATCGAGCTCGATCCGGGATTGCACGCCTTGCGCGTATTCCATTTCGAGTCCAGCGGCGGCGAAGAGCTTCTGCTTGGTTGGCGGCCCGCGACGAATACCGGTGATTACACCCCGATCCCCGCCGCCGTGCTCAGCCACGACGCCGACGCACCGAGAGCGACGTCGCCGGGCACGAAACGCATCATCAGAGCTTTGCGGCGCGGCCGGCCGGGCGACGGAACCCCTGTAGCCGGCGTGCATCCGAGCTTCAGGCTCTCGAGCGCCGGGACAGAGCCGCGCGCGGAGCGCAGTTTCAAGGGACTGGCCTACGAATCCCTCAAGGTCGTGACCGACGTGACGGACGCCACGGTCGGCCCGATTGTTTGGCTTCCCGCGGACCGGCCGAAGATCGAAGGGGTTTCCGTGCTGCCGCTTCGCGGCGGTATATTCGACGGGCAGGTGCTGGTCGCGGCGCGCGGCGGGACCGGAATCCAGCGCATGTTCGTCGAGTCGGCGGGGGAGACGTTTCAGGGCTGCATCTTCCGATTCACGCAGGGGCTCGCGGGCAGCGTGGACCGGCTGACAGTCGCGGGCGACGGCGTGTACGCGCACAGCCCCGAATACGAGGCTATCGACGATCTCAAGATCGGTGATCAACTCTTGCGTCCGCTCTGGCAATCCCCGCTGGAGATGGTCGCAGTGCGAGCGCTGACCAACGGACTGGAGATCGAGTTCAACAAGGTCTTGCATCGAGACGTCGGCTGGGATCCCGATTCGTTCTACATCGAGCAGTGGCCGTTTCAGTTGCGGAGCGCGCCGCGAAATCAGGAAGCAACGTCGGGCGTCGACGCCGAAGCGCGAGCGACGGCGCACGCGCCGAGGCGGGACGGCATTCGCTATCCGGTAAAATCCGCCGGCGTTTCCGGCAATCGCACGCGTGTATTCCTGGAGATTGACGGCCTCAAGACGTCCCACGTCATTTATCTGCGACTCTTGCCGCCCTGTGTTGCCCCGCGGGGCGGGCTGCCCTGGAGCACCGAGGCCTGGTACACGCTGAACGCCATTCCCAACGATCGCTACGGCACCGTCCGCGTGCGCCCAGCGCAGCCGCCTCAGAATGTACTAAGCGAAACCGAGCGCGCGGCGGGCTGGCGGTTGTTGTTCGACGGGAAAACGACCCAGGGTTGGCGCGGTTTCAAGAAGGACACGATTCCCGACGGCTGGGAGGTGTACAAGGGGTGCCTGGTCCGCGTGGGCGGCGGCGGCGACATCATCACGGAAGAGCAGTTCGACAACTTCGAGCTGAAACTCGAATGGCGCATCAGCGTCGGCGGCAACAGCGGCATCTTCTTTCGCGTCAGCGAGCAGTATCGCTACCCATGGGAAACGGGTCCGGAGGTGCAGGTGCTCGACAATTACGAGCACGCCGACGGCCGCAACCCGCTGACCACGGCGGGCTCGAATTATGCGTTGCACGCGCCGCTGCGCAGCTCGATCCGGCCGGTAGGGCTGTTTAACGCGATGCGCCTGCGCGTGGACGGCAATCGCGTCGAGCATTGGCTCAACGGGCTGAAGATCATCGAGTACGAGCTGCACAGCCCGCGTTGGAAAGAGTTGGTCGCCAAGAGCAAGTTCAGCAAGATGCCGCACTACGGGATGATGAGCAAGGGGCACATCGACTTGCAGGACCACGGCGACAAGGTGTGGTATCGCAACATCAAGATCCGGCCGCTGAAGCGGGAATGACAAGGCGGATATGTTGCAATGCCGCAAAGTAGCAAAGTAACGAACTAATAAGATTACAACGGGAGCATGTCGGAACCCGAACAGGAACGGCTCGATGTCGAGCGCGTCAATGCCGCCGTCGCCGTTCATGTCGCAGGGGTCGCAGGGCGGGCTGTCGCCGCGGGCGATGGCCCAGAAGCCGCCGATGAGTTCGAATCCGCCGCCGCTGGTGAACATCTCTCCGCCGCTGTCAACGCACGAGCGGACCGGCACTTCGCAGCCGGTCCGCTCGCCTCCTCGTCAGAAAGTCCAAATACTTCAGGCTGCGTCCATTATGGACCCTCAAGCGCCGCAATTAACGCTAACACGTCATCCGCCAGATCGGCTTTGTCCTGAGTCGCAGCCATCCAATCCGGCGGGCGGCTTTGCCCATCGATCTTGTCGAGAAGACTCGACATCTCGTCGATCGCGGTCGCGATATCCTCCGCCGCGAGAGCGTTGGCGGCGTCCATGGCGCGATTGGCCAAGGCGTTCCGCCGGCCGCGATTCGCGTTGTTGTTGGGGCCGTTGAACAGGCCCAGATCCAGCGCCAGGATCCCATCCGCCAGAGTGCGAAGGTCCTGCTCCAAGGCCCCGCCGGTCTGGTCCGGCACGAGGGGGTTGGGGTCGACGTCGTCGCGGAGACCGTCGGCGTCGGTGTCGGGATTGCACGGATCGGTCCCGAGCGTGACCTCTTCGCCGTCGCTGAGCGTGTCGCCGTCCGAGTCGGGGTTTGACGGATCGGGGCAGCCGCTTCCCTCGGCGATTTCATACTCCGTCGCGTCCAGCAGGCCGTCAGCGTCGGAATCGACGGTCTCGAATACGCCGAAGAACGAGAAGGAGCTGGTGAGCCCGCAGATGATGTCGTTCTGCGTATCGAGCGACGTGGTGATGTCGAACCAGACGATGCCGTCGCTGCTGTGAAAGAGCCTGAGGTTCTGATCGTCAGTGAAACTCAGGCCGCTGTAGTCGAAGCAGACCTGCACGTCTCCGGCGAATGTGGCCGTCGTCGATATGTCGTAAAACACCGGCGGGTCTCCTAAGATGAACCCTTGCGGCAGAACCTCATTCCCGCTCGGTGCACTCGACGTGACCGTCGTATCGCCGGCTGTGAGCACCTCGTCGAAAGTCATCGTGACGGGCGCCGGCTGGCCGGTTGTTTCGTCAACCGGTTGGACGTCCACGTTGGTGCCCGGCGGCGTATTGGACTCGCAGGCGTCGCCGATTCCGTCGGCATCCTGGTCCTCCTGCCCGGGGTTGTAGGTGTTCGGGCAATTATCGCAGGCGTCGCCGATGCCGTCGACGTCCGCGTCCTCCTGGCCCGGATTGGCCACCGCCGGGCAGTTGTCTACGTCGCCGCAGACGCCGTCGGCGTCGATGTCGTTGTCCGGATCGTTCGGACATGTGTCGCAGACGTCGCCGATGCCGTCGACGTCCGCGTCCTCCTGGCCCGGATTGGGCGTGTTGGGGCAGTTGTCAGCACCGTCCTCTATGCCGTCGGCGTCGGCATCCTGAATGGCCGGGGCCGTGGCCGAGCCGAAGCCGCCGACGAGTTTAAAGTCGCCGCCGGTCAGGGCGCCGGCGTCGGGCTGGGCGATCGTGCCGGCCAGCCCAAAGCCGCCGCCGCTGCTGAACCCGCCGCCGCCGTCGATGGTGTGCCAGTTGATGGCGAAGTCCTGGGCGAATGCGGACGGTGCCAGAGCGAGGACCATCAGCGTGCACGTCAGATGGGTAATTCGTTTCGTCATCATGATCAGTTCCTTTCGTAACAGCCGATCCGCTCTCAGGAGCGGGCGGCGTGAGTTTGCCGCTTGTGTTTCGGGTCAGTTCCGGTCGAAGTCGCCGGCCGATCCAAATGGTGACGGCAATGTCCAGCCGCGCGGGTCCAGACCCATGCGGGTTTACCGCTCGCCGATGGCGATGAAATTAAACCTTGCAGGGAACCGGAGGCCTTGCTGATCTCTGATGAAGACCGAGAAATCGTCGGTGCTGACGCTCTCCAGTATGGCGACACGAAGACGACCATTGGTGGGGTCGAACGCGGTCACGGTGACGATCGGCACTCCGCTGAATGCGCCGGCGGGGAAGCTCACCAAGTAATGTGCATCACCACTAGCCCTTGAAGAACTCACGCCGGTAGTGCTTTGCGAAGCGACAATATTTCCGTCGGAGCCGGTGATCTGCCCGCGGACAATCACGGTTCGGTCCGTGTCCGCCGGAACATGAAACTGCAGGGTGGGCCCGAATTGGAGGTTGCCCTCGCGGTCGATTCTCATGCCTTCGCTCGGACCGCTTCCATCGTTTACGAAGAAACGCAGATTTCCCCCATCGACACCACCGTCGTTGGTAGACAGGATTTCCGCCCCGATGTAATCGGACGCTCCGCTGTCTTCGTCGAAATTCTGGAATTGGATATGCGCGTAGGGGTTGCCATCAAATTTGCGGGCCCCTCCAAGCACGAGAGAACGCGATAAAGCGTTCGTCGCCGAACCTCGGTCGGCCAGGATGTTGCCGCCGCTGACATGCAGGGCCTCAGCGGGCGTGGTCGTCCCGATGCCGACGTTGCCATCGGGGAGAACCGTGAAAACCTCACCCGATGCCGAGTTCCAGATCCGCAGCCGGTCGTCGTTGGGCGTTCCGAAGTTGTACTGCGTGCCGCCCCCCAGGAAGACGAGGTTCGCCTCGAACGTGTCATCATCCT